>JAATFW010000285.1 GCA_015654985.1 Sphingobacteriales bacterium | reverse complement strand
TCCGGGAGATACCGGGTATAAATCCGCTGCTCATAAATAAAGGTATTGGTCTTTTCATCAATGATATTTCTGGTCTTCCAGGTTTGGGTATCCACTTCTATCACTCTAAACCGCTGGTGCCCCCGGTCTGCCTTTTCATAGGTCATAAAACGATTATTCCCCTTCCTCCAGTGCAGGTCAGGCGCACCAAAGAAATCTATCTTTTCTGCGTCTGTCTTTATTGCTTTCTTGTCTTTAATGTCGAAAACATACATCTCATAGCTGGTAAACTCGTCACCGGGCTGAGCATATTTATGCGATTTTAATACGCCTCTTGTAGTTCCCGGTTCAGACGACAAAACAAAATAAACCTCTTTCTCTTCTTTAGGATCTGTATGATAAGCAATAAGCGTTTTACTATCCGGGCTCCACGAAAATTCTCCATAGGGTTTTGCACTTGTCCCGTCTTTTGTAAATTGTATTTCCTCCTCCCCCTTTAACGGCTTAACAAACAGATTTCCCTCTTTCACAAATGCCACCCATTGCTTATCGGGTGAAACAGAATCAGTCTTCGCACCCATCCAACGCGACCTTTGCCTCTGCAGAGGCCTGGCAGGTTCATATCTTACAAATCCCGCATTCTCCGTTTTTCTGCATTCCCAGGTTTTGAGGTCACATTCATACCAGATATCTCCTTCTTTAATTTTGACACTCTTTCCGTCAGCACTAAAGTCCAGTTCGTTTAGCATAAGCTGCTGTCCGTCATGCTTCTTCCCGCTTGCTTTAGTCAGGGCTTCCGCCAGTTTAGCATGATCAAATGCCTTAGACCTGGTTCTTGTCTGCACATCAAGCATTATATATTCGTTAACATTATTCTTTAACCTGTTCTGATACCAAAACTTATTTTGGCCCGCCTGCCAGTGAGGAATAACATAGGCTTTAAACACGGCCTTTTTTAAAGAACTATCCAGTCTTTCCGCCCGCTGATACGACTCATAAACCATTTTGCGGTCAGGATAATATTGGCGTATGCTCTGGCTTTGCTGTGCATTTGCCATCATCCGGAATAGTACAAAGAAAATTATTCCGGCGAAAAAACATCTTAAACGTAACATAAAATAACAGAATTGGGATTGATGATTCTTATTTTAAAATTGATGGTTCTTATCTTCAATACATGTAAATTAAAACAGCAGCTCAGGATGATACCAGAATGTAATACATCTTAACAATCGAATCTTTGTCAAACATCGCCTTCACGCCCTTACTCAGCTTCATCGTTTTCGCTTTTTCTGCAGGATAGATCTTTATTTTTTTATTCCCGTTTTTTAACACCAAAGGGAGATTGAAACCCGGAATGCAGTTTGTCCACCGGTACATAACTTCCGAGCCGTCCTTACTGAAATTTAAGATCAACTGCGGTACCAGGGTAGTTTTAAGATACTGCTCAAACACCGGCAGGTAATTAAAGCCCGCATTTTCAGAAATGTAGTTTTCAATCTGGTCCGCAGTAACAGTTTGATGGTAAAATGTCTTATTCAGCCCCCTGAGAATATTTCTGAACAGGTCATCGTTGTCGATACTATGCCTGATCGTCTGAAGCATATTACCTCCCTTCGGATACATATCGCCGCTCCCTTCCTCATTGACATTGTAAGCAGGAATAATCGGATTTTCATTTTTGATCCCCTTCCTGATTCCGGTATTATAATCGTTTCCGGCGCTCTTTCCGAAATGGAAGTCTACATACAGGGTTTCCGAATAATTGGTAAAACTCTCGTGTATCCACATATCAGCAAGATCCTTACTTGTTATATTATTCCCAAACCATTCATGGCCGCTCTCATGAACAATAATGAAGTCCCACTTTAAACCAAGGCCGGTGCCCGAACCGTCACGCAGCCGGTATCCTGGTTTATACCAGTTTCCGTAGGCAACGGCGCTTTGATGTTCCATCCCGGTATGAGGAACATCCACCAGTTTATAACCATCTTCATAAAAAGGATACGGACCAAACCAGTATTCAAAAGCTTTCAGCATCCGTTGAACCTCCCCTGGCATGTAGCCCTTCGCTTTTTCGAGATTATAATCCAGCACCCAGTAATTTAAATCGAGTTTTCCTTTTTCTCCTGCATAAGAACCATCAAAATGAACGTATTTTCCAATGTAGGGTATGATGTCATAGTTATTGATCGGGTTAACCACTTCCCATTTATAGGAGGTGGTCGCATTGCTGTTTTTAACCACCGATTTTAACCGCCCATTAGCCACGGCGACCAGCGTATCGGGAACAATCATCGTAAGAGAAGCCCCCTGATCCGGTTCATCCGACTGGTGATCTTTACAGGGATACCAAACAGACGCCCCCAGACCCTGACAGGTAACGGTCATCCAGGGCCTGTTCAGTGAATCTCTGGCAAAAGTCCATCCGCCATCCCACGGCGGCCGGATTCCCTCCCGGGGCTTACCCGAAAAGAATATGGAAAGTTTGCTAACCGTGCCCTCCTTTTGCCGGTCTCTAAACATTACATGCCATGCATTTCCCTCCCTTTCGTAATCCAGGCGTTGCTTGCCATTAAGAATAACGCTGTCTATATTCAGCGGTACCTGCAGATCAATTTGCATCACATCCGGATGAGAGCTATTTAAAACCTTATAAGTCATAGTATTTTCGCCGGATGTAGTCTTCGCGTTAAAATCCGGCTCAACAACGATGTCGTACCTTAAAACATCCCACCATGCACGTTCAGCAGTGATGCTTCCTCTTAGAGTATCTGCGTGTGTAAATGATTTTGGCTGCGCCGTCTGCCCGTAACCATAATCAGTTACCGATAAGATTAAAAAAAAGACAATTATTAGTAGCGAACTTATTTTTAACATCCTTATATATGTTTTAAATTTCAAACAGAGTCTTTATACTGATCCCAATTCAAACTTACCCTGATTATCCAATTTCTAATAACACTATTTTAATAATCATAAGCCCGATTTTAACCGGTCTCTCATCTTCCTTTGAGGAAGAGTTTTACAGACGAAAATGTAGCCTGTCAGTTATCTTTAACACCCGCACAGGAGGTCAAAATATTTCTGATAAAAGACAATATTGAAGAACTTTTTTACCATAGTTTAGTCCCTCAGAATATTAAGCAGGATGACATATAAAGAAAAGCTCCGGGCTCTCCGCCTTGCAATGCAGAAAAATAGGATTGATGCATATATTATCCCATCTTCAGATCCGCACACCAGCGAATACGTACCTGAACACTATAAGAATCTCCTTTACGCGTCGGGGTTTACCGGTTCGGCAGGGACACTTGTCATAACCGCTGATTTTGCCGGATTGTGGGCCGATTTCAGGTATTTCGAACAGGCGGAGAAACAACTTAAGGACACTGGCTACGAACTGGTGAAGTTAAAAGTACAGCATACTCAAACAAATCTATGAGAAACTTTCGCCTCTTCTCAGTGCTGAAGAATCACAATGGCTGAAGAATAAAAAGAAAGAGCTTTCATAAACCCTCCATCGCGACTTCCCGGCCCTGCCGTCTATGCCAGCAGAACAGCTTCAGGTTTTCTTTTTTCAAGCCATAAAATGAAATAATAAACAGGGATCCCCGACAGGGTAATGATCAGCCCCGGCCAGGTATAATTGGGTTTATAAATAATCAGCAGGATACAAAAAGCCGAGCCCATTAATATATAGAGTGCTGGAAGAACAGGATAACCAAATGCTTTATAAGGCCGTTCTGCCAAAGGCATTTTTTTCCTTAAAATAAAGATCCCGGTAATAGTAAGCATATAAAATACCACTACCACAAAAGAGATCATATCCAGCAGATCACCATATCTCCCGCTCAAGCTCCAGAGAGAGGCGATAATACACTGCAGCCATAAAGCAAAACCCGGCACCGCATTTCTGTTTAGTGTGCCCACTCTCCGGATAAATAAGCCGTCTTTTGCCATCGAATAATAAACCCTGGCCCCTGCCATAATAATGCCGTTATTACAGCCAAAAGTTGAAACCATGATCATCACTGCAATAATAACTGTACCGGCATTTCCGAATATTACATTCGAGGCTGTAACGGCTACCCGGTCGCGGTCAGAAAATGCGATTTCCTGCATAGACAAAACTCCGGTATATACAATATTTGTTACGATATAGATCACGGTGACGATCAGGGTACCCAGCGCCAGGCTTAACCCGATATTCCGTTTTGGATTCTTTATTTCACCTGCAATAAAAGTCACATTATTCCATGAATCACTGCTGAAAATAGAGCCTACCATCGAGGCGGCTATGGCGCCGAAAGCAGCAATGGTTGTATATCCGCTGATACCTCCCTCAGGGTTTAATTTATGCAAATCCCAGACATTTGTCCAGTTCGCCTGCCATACCTCTGGTTTTAAAGCAAATAAACCAAATACAATAAGTGCCAGCAAACTCAGGATCTTGGTAAGGGTAAATACCGTTTGTATCACCTTACCACTGTTAATCCCTCTTGTATTAATAAAAGTAAGAAAAACAATGATCAGGATAGAAAGCAGTTGGGCCGGCGATATTTTTAAAAAACCAAGGTCGGCCACGATATCATTTTCACTGAAAACAGGGAAAATATAGGCAGTGAATTTAGCAAAAGCTACCCCCACCGCGGCAATGGTTGCAGTTTGAATTACGGTAAAAAAGCTCCAGCCATACATAAAACTAACCAGAGGATTATACGCTTCCTTCAGATAAATGTATTGTCCTCCGGCTTTTGGAAACATAGCGCTCAATTCGCCATAGCTTAAAGCCGCCGTAAGTGTCATAAATCCGGTGATCAGCCATACAGCTATGAGCCAGCCCGAACTACCTGCATTTCTGCTGATATCAGCGCTGACAATAAAAATACCTGATCCAATCATACTCCCTGCAACCAGCATAGTTGCATCTATCAATCTTAAAGACGGCTTAAACGACGTATTTTCACTCATAAATATTCCTGCCCCTGTTTTATTTTATTTTAAATTCCTTATTTCTCGCTGAAATCATAAAATTTCCAGCTTGTTGTAAAATCTCTTTTCAATGGTTGATTAATGAGAATAGCCCTGAGCATTTCGACCGGCATCCCGTTCTCTTTCATAACGGCATCATTGAATTGCCGGATACTCATTTTCCCGCTATCCACCAGTTCTTTTTCCAGGCTGAGGATCTGCAAGCCGCCGATCAGATAGGCTATCTGATAAAGCGGACTGTATCCTCCCTCAAACGACCGCCTTACTTCTCCTTCAGCATTAGCACGTTCGTGTCCAACCCGGTCTACCAGGAAGTCGATACACTGCTGCGGGGTCCAATTCCCAAGATGATAATTCAGGGAAAAAATAATACGGGCACAACGATGCATCCGCCAGAAAAGCATTCCTATCCGCTCTTCAGGCGTCTTTGCGAAACCCTTCTCATAAAGCAGCAATTCCCAGTAAAGCGACCAGCCTTCCGTCCAGAATGGAGTCCCGAAATTGTCACGATAAGGTTTATACCTGCTGTTCATAAAGAATTGAAGGTTGTGTCCCGGTATGAGCTCATGCTGTACAGTCCCTCTCGAAAAATATGGATTGTTCCCCCTCATGCTCATCAGTTTGTCCTCATAGTCCATGGTATTGGTGGGATAGGAAATGCTGATTTCCCTTCCACCTGTGAAAAAAGGATTGACCAACTGCCTTTCAGGACTCATCATGATCATTTCCCATGTCTCCTCAGCAAGAGGAGGTATAGTAATAAGGTCTCTTTCTTTAATAAAGGTGATGGCATCGTTGTATAACTTTAAAATCAGCCCGGGCTGTTTACCCGGAGGCACATAACTATTTTTAACCTTCTCCTGCGCCTTTCTCCAGTCGTCACCGAATCCCATTTCCCGCGACGCTTTCAGGAGTTCTTTATCGCACCACGCAAATTCCTTGTTTGCCAGGGCAATCAGCTCCTCTGGAGTATACGGGACCATATCAACCTTTAGCTGCCTGATTAACTCTTCCCTCCCTATAGGAATTCCTTTAATTCCGCTTCTGTCCTCTTTTTGCGTAGTTTTTAACCTGCCCTTTGCTTCAATTACCCTGGCATAATCCTGTAACGCCGAATCAAGGGCATGATAAGAAGCGGGCACCCACCAGCTAAAAAGCGGGTCATATCCCGAATAGAAATCAAATACACTTTTCAGACGCGCCTTAAGTCCTTTTACCGCCTCAGAGCCACACGAAGCCAGCGTCTTATCAAGCGGAGGAACATCCTTTTCGAAACTTGTCGACTCACTTCTCACTTCTTTAGCTATTTCGTTCAGCTCACCGGCCAGCTTCTCCGCATCAGGAGAAACGCCCCTTCGCCTGCCTTTTTCAATAGCATAAATCCTGTCGGCAAAAGGAATATATTTTGTAATTGCCGAATATTCCTTCTCCTCTTTCAAAAGAGTGCCCGAATGCTCCTCAATATTCCGTTTCAATAAAATATAATCTGCTTTACCGTTAATGCTCATCGCATCAAAATCCAAAGCTCTTAATGTGTCGAGATAGCTTTGATCTGTTTCAAGATAACGCCTGCGCTGTTCAGGGGAATTTAAAACAGACCGGTACGTACGGCTATAAAAACGGGTTGCCTCTCTGGGAGAATAAAATGCACCGATAGCCTTTATGTCCTGCTCATATTGTATAATATACCCGGCCATCTCACTCGTCTGCTCATATAAATTAAATTTATCAGCGTACCGTATCTGAGCATGGCTTTGTCTGGGTGCAATAAACCCTCCAATTAAGATTATTATATTATAGGATCTCCTTATAAAACTATCAGAACGATCAATAAAATCCATTAATGTTGATAAAATAAAAAATAATTGTTAAAATAATACTATAATCACAAAAAAAATGGTCATTATGCTTAATTTTATTAAAGAATCACAATTTACTTATATAATTATAAAATTATATCACTTATTTCATATTTTTTTTACCGAAATTATCCTTTTAAGGCATTTTATTAACACATTTAATTACTTTTCCGCTCATAGGTACTAATAAATAGTAGCGTATAGTCGCCTGGTAAAGGTTGCGTCTGCTATTTTCAAAAAGGCACAGAACTGAGACAAAAAGATTCCGTCGGCAATAGACTCGGCTCCGATTCTGCAATGATACCTCCCAGGCCAGCCGGGGAAGCTGTATTAAGGCTGGTCCGGCACAATTATTTCACATCAGGCGAATATTTTATATGTTGTCATTCTTTACCTCAACAATCTTAGTCCGCTTAAAATTACCAGCACTGTACTTCCCTCATGCCCTACAACACCCTCCGGCAGGTTAATTATTCCTCCGATAAAATTTAAAGTTACCAGCGTAAGGGCTACCGAAACGGCAAAGACAATATTCTGTTTGATTACCCTTCCGGTTCTTTTACCCAGGTTTATAGCAAATGGTATATTTTCGATATTATCCCTCATTAAAATAACGTCAGCCGTTTCCAGAGCCACGTCCGTACCTCCGGAGCCTACCGCAATGCCAACGGAAGCCATAGCTAATGCCGGTGCATCATTTACACCGTCACCTACCATTGCAACTTTTCCATATTTACTTTCAAGCTGTTTGACCATTTCCACTTTCTGTTCCGGAAGTAGTCCGGCATACACAATTTCAATACCGGCTTCTTTTGCTATGGCATCGGCTGTTGCCGGTGTATCTCCCGTTAGCATGGCCACTTTAATACCCATTGCTTTCAGGTCATTTACAATCTTATTTGCCCATCCACGGATGTTATCCTGTATAGTGATCAGGCCCAGCAGTTGCTGACCGGTAGCCACATAAATGACCGTTTTTCCGTTTGTTTCCAGACCCCCGACGATCTCCGCCTGTTCTTCCGATAACTGAATATCTTTAATAATATCTCTTTTACCAATTATATATTCTGTTCCGTCTATAGTTCCGCTCACACCCAAACCGTGCAAAGCCTGTAACCCTGTTGGCCGCTGTAAATCTAATTTCTCATCAACTGCAGCCTGAATGATAGCCCTTGCAACAGGATGTCCGGAAAGCGTTTCCACAGAGGCCGTTGTTCTTAACAGCTCCACATCGCTTATATCCTGAAATGGTATAATATCCATAACCTTTGGCTGGCCTGCCGTAAGGGTACCGGTTTTGTCAAAAGCGACAACCTTTACGCTTCCGATATTCTGAAGATGTGCGCCGCCTTTGAATAGTACGCCGTTTCTGGCAGCGTTGGATATACCTGATAAAATAGCGGGCATGATAGAGGATACAAGAGCACATGGGGAGGCGACCACAAGAAATATCATCGCCCGGTAGACCGTGTCGTCCCACGTCCACCCCAGCATGTAGGGCGGGGCGATCATAAATATCAATGCAACGGCCACTACTGCTTTTGCATAGATACCTTCAAATTTCTCAACGAACTGCTGGCTTGGAGGTTTCTCATTCTGAGCCTCCTGAACCAAATGAATGATCCTGGAAAGCATCATTTCTTCGGCAGGTTTTGTAACCCTTACCTGTATTGCCCCCTGTCCGTTAATCGTTCCCGAATATACCTCGTCTCCCTGCTCTTTATCAACGGGCATACTTTCACCTGTTATCGGGGCCTGGTTGATAGCAGAATAACCTTCAGTGATCACTCCATCTGCGGCAAGTCGTTCTCCCGGTCTTACTATAATAACATCGTCAACTTTAAGCTCTTCAACCTTTACTTTCCGCTCTCTGCCATTTTCTAATATTACAGCTTCTTCCGGGCGAAGCCCCATAATGGATTTAATATCCCTGTTGGTTTTTTCCATCGTGTATCCTTCCAACACACCGCTTAAAGAGAATATAAATATGAGTATAGCGCCGTCCATCCAGTACCCGATAGATGCAGCCCCGATAGCGGCTACTACCATGAGCAGATCCACATCGAGATCCCGCTCTTTGATCAATGTTTCAAGACCTTCGCGGGCTTTCTGATACCCCCCAATAATATAGGCCAGCAAATAAAAACCTGTTTCTAGGCTGTGCATCTCTCTTTTCCCTGTCTGCCAGGCAAAGATGATGAACAGGAGGCAAAGCCCTGTAACTATCGCTGCACCATGCCTTTCCCAAATTCCAAAGGATAGATTTCTTTCTTTCTTTGGTAATACTGCTGTTTGTTCCATTGCAATAATTATTATTCTACAGGTCCCTTAACCTCTAAAAAATTGGAACCGTCCCGCAAGGTAGCCATAAGGCCCGACCATAAACAGGTAAAAAACCGTCCTTTTCCAGTACCTTTGCCGCATGAGGACTACCGGCATATACAAAGACATAGAAATTACTGTCAAAGAACTGAAAACAGACGCACGGAAATTGCACAAGCATCATTTTTTTGAACTGATCTATGTCCTTGAAGGGAAGGGTTTTCATAATATCAACAATAACGAGTATGAATTTGGCAGGCAGGATGTATTCCTGCTTACACCGGAAGACTTGCACGCCTTCAGGATAACTAACCCATGCGTCTTTTGTATTATAGATTTCACAGCCAGCTTCTTTTCAAAGACTTTTGCCCGCCAGAATGAAAAAATGGATATGAGTGATTTTTTCAGGCAATTGGAGTATATTTTTCATAATCACCATGATGTAAGAGGAAATTTGATCGCAGATACAGACAAGGCAATTTTTGATGTATTGATCCGGCAACTTCTCAAAGAAAAAGACAGCAACGAAACATATGGGAAAATAATTATCCAAAATATCGTTTTTTTACTATTACACCTTATTGCACGCAATATCGAACATAACGTTATAAGCTCTTCCATGACCCTTAACCCCAAAAATAAAATTCACGGGATCATCGTGTATATTCAGCAAAACATCTACAACAAGGAATTGATCAAACTTGAAAATATTGCTGCATATTTCAATAAATCATCCGACTATCTTAACCGGTATTTTAAGTCGCAGACAGGAAGCAACCTGAGAGAATACATTCTGCATTACAAATTGGAGCTCGTTCAGACCAGGTTGAAATTCAGCGATCTCAATATTAGTGAAATAGCAGCAGAAGTGAACTTTACAGATGAAAGTCACCTGAACAAGGCCTTTAAAAAGGAACATGGACTAACCGCAAAGCAATTCCGTATCCGGTATAAAAATTGAATTACAGTTATATCTTTACTTCTTAACCTCATAAGGTTTTTGTAACTTTATCCATAAGATTACAGGACATCCATAAGATTACAGGGCTGATACCATTCAAAGCATATGTTACAGAAATGTATGGCAACCGGTAAAGCAATTTTCCCTTCCATGCTGGAAGCCCGGTATGTTATGTTCAGAATGAAATGGGGGTACAAACGGAACACAGATAGATCAGGCAGGCGTGTCAAACATCGTCAGGGCAAACCTGCCCAGCGAAGAGCTTATTTCTGTTCTTACTGCCAGGGGTATCATCTTACAAAATGGACTGCCGATGAATTTTACTCGTATCTGCATACGGAAAAAAAATGGCAGATCAGCCATTATATCCCATTAACAGCTCAAGGATGATCATTCCTTTTTCCCGCTGCTATGTATGTCAGCTAATTCAGCGACCGGTATTCATTTGGTGTGTAACCAACCCGCTGCTTGAATACACGTGTAAAATGCTGCGGGTATTTAAAACCCAGCTCATAGGCCACCTCGCTTATCGACTTCGTAGTATCGAATATCCTCTCTTTGGCTACATCCATCACCTTTGATTGGATATATTCCTGCGCCGGCTTGCCCGTTTCCTTTTTGATCAGGTCGCCAAAATAGTTGGCCGACAAGTTCAGTTGCTCCGCGCACCAGGCCACAGAGGGCAACCCTAGTGCCTGCGGCTTTTCCGATTCAAAGTAGGTGTTGAGCAAATGTTCAAACCTTTCCAGTACCCCTTTATGCGGCGCTTCGCGGGTGATGAACTGCCTGTCGTAAAACCGCACGCAGTAGTTTAGGAACAGCTCGATATTCGAAACGATCAGCGTCTTGCTATGTTTGTCAATGGCATGCTGCAGCTCAAATCCGATCTTGGCAAAACAATCGAAAATTACTTTTCGCTCGCCTTCTGAAAGGTGAAGCGCTTCATGCACGTCATAAGAAAAGAAAGAATAATCATCCATATGCCGGCCCAGTGAGGTGCCCCGGATCAGATCCGGATGAAACACCAGTACGCGTCCCTGCGGCTGGTAATAGGCGCCGTCATTTTCGACACCAAGCACCTGCCCCGGTGCCAGGAAGACCAGGGTGCCTTCTTCATAATCATAATAATTACAGCCATAGCGCAGGTCGCCGCATTTAATATCCTTTAAAAACACGGTATAAAAGCCAAAACGCATCCGGCTGCGTTGGCGGGGCGGCGCTTTGGAAAGATCGGCCACACTAACCAGTGGGTGCAGCGTCTCGTTATTATTAAATGCATTATACTGACTGATGGTGTCGAAGTTGATCATATTATCCATAATACTGCTCATTGCCCCGTCAAAGATAAGGCATGATTTGATCTTTTGAACGCCTGCTTTGCTTATACCAGTAATAATGGTAGGCAATACCGTAATCTGTATAAGCCTTAAATGAAAAACATATGGCAATTTTGCAGTGTTCAATTCACTGACAAAGGAAATATTTAGTTAACATATGAAACCTCGATAAGCTGCCGCCTACAAACACAAATGAATAAGAGCTTATCGAAGCTTCATTGCCATTAAAAAAACAAGTTATTCAAATGAAAAAAAGACAATTAGGAAATAGCGGTTTAACGGTTTCAGCCATCGGATTCGGCTGTATGGGCTTAAACTTTTCATACGGACATCCAATGGAAAAGAAAGATGCCATTGCATTGCTCAGGGGAGCGGTTGAGCAGGGTATCACTTTCTTCGATACTGCCGAAATGTATGGACCGTATACTAACGAAGAAATTGTAGGCGAAGCATTAGCGCCATTTCGCAACGATGTGGTTATCGCCACTAAATTTGGCTTCGACATTCAGGATGGTAAAATGGCGGGCGTAAACAGCAAGCCTGCACATATCAGGGAGGTGGTAGAAAGTTCGCTAAAAAGATTGAATACCGGGGTTATCGATCTGCTTTACCAACACCGCGTGGACCCCAATGTACCCATAGAAGACGTTGCGGGCACAGTAAAAGATCTGATAGTAGAAGGTAAGGTTAAACATTTCGGCCTTTCTGAAGCAGGTGTGCAAACCATCCGTAAAGCACATGCCGTTCAACCCGTTACCGCGTTGCAGAGCGAATATTCCCTATGGACAAGGAAGCCCGAAGAAGAGGCGATTCCGGCACTGGAAGAACTTGGCATTGGCTTCGTCCCTTTCAGCCCGCTGGGCAGGGGTTTCCTCACCGGGAAAATATCCGCCGATACCAAATTTGAAAGCCATGACTTTCGCAGCAACAACCCGCGGTTTCAGCCAGACGCGATGAAGGCGAACCTCGCCCTGGTAGAACTGCTGGACAAAGTTGCAGCAGCAAAGGGTGCCACTACGGCACAGATCGCTTTGGGGTGGCTGCTGGCTCAAAAGCCATGGATAATCCCGATCCCTGGTACAACTAAACTGGACCGCGTTAAAGAAAACATCGGCGCGGCAACTATTGAATTGACGGCAGACGATTTAGAGCAAATCGAAAATGCTGCCTCTCAAATCAAAGTAGCCGGCAACCGCTATCCGGAGAGTGTAGAGAAAATGACCGGCCTCTGATCAGCAAACAGATTGTTTAAATAAAAAATATATATAAGATGAATAACAATATTGAAGGAAAAGTAGTAGTCATCACCGGCGCCAGCAGCGGGCTGGGCGAAGCGGCAGCAAAATCGCTGGCTGAACAGGGTGCTATCGTGGTATTGGGCGCCAGACGTGCCGAACGTATCGCAGCTTTAGCTGTCGAAATCACGGCCAAAGGCGGCCGGGCATTGGCCATCACCACCGATGTAACCGATGCCGCTCAGGTAAAAAAACTGGTAGACGAAGCAGTGAACCAGTTTGGCCGCATTGATGTGATCATCAATAACGCAGGCCTGATGCCGCAATCTCCGCTGGAAAGGCTGCGTATCGATGAATGGGACCAGATGATCGATGTCAACATCAAAGGGGTGCTGTATGGGATCGCCGCGGTGCTGCCTTATATGAAAGCACAAAGATCCGGGCATATTATCAACGTGTCCTCGGTGGCCGGTCACAAAGTGCGGCCGGGCGGCGCGGTTTATTCCGCCACCAAGCATGCGGTCCGCGTGATCTCAGAAGGCTTGCGCCAGGAAGTAAAACCATACAACCTCCGCACCACCATCATTTCGCCCGGCGCTGTGGATACGGAACTGCCATTCAGCATCAGCGAAAAGGATGTGGCAGAGAACATACAAAAGTTTTACAAAGAGGTCGCTATCCCGGCTGATTCATTCGCCAGGACCGTGGCGTTTGCCATGAGCCAGCCGGAGGATGTCGATATCAACGAAATCCTGTTCCGGCCCACAGCGCAGGAATTGTAACCAGCCGCACACCTAAAAAATTAATAAATTCCCACGCTTCCATAGAATAAAATGAGATTAATACAAAAAGCATTAATCTCATTTTATTCTGCTTAATTTAACACCAGCTGACCAGGTGCAGATCTCTGTACCGTCGGCATTGCGCTAAAATACACTCAAATAGCTATCTTTGTGCAAAATGCAGCACCAGGAATTTGAATCTCCGGAAGAACTACGGGATACCATAAAATGCTTTTGGTACAACAGAGGTGACTTTGGAGAACTGCAATCGGGTTTTGAGGTACAACCTGATGGTTACGCTGAAATTATTTTTCATTTCGGAGGCGGCTGCAGCACTTCTTACAATGGAAGCCTGCAGCCATTGCCATCACCATTTATGATGGGGCTGCTCAATCAGCCCGTTATTTTTTACACGCAAAACCGTTTAGAGATCATTGGTATCAGGTGCTTTCCCTGGGCAGTGTTCGATTTGCTCGGACTACCGTCCGGTAAAGACGGAGTGCGCATATTCGAGCATCCTGTCGCCCGGCTTCAATCTACATTAAATAACTGGATTCTTACTGGTAAGATAGATGAAGCGCTGGCAGAGCTAAAGCAATATTTCTTGAAAACGCGGTCGCGGGTTGCTACCAGCAGTATGCTGTTCAAAGCAGGAGTTGCTATGAGAGAAGCAAACGGCACCGTGCCGGTAAGCCAGGTAGCGGCGGCGGCTCATGCGACGGTTCGTACACTGGAAAGGAACTTCAAGCAATCTT
>JAATFW010000052.1 GCA_015654985.1 Sphingobacteriales bacterium | reverse complement strand
AATACAGTAGGCCCTAATGCGGCAAATATATGGTATGGTCAGATGATCATGGCAGACGCCAACGGCGATGGCAGATACGGCAACGATGATGATCGTGAGTTCACCGGTAAATCTTCGACCCCTCGTTTCATATTCGGGGTAAACCTGAATGCTGCCTGGAAGAACTTTGATGTCAATATGATCTGGGATGGCCGTTTGGGATCATACCATTATATAGAAGGCCGCGGAGTAAACAGCTCTATCTTATCGAATACCGGAGATGTAGTACCTGCCGACGCCTGGACCAGATATTATTTTTATAATGCCACGGAGGCACTGAATAATTATGATAATTACGACCCGGCGTCGGATCCTGATGCTAACATCAATGGAAAATATCCGAGGTTACTATCGGCCAGCTCATCAATGGTAACAAATACTTTCTATTTGTATAACAGTTCTTACATTAAGTTAAGGTCCCTGCAGATAGGATATACGTTGCCAAAAAAATGGATCAATCGGGTCAAAATGGCTAATTTCAGGATCTTTGCATCTGGAGAGAACCTTCTGACCATCAAACACAAAGATTTTGAGGGAGTGGATCCCGAACTGGGCAGTTCATTGATCGTTTACCCGCTGGCGAGATTGTTCTCAGCAGGTGTGAACGTTACTTTCTAATCGTAAAATATAAATACTATGAAAAAAGGATTTCATACGAATATACTATGCTCATTAGCAGTTGTTTTATTTGTTGGCATGTCGGCTTGCAATAAGATACTGGAACTTTCGCCGAATAACAGGATTTCCTCTGGCACGATGTGGACCACGGAAGGCCTCGTCGATCAGGGGGTTATCGGAGTATATTATTCATTACAGAGGCCCGTTTATAGTGCCGGGCTCATTGGGGCCAACGCGAATATTGGTTACTACGGCTATGAGGCCTTTGGTATGACCGGGCAGGGTGAATACAATCTGGGCAACTTATTCTCCAGTGCGGTAAACCCGGGCAATACTTACTTTTCATACCACTGGAAGTGGTGCTACGATGGTATTCACAGGGCCAATGATGCCATAGCGAACATTCCTAATGCACCTATTGACCAGGAAAAGAAAAACCGTCTGGTAGCAGAATGCAAGGTTCTGCGTGCATTCTTCTATATGCGCCTCAATGAGCTTTATGGACGTGAAGGCCTGGGTGTGCCGGTCTATACCGAGCCTATAGATCCCTCAGAAGCAAACAAAGGACAGAGTCCGGAGTCGGAAGTATGGGCTCTGATCATTCAGGACCTCACCGATGCTGTCAACGAACCTTCCTTGCCAAATAACCAGATTCAGGGCGAAGGACGTGTCAGTAAAGGCGCGGCATATGCTTTTAGGGGAAGGGCCTATCTTCTGACCAATCAATATGAGAAAGCCACCGCAGACTTCGCTAAAGTAGGAGAATGTGGTTATAAGCTATTCCATGACTATAGACAACTATTCAAAGTTGCCAATGAACGCTGCGAGGAAATGATCCTTAGCGTGCAGTATATCGAAGAACCTACGGGATATGGTACGGCCCTTCAGAAATACTGTGCCGCGTTTCAGCAAGGAGCTCTGGACAGCAGAGGATGCTGGACAGATCTGCAGGTTGCGCCCGCCCTGGTGGACCTCTATGAAGTGATAGTGGATGCCAATACGGTAAAGCCTTTTAGCTGGTCAGAATATTTCCCGCAGTGGGAGTCGCTGAGTGCCGGCAGTACAGCCAACCGGAAAGTACTCTTCCTCCGCGATCAAAAAGTCAACGGCATGGAAGTTCATTCAACAATTACCAAAGCCATCAACAACGAATTAGCCAAACTGAGCTCTGGTGCACAGGAATTGTATCTTGCCGAAGGCAATGAGGCAAGACTAAAGACAGCCTATCAAAACAGAGACCCCCGTCTGGGCTATAACGTCGTAACGCCATACTCGAATTTCAACGGTGTCAACAGCAACTCAACTGCGGCAGCCACGTACACCTACCGGTTCCCGGTAACGGGTAAATACTACGCTGATCAAACAAACGCCGAACCGAACCTGAACCGTAATCTACCCGCCGGGTATTACACTTCCGGCAGTTGTAATGCCCAGGCAGAGTTTAAGTATATTCACCGCAAGTTTGTCGGAGAGGGTTTAGAGTACGCGCGCAGGGAACAAAACCCTGTTGATGAGCCCATTATCCGTTACGCAGACGTCCTGCTGATGTGGGCAGAAGCATTGGTGGAACAGGGAGACCTCCCGGGTGCTATGGCGAAAGTTAAGCAAGTGAGAGACCGGGTGGGAATGCCAACCATGGCAACGTCATTTGCAGACAAAAATACAGCCCGGAATTACGTGCGTGATGAGCGTCGCCGTGAACTTATTGGAGAAGGTATCAATTTCTTTGATGAGATGAGATGGAAGACGTTGAAGGACACCAAGTTTTCTGAAAAGTTTGCAAAGCACGTATGGGAAGGAACCGAAAATACCGGAGGGACTACCTACGAATGGATCGGCGACCAATGGTATACGTGGCCGGTACCTAAAGCAGAAATAGAGTTAAATAGAAATTTAACTCCCACACCGGGTTGGGTTTATTAAACAGAAGTACAGAAACCGGCACTTAAGTACTGACCTGATCCGGGATGGGGTAAATTAAAGGGTCTGTTTACGCGGATTAATAACATAGTACACACATACATACCCGGCTGTACAGAGGCGGCCGGGTATTACAAAAAAACAACTAAATGAGAATGAAGAAATATAGTATATTGCTTTGGGCCGCCTGTCTTTGCATGACGGGCAACCGGGCTGCACTTGCGCAGCAAAAACAACCCGGAGCGTACAAGCTGGTCTGGGAGGACAATTTTGACCGCGACGGCGCGCCTGATCCGCAAAAATGGGACTATGAAGTGGGGTTTGTGCGCAACAGGGAACCGCAATGGTACCAGCCGGAAAACGCTTTCTGCAAAGATGGCTTTCTGGTAATTGAAGCCAAAAAGGAACGGAAGAAAAATCCTCAGCATGACCCGCAGAGCACCAACTGGGTGTATAACCGCGAATATGCGGAATATACCTCGGCCTGCCTGATCACCAAAGGGAAATATGATCTTAAGTTCGGCAGGGTGCTGATGAGAGGAAAAATTGATGTCAGGAAAGGGATGTGGCCTGCGTTCTGGATGCTGGGCGTGAACCGGGGGCCGGTAAAATGGCCTGCCTGCGGCGAAGTGGATATTATGGAGTACTACCGGGGCAAATTATTGGCAAATGCAGCCTGGGAAGGTCAGAAAGGAGGTAAATGGGATGCCGCAAAGTGGCCGCTGGATAGTCTGGGAGACAGTAATTGGGCCAACAGGTTCCATGAATGGCAACTGGAATGGGATGAGGATAAGATGGTGATCTCCGTGGACGGATTTGAACTCAACACGATCAATTTAAAGGAAACGGTGAACGCGCATCGCGGCAATAATCCGTTTCATGAAAATTTCTATCTGTTGCTCAATGTTGCGCTCGGACAGGGAGGAGAACAAATCCCGGAAGAACATCTGCCTTCGAAGTTCATTGTCGACTACGTTAAGGTTTATCAAAAAAATAGAGGTTAATTTATCATGCAACGAAGAGAGTTTATCAAACAGGGGGCTGTAGCAGCAGCGGGATTTGCCATATTGAATTCCAGTGCGCTGTTTGCGGGTAATTTGCAAAAAGTGAAGTTAGGTTATATCGGCGTGGGATTAAGAGGCCGGAATCATATCAGCGAAGGGCTGTTGCGCGATGATGTTGAAATTGTGGCAATATGCGATACGCAGGAAAGCTCGCTGGCGGCCTGCCGGCAGCAGATCAGGAAAGCCGGAAAACCGTTCCCGAAGGAATATACGGGAGGTACCGATGCGTATAAAAAACTGCTGGAGCGCAAGGATATCGACGGGGTGATCATTTCGACGCCCTGGCAGTTCCATCGCGAACAGGCGGTGAATGCAATGCGGGCGGGAAAGTATGTGGGCTGCGAGGTGATCGCCGGTCTGACGGTACAGGAGCACTGGGATATTGTAAACGTTTCGGAGGAAACGGGAGTGCCTTATATGACCCTGGAAAATGTATGCTACCGCCGCGATGTGATGGCGGCGCTGAACATGGTACGGCAGGGACTTTTCGGCGAGCTGTTACACCTGGAAGGCGGTTATCAGCACGATCTGCGGCAGGTGCTGTTCAATAACGGGAAACAGCCTTACGGCGGCGGTGTGGAATACGGCCCGCAGGCTATGAGCGAAGCCCAGTGGCGGACGGAGTTCAACATCAAACAGGACGGCGACCTGTACCCGACGCATGGTGCGGGCCCGGTGCTGCAGTATGCCAGTATTAACCGGGGGAACCGTTTTACCAACCTGGTATCGTTCAGCTCGAAGGCCAGAGGCCTGGCGGCCTATGTGGAAGAACAGTCACCCGGTCATAAGAACGCAAAGATAGGGTACAAAAACGGCGACGTGGTAACTACCCAGCTGAATTGCGCGAACGGCGAAACGGTGCTGATCACCCACGATACGCATTTGCCGCGGCCTTATTCGATCGGTTTCAGGGTGCAGGGGACAAAGGGTATCTGGATGGACGTGGCGAAATCGGTATATATCGAACATCAGTCGAAACAGCATGATCAGTGGGACCCTGCAAAGGAATGGTTCGATAAGTACGATCATCCGCTCTGGAAAAAATATGAAAGCCAGGCGACTGGTGCCGGGCATGGCGGAATGGACTGGTTCGTGTTCAACGCTTTCGTGGAATCGGTAAAACAGAAGCGGCAGACGCCCATCGATGTCTATGACTCGGTGACCATGAGCGTGATCAGCCCTTTATCGGCAAAGTCGATCGCCGAAGGGAATATGCCGCAGGAGTTTCCGGATTTTACGAGAGGGAAATGGAAGGACCGTAAGAATACTTTCGCGCTTGACGACAGCGGGTTTTAACTGGTGATGTTATAATATTCCTTGACGTGTTAGTGAGGACGTACCGGCCGGTTATCCAGCGGCCCAAATGTCATTAGGAAAACAGTTTTGGAAAAATGTTTTAGAATTATTTCATTTAAAGAATCTGTACGACACTGTTTTTTCTTGACGATCTCGACAGTCTTGAAAATAGATTTTTCGCTCATCCGAATGATGCAGAAATGAAGGCATCAGTGATGAACTTTCAGCGTTGTTCAAAAAGTAAATGGAAGTTTTTTGTTTGACAGAATTTAAGACGAGTTACGAGATGCCTTCGGGAGAATTGGCTACTCACCTTTCTGGCAGGTATATTACATTTGATATACATAGCCTGAGCTACCGCGAGTTTTTGGAATTTCATCAACTGGACAATAACTTCAGTTCCGTATTGCAATATCTTCGTTATGGAGGGATGCCGTTTCTTTCTTATATTGGTTTGCAGGATGACCTGCCTTACGAGTATCTCCGGAATGTTTATTCAACGATTCTGCTGAAAGATGTGGTGGCACGCGAAAATATACGCAATGTATCATTTCTGGAGAATTTAGTGATGTATCTTGCTAATAACACAGGGAGCTTGTTCTCTGCAAGTAATATCAGTAAGTATCTCAAGTCACAAAAGGTAGATATATCTGAATGATATAGTTACCGGCGAAGGATCTGGGGGAATTCTGCATCAGAACCTGATAGAATTTTTAACTATGTGATGTTTAAAGAAAGCCTTTGATAAGATGGTTATACAAATGCAACTAAGCATGATAAAGCAGGGGGGCGATTAGTAAAATGATCTTTGTCATATTTGAGTAAGGCTTTGTTGGAATAATTTCAAAGGAAATTACATTTTAGTGTTAAATTTTTATTAATTATTTCCTTGTATTGATATTTTTATCAAAATTATTCTTACTTTTATAAAAAAATAAAACTATGAGTGCAATATCAGGATTTAACACAGCTGGAACGGGCTTAAATACAGGTGCACATAGTAGTCCGCTACACCTATGCCCGAAATGTAATGCTTATACTGATTCCCGCATCCCTAACGGGAAACTTGCCGACAAACTTCTTTTCTGGATGCCATTGCGACAGTACCAGTGTACCAGTTGCGATCACAGGTTCTACATCCTTGCAAGATAAGAGAAACGCTTATTTTGCGAATCCACAAACTACTTTAATAGTGCTGCATTGTATTCATGAAAACAGTACAATGTACAGCACTATTATTTGTTTCCATAATAGCCTTTAGCGGAAATAACCAAATATCTATAAAATATTTCCCCCTATATTATCAGCATCTTTTATTCGTATAACTTCCCCGGCGCATTGGCCCCGGCTATACCGTACAGGAAATTATTCTATCAAAATAGTGATTAAACTCATTTTTTATGCTTATTTT
>JAATFW010000130.1 GCA_015654985.1 Sphingobacteriales bacterium | reverse complement strand
CAATTTCTTATTAAGAGGATTTTTCAAAAAGAAGGCGAAGGAAGGGAAGTAAGAGGAGTTTAAAGTTAAAAGTGGAAAGTTTAAAGTCTGGGCGCTAGAGTATAAAGTTGCAGATCTCGGGCGTTAAGTTTAAAGTTAAAAGCCTTGCGACAGGGGTAAAGTATAAAGTCCATCAACTTTACCACCCAGACTATCAACTTTCAACTTTCAACTAACTCACAGTCCGAGCATTTCGCAAGCCTTTTCAGCGGCTAGTTTTTCAGCGTTTTTCTTGTTATAATCCCGCCCGATGCCTTTACTTTCGCCGTCGATAAGCACGTGAATGGTAAATAATTTAGAACTTTCGCCTTCTCCGTTCTCCGCCAGTTCGAAAAGAATGTCTTTTCCATGACGCTGGCACCACTCGATCAGCTTACTTTTAAAGTTAGCCTCTGTCTTTTCGAGCATAAGAATGTCAATATGGGGCTTAATAATCCGGCTGATAATGAAATTTTTTGTAAAATCATATCCCTTATCAAGATATATAGCACCAACAAGCGCTTCAAAAGCATCTCCAAGCAGCGAACTTTGTTTAGTAGGGAAGTTGACTATGCGGTTATCGTATTCAATCAATTCGTTCAGGCCCAGCTTTCTTGCCAGTTGATTGAGGTTAACCCGGCTTACAATTTTAGAACGCATTTCGGTAAGAAAACCCTCAGTCCGGTAAGGATAAAGTTTAAAAAGTTCATCAGCGATCACGGATCCCAGAACTGCGTCGCCCAGAAACTCAAGGCGTTCATTACTGTTTTTGGTCCCGTTTTTCAGGATAATTGCCACCGAACGATGCCTGAAAGCCATACGGTAGAGATTCACATTCCCCGGGACAAAGCCAAGAAGGTTCCTTAATAAGTTTATATACTTTCGCTTCGGGGAGAAATAAAGTTTATAAATTGTTGAGAAAGGCATGTTTACAGAAGAATCAAAGATAAAGAGTTGGAAACAGGGACAGTATTCATAAATTGTTACAGTTAAACTTATTGCCGCTTTTTGTTTTTTTTAGCTAAAATATCCGGTTAAAGCGAATAGCATTTAAAAGTTAACCTTCAACTGAACTCTCCCAACTCTTTTTTTATCCTTCGTATTTTTTGAAAATCACAGAAGCATTATGGCCGCCAAAACCAAATGTATTACTCTGGGCGGCTCTTACGAGGCGCTCCTGAGCGGTGTTAAAAGTAAGATTGAGACGGGGATTAATTTCCGGATCGTCAGTAAAATGATTAATAGTAGGAGGAACAATATTATTTTTTACGGCAAGTATGGCGGCAATACCTTCAACTGCACCTGCTGCTCCAAGTAAATGACCTGTCATAGACTTGGTAGAGCTGATATTCAATTGGAAAGCATCTTCCCCAAATAAATCAATAATTGCTTTTGATTCACTGAGATCACCCAGAGGAGTTGAAGTACCATGAACATTGATATAATCAATATCCGAGGTGCGCAACCCGGCATCTTTCAGTGCATTCGTCATTACCAGTTTAGCTCCCAGGCCTTCCGGATGAGGAGCTGTAATATGGTTCGCATCAGCACTCATTCCGCCACCTATAATTTCAGCATAGATCTTTGCCCCGCGTGCTTTAGCATGTTCTAAC
Source organism: Sphingobacteriales bacterium (assembly GCA_015654985.1). GTDB lineage: Bacteria > Bacteroidota > Bacteroidia > Sphingobacteriales > Sphingobacteriaceae > Arcticibacter. Next base: position 9,845 of record JAATFW010000130.1, on the reverse strand, counting down.
TCTTCCAGGATGATGGTTCCTGCTCCTTCGCCGGCTACAAAACCGTCGCGGTCTTTATCAAAAGGCCTTGAAGCGGTAGCCGGATCTTCATTACGTGTAGAAAGAGCATGCATAGCATTAAAACCACCCATACCGGCTTCATTGATGATCGCTTCTGATCCTCCTGAAATAATTACATCAGCCATTCCCAGGCGGAGGTAATTAAATGCATCAATCAGGGCATTTGTAGATGAAGCACACGCAGAAACTGTAGAAAAGTTAGGACCCCTGAGGCCGTATTTTATTGAGATATGACCGGGAGCGATGTCGAGAATCATTTTCGGAATGAAGAAGGGATTATAGCGCGGAGTGCCATCACCCTTTGCAAAATTACTTACTTCATCGAAGAAAGTTTTCAGTCCTCCGATTCCTGATCCCCATATTACACCGATACGGTTGGTATCAGATTTTTCGAAATCAAGCCCTGAGTCTATCACAGCTTCATCGGTTGATACCAGCGCATATTGCACAAAGGGGTCTAATTTTCTTACTTCTTTTTTGTCGAGGAAATCTTCAGGCTTGAAGTTTTTGACTTCACAGGCAAACTTAGTTTTAAAGTAAGTAGCATCAAACCTTGTAATCGGAGCAGCACCGCTTACCCCATTGATAAGGCCGTTCCAATATTCTGTGACGGTATTTCCGATTGGGGTAAGCGCACCAAGTCCTGTTACTACAACTCTTTTTAGCTCCATTTATAGTGTGGCAGCGTGATTTACTTTACATTTTTTTCTAAATAAGCGATAGCCTGGCCAACTGTACCGATGGTCTCAGCCTGGTCATCAGGTATAGCAACGTTGAACTCTTTCTCTAACTCCATAATCAATTCTACAGTGTCCAAAGAGTCTGCACCTAAGTCATTTGTAAAGGATGCTTCAGGTGTCACTTCACTCTCATCTACACCTAATTTTTCAACGATAATTGCTTTTACTCTTGAAGCGATATCAGACATAATTTTTATATTTTAATGGTTAAAAATTCTGTGCAAAGAAAAATAAATTCTGATAAATATCAAACCTTTTTGTTTTTGGTTAAAAATGAATAACATGCATCAACAATTCGTATTCTTTTGTACCTTCGTGCCGTTTATTGTATTTTGAACCGGCTTACACTAAAATACGAACCAGACCTCGATTTTGTTTTGATAGCAATAACCTCTCCTCTGAAAGATTATTTGTTATGTTTCAAAATCAACAGGCAACTTACAATTGATTTTGTTCGTATTTCAGAATTGCCCCTTCAGTTAACATCTGCAGGCGAGCCTGTTTATTTTTCAAGGTACCATTACCGGATACCTGAAACCGAAACAGATTTTTTCCTGTTAGCAAATAAAGGTACAGAAGGATATTTGATTCCCGAAATGAAAAAGGTAGATTATTTTATCCTGATAAGGAATTTCCTTGATGAAGAAGAAACAGAGGGCTTATTAACAGGATTAAACAGGATTCCGGAGGTTGTAGTAGCTGCTGAAGTTAATCCGGTTAAATTAAAATCTAAAGAAAATCTTATATTTTAGCACAATTAATTAAAGGTGTATTAAGTACACAAATATATATTACCATATTTTAGAAGGTTAAGATGAGACAAATTCACAAACGTACAAAGATAGTTGCAACACTGGGCCCTGCCTCGGCCAGCAAGGAAACATTGCTTAGCATGATCAAGGTAGGTGTTAATGTTTGCCGCCTGAATTTTTCGCACGGCAGCCAGGCAGACCATTTGAAGGTCATAGAAACTATCAGGGATATCAACCAGAAATATAAGATCCATGTAGGCATCCTTGCCGATCTTCAGGGCCCTAAGATCCGTATCGGAATGGTGAAAGACGGCGGGATCAAATTGGTTAATGGAAACCATATCGATATTACCACCACCGAAATGATAGGCAATGAAGAGCAGATCTACATTACCTATTCGAATTTCCCAAGGGACGTGAGATCTGGTGAAATTATCCTGCTCGACGACGGAAAGCTGCAGTTGAGGGTGTTAGAAACGAATAATAAAGACACCGTTAGCTGTGAAGTGGTTCATGGAGGTATCCTTACCTCACGCAAAGGGGTAAACTTACCCAATACCAAGATTTCTATCCCCAGCCTGACCGAAGACGACCTGAGCAACCTCGAATTCGCACTGGCGAATGATGTGGAATGGATAGGCCTTTCGTTTGTACGTACAGGAGAAGATATTATCGACCTGAAACGCATTATTAACCGCAGCGGGAAAAGCGCCAGGGTAATGGCGAAAATTGAGAAACCGGAAGCGATAGACAATATAGACGAAATCATCAGGGCTACCGACGGGGTAATGGTTGCCCGCGGAGACCTGGGCGTTGAAATGCCAATGGAAGAGGTGCCTGTATTACAGAAAATGATCGTTCGCAAATGCCGCGAAGCTTCAAAGCCTGTTATCATTGCTACCCAGATGCTCGAAAGCATGATCACTACCCCCCGCCCTACACGTGCTGAGGTGAACGACGTTGCAAACTCTGTGCTTGACGGCGCCGATGCAGTGATGCTGAGCGGTGAAACTTCGGTAGGAGAATTTCCGGTAATTGTTATCGAAACAATGAGCAAGATCATCAAGAATATAGAAGAAACGGCTTATCCGTTTTATACTCCCAAGGTACTTGATCCTGCCTCTCCAAGCTATATGTCTGATGCCGTATGCGGGTCTGCAGTTTATCTCTCGGAAAAAACAAATGCAGCCGGTATTATATCAATGACCTCTTCGGGATATACTGCTTTTGAAATATCCAGTCACCGCCCGAAAGCCACTACGTATATTTTTACCAACAATAAAACATTGCTTGGCACCTTAAGCCTGCTTTGGGGTGTAAGAGGGTTTTATTACGATAAATCTGAAAGTACCGACAGGACGATCAGCGATGTAAACCGCATCCTCAGAGAAGAAAAAATGATCGTTCCCGGCGATGTTGTGATCAACACCGCTGCCATGCCAATTGAAAAACGCGGCAAAACGAATATGATCAAGGTTACTGTGGTTGAATAAACTTTCGGCTTAAGCTATTAGTTTTTAACTTTAGTCAGCAGGTAAAAGCCCGGTTTGCAAAAGCTTGCAATCCGGGCTTTTTTATCGGTCTCTCATCTTCCATTGAGGAACAGTTTTATAGATGAATTTTTGAGATCTGCCGCAGGATATCGACAGAAGGATTAATGAACCTCTTTGTGTTATTACAAGCATTAATTTTAATCAGTTTCCTGAAACTTTAAAGGAGAGATCTTCGTTTAACTCATGGCAGCACTGCATATTCATTTTTACGGAACAGCATATAAAACAGTTTTACCGGTACCCGTTAGCATTTAAAACCATTTCTTTAGGAGTGAAATTTTAAATGATTCCGATGAAACAGGATCCTGAGACTATAGATTCCGGTCAGGAAAATAATTATTACAACAGTCGCTAAACAACAGATATCTTTAAGTTTTCCACAAATTAAATTGTTAAAAATCAGCCCCGTTACACATGTTTTACGCAGCCAGACACGGTTATGCAAACCTGATGTGGAAAACCAAAATTGAGGGGAGGTTACCTTAATGTTAAATTTGGATAAAAACCCCCTGATAATTATTGTTATCTGCCTGGGGGGCCTAATAGAACAGGAAACATTAGAAAAACATATAAGAAATATTAACTCACAATGAGCAAAAATTCAGCAAAAACAAAGGGAACCGCGAATGGGTTGCAGTTCCAGCGTTATTTCACCCGCGAGGGAGTGAATGTATACGACCTCTTCACTTACGAGAAACGCTCATCCGTTATCCGGAACCCTACAGGGGATGCCGTGTTTGAAATGAATGATGTGGAAGTACCCTCAACATGGAGCCAGGTAGCTACCGACATCCTCGCACAGAAATATTTCAGAAAAGCCGGAGTGCCGCAGGCCGATGGAACAACAGGTTCTGAAAAGAGCATTAAGCAGGTAGCGCACCGGATGGCCGACTGCTGGAGAAAATGGGGAGAACGTTACGGATACTTTGCATCAAAAAAAGATGCTGATGTTTTTTATGATGAACTCGTATATACTATAGTAGGGCAACGCGCTGCCCCTAATTCGCCGCAATGGTTCAATACCGGGCTGCACAGTACCTACGGCATCACAGGGAAGCCGCAGGGGCACTATTTTGTTGATCCCGATACCGAAGAACTTACGAAATCTACTTCCGCGTACGAACGCCCGCAGCCTCACGCCTGTTTTATCCTTTCTGTGAGTGACGACCTCGTGAACGAAGGGGGCATCATGGACCTTTGGGTCCGCGAAGCCCGTATTTTTAAATACGGCTCAGGTGTAGGAACCAACTTCTCCGCTATCCGCGGGGAAAACGAAAAGCTTTCGGGCGGGGGCTATTCTTCCGGACTGATGTCTTTCCTTAAAATAGGCGACCGCGCAGCCGGTGCCATCAAATCCGGCGGAACTACACGCCGTGCAGCCAAAATGGTTTGTCTTGACCTCAGCCATCCCGAAATAGAAAATTTTGTAAACTGGAAAGTAGAAGAAGAACGCAAAGTTGCCGCCCTCATTGCTGCTGGTTATTCTTCTGATTATGAAGGCGAAGCTTACAGAACCGTTGCCGGGCAAAACTCAAATAACTCCGTCCGCATTCCCAATGCTTTCTTTAAGGCACTTGAAGGCGGTAAGGCATGGGACCTCATCTCTCGTACCGACGGAAGGACCCTTAAATCTATTTCTTCAGAAAAGCTCTGGCAGGATATTTCCTTTGCAGCCTGGGCGTGTGCCGATCCCGGAGTTCAGTATGATACAACGATCAACGAATGGCACACCTGCCCTGAAGGAGGGCGCATCAATGCGTCTAACCCCTGCTCAGAATATATGTTCCTGGACAACACCGCCTGTAACCTGGCATCTGTTAACCTGGCGCATTTCTTTAATCCCGATACCCTGATATTTGATGTAAAGGGTTTTGAGCATGCCTGCCGCATCTGGACTGTTGTGCTTGAAATATCTGTATTGATGGCGCAGTTCCCTTCAAAGGAAGTAGCTCAGCTTTCCTACGATTACCGCACTTTAGGCCTCGGGTACGCCAACCTCGGCTCTATGCTGATGGTGGCCGGTATTCCATACGACAGTGATAAAGCCCGCGCCATTGGAGGGGCCATTACGGCTGTAATGACCGGTACTGCATATGCTACATCAGCGGAAATGGCCAGAGAATTAGGGGCTTTCAAACGTTATAAAGAAAACAAACAGCACATGCTCCGGGTGATGCGTAACCATCGCTTTGCTGCATATAACTCTACAGGGAACTACGAAGGCCTTGAAATTGCGCCTCCGGGAATCGATCAGAAATACTGCCCTGATTATCTTCTCTCTGCTGCCTGCAATTCATGGGATAAGGCAGTGGAAATGGGCGAAAAATATGGTTACCGCAATGCTCAGACCACCGTTATCGCCCCAACCGGGACGATCGGCCTGGTAATGGATTGCGATACTACCGGTATTGAGCCCGACTTTGCCCTTGTGAAATTTAAAAAGCTTTCGGGCGGCGGATATTTTAAAATTATTAACCAGGCAGTGCCTGCTGCGCTCAGGAACCTTAAGTATAATGAACATGAGATTGAAACGATTGTTAATTACGCAAAAGGAGCCGCTACCTTAAAAGGTGCCCCTCACATCAATTTCGATACATTAATTGATAAAGGCTTTAAACAGTCTGAGATTGAAAAACTCGATAAAGCAGTTATTTCGGCTTTTGAGATCGGCTTTGTGTTTAACCAGTGGACGTTGGGCGAAGATTGCCTCAAACGCCTGGGCTTTAAGCCCGAAAAATACAACGCTCCTGATTTTAACCTGTTACGCGCTTTAGGTTTTAACCGCCAGCAAATTGCCGAAGCAAACGAATTTGTTTGCGGTGCAATGACCGTTGAAGGTGCCCCTTATCTTAAGGAAGCCCATTACCCTATTTTTGATTGTGCCAACAGGTGCGGATTAAAGGGCCAGCGCTATATCCACGCACATGGACACATTAAAATGATGTCGGCTGCACAGCCTTTCCTTTCGGGGGCAATTTCTAAAACCATCAATCTTCCGAACGAAGCAACGATCGAAGAGATTAAAGATTGCTATGCACTCTCATGGAAACTCGGGCTGAAAGCCAATGCGCTTTACCGCGACGGGTGTAAGTTGTCGCAGCCGCTTTCTACCAAATCTTCCAGCAAGGAAGAAGATTCTCTCGACAGTGTTGAAGAGGTACTTGGCGAAGCTGCCAACGTTAAATTAAGCGATCTTACCCCCGAACAGGTACTGGAAGCCGCCCGTGCTATCATTGAAAAATCAACTGACACGACTTTCAAACGCCAGCTTTCTTCCGTTGTGCAACGGAAAGTTTTACCTGCCAAACGCGGCGGTTTTACCCAGAAGGCGGCCGTGGGCGGACAAACCATTTATGTTCGTACCGGGCAATACGAAGACGGAACACTTGGTGAGATCTTCGTTGATATGCATAAAGAAGGTGCAACCTTCAGATCATTGATGAACTGTTTTGCCATTGCCGTTTCTGTAGGGCTTCAATATGGAGTGCCTCTTGAAGAGTTCGTTGATAAGTTCGTCTTTACCCGCTTTGAACCGTCGGGAATGGTATCAGGGCATGAAAATATCAAGAGTGCAACTTCTATCATCGATTATATCTTCAGGCTGCTTGGATACGAGTATCTCGACCGTACAGATTTGGTACATGTGGTTACTGAGCAGAATGCAGTGTTAGGAAACCCGCAGTTACCCGACGAAGATGTAAATTCTTACGAAAACACCTTTGCTGAAGCTCCTGTGGAAAAGGTAAAAGCTGATAAAGTATATAAACCTGTATTGGATATCTCGGGAGGCGCCCAGTCGGATGCACCAGCCTGTACCAATTGCGGTCATATCATGGTCCGCTCAGGCACCTGCTACAAATGTCTGAACTGCGGTACGCAGGGAGGATGCTCATAGAAGAAACCATAATTTAAATATAATAGCTGAATAGAGCCCGGATCGCAAGTCCGGGCTTTTTTGATATTATACCCCACTTGCAGTTCTGGTGTTATCCAATTACTGCTCCAAAAAGATGTGAAAATAATTCAGAGCTAAGCTTCATCTAAGTGTGACCTGAACTTCACTTTAATCGCATTTCATGCGAACAAAGTGCGAACGAGGTGCGACTGAGGTGACTGTTAAGTGACTGCTATTTTTAAGCTATTTTTGGATTTTTTACAGGATAAAATCCAGCTCTTTTCGGGCTGCACCTGCCTGCTATCAGAGACGTTTTGGTTCCTACGTAGCTTTCATTGTGTGTGTTTGCGTTTTTTAGGGACGTAACTATCCTGTAAGGGCCGTTAATGACCCTTTTCAGGATAGATTTTAATTTTTAGTGATTTATATCTTTTTTCTTAATCCGCTAATATGACGCAGGTAATTATGGTAAGGTTACAGCTAAATCTCTTTTTTTTAAAAAGTCTGCCTTTTAAGCTGTAAGCTGTCGATTGCACATTTCAGTCCTTCGGAAGTCATGATCCATTCTGAAGGAGTTTCCCAGGGAGCGTTTTCGGGCAGACAATCTCTTAAATTATAATTATGAAGGTGCTGGTTTAATTCGCCGTCTATAATGAGCCGGGTATTTACCGGTACTTTGAATGTAACGTTAAGCTCCTGATCGCGGAAGGGTTCTCTGCCGGTAAAATATAAGTATTTGTCGAGCTCGAGTATTGAATCGGTCTGAACAAAGCGATAGCCGCTTTTCTGTGCATTTTGAAGTGCTTGTTCAAGGTCTCTTCCTCTTGAGCTGAACTCTTTTATCAGAGAGCTTTTTCCATCGTTGCTTCTTTCGATAAAGAGGTTCATTTCTCCAAAATCGTTAGAGAGCTTGATCGTGCCTTTATTCCATTTAGGGGTAATTCCGTATTGCAGACTGTCTTCTTTGGTGAAAAACCTTCCGGTGTTAAGCTTAAGATGATATACAGGGAATGCCTTAATGTCTGATTTTTGCTCAATTTTGGCTTCTTCCCTGAATTCAGCCCCAACTTTAGAACCATAGAAAACGGCCATGCCGAGGCCGGTTAGCCAGATGATCAGCAAGGCAAAGGAAGTGGTACGGCCCGCTACCTTGCGGTTAAAAATTACGCGCATGCCAAAAAGGATCAAAGCAATGAGGGGGATGACCACCAAAATGAAGGCGCTGAAATACAGAGGCGACTGGTATTCGGTATTAATAATGTTGAAAGGGAAGGTCTGCAGCTCGCCGTTGTTCAAGAACCCGAGGACGAAAAGTAAAGCCATTACCATAGAAAAGAGCGTGAGGGCGCATATAAAGATGACAAAGGCTCCGACTACTTTTATTATAATGTTCAATGCTTTTACAACGAAGTTACCTGTATGTTCTCCGGCTTCCCTCAGAAAGTCGCCCGTTTTATCCAGGCCTGGCTTAACGTTATACTTAAGAGCTTCGAGCTCTTCATCGAAGTTTTTCTTAAAGTTCTGAAGATTGATGGGCTCACCTCTCATTGCCATTTTTTCGGCACGGGTTTCTGCTTTGGGAAGAACGATCCAGAGGATAATATAAACAATGAGTCCGGTACCCCATAGTAGCGTGATAAAGAGTGTTATTAAACGTACCCACTTGACTTCCATATCAAAATAGTGACCGATGCCTGCGCATACGCCCCCTATGAAACGATCGTCCATGTCTCTGTACAATTTACGGTCTGTTTTTATCCGTTGGGTATCGTATTCTTCCCCGTCATCCTGGGACTCAAAATCTTTTGCACTTCCCATCCGGACGGTAATATCCTGTACATCCTGGAGTACAATGACCTGCTTGTTTTGATCGGCCAGCCGCTCGGTGAACATTTCTGCCAGGCGGTTTTCAATATCCATGACAATTTCGTCGCTGTCCGGGGAATAGGCGAAATGGCGTTTTACGCTTGTCATATAACTTCTGAGTACCTCGTAGGCGTCTTCTTCAATGTGGAAGACGATGCCGTTTATGTTGATGATAATGGTTTTATTCATGGCTTTTTATTTTTTTATGGCTGGATGCTTTATAGGTGTTGGCTATTGGCTTTCAGCGATTTTTTTTAATTATTTCTTTATACTTTTTGTCGGGAACTTATTACTTACAACTTATAACGTACAACTTAATTTAAGCGCCATTTATTGAGGTTGTTACCGCGTAAACCAGTTCTTCCCACGTTTTGTCAAGATGTCTGAGGACTTCGGTACCGGCAGGTGTAAGCTGATAATATTTCCTTGGGGGGCCGGAGGTCGATTCGACCCAGTTATAGCTCAGAAGCCCGTTGTTTTTTAAGCGGGTTAACAAAGGGTATAAAGTACCCTCTACTACCAGGAGCCGGGCTTTTTTGAGCTCGCTGATAATATCGGAGGCGTATATCTCGCCCCGCGAGATAACAGAGAGGATACAGTATTCGAGTATCCCCTTCCTCATTTGGGTTTGTGTGTTCTCTACTATCATGTTACAAAGATATATGTTTTATTTAGTATTATGCAATACATAGTAGTGTATAAAATGAAAAAACATTTTTTAAGGCGATTGAAGGAGATTAAAATATGCTTTTGATGATAAGCCGTATTTTAATTTTTTATAGGTGAAGAATTGAAATAAGTGTAACACTCCTGTTATTAATTGAAGAAATTATTTGAAAAAGCGTGCTTAAACAGGGTTTTGTTGTTAAATTATAAAAAAAATGCAAATAATAATTTGAAAAATGAAATAAAGTCCACAACTTTATACTTTAATCATTAATTTAGAAAGAACATATGAAAAAACTTCTATCAAGTTTAT
>JAATFW010000177.1 GCA_015654985.1 Sphingobacteriales bacterium | reverse complement strand
TGGGCATCGATGCTTCAGGCCCGATTTTAAAGTTGTTTCTTGAGCGTTCAGTCTGAGCTCCCCAGTATTTATCTGAAGGAACCTGTACGTCGCCCATAGTGTCATGTTCTATTCTGAAATTCATGATTTTAGGATTTTTTTGATGCACAAATGTACATGAAGTTTTTTAAGCTGCACACATGCGGATAAAAATAGTGCCGGGGTTGGTCTTGCTTGAGGTACTCTGAATTATTTAGAGAAGGGAACTTCTATAAAGTGTTTAATATGCATTTTACAAAACTTTATAATTCAGTGTTGAAAAACAGTGAGATAGATATTCTGTATTCTTTTTTATCCTTTAAATCAGGCAGAAAGCATTTGTTGATAACTCTTATGCTGTTCTTTTTATAATATTTTCTGATTTTCGCCTTTTATATAATTTTCAAACTGGTTTATTGTATCATATGATCCGATCCTGCGTTGTTGCCCTGTGTTTGTTTTGTGGTTTTATTTCGTTTAACTCCTGTTCTTCTTCGGAGCAAAAGAAAAAGCATCGAACTGTTGAAGACGACCAATCAGACAGTCTGCTTCTTGTTTATGACAGTAAAAAAGGTGATAAGCAGATCGATGCCTTTATGCAGGACCTGCATAAGAAGAGGGGCTTTAACGGAAACGTGCTGGTAGCCCAAAAAGGAAAGATCATATATGAAAATGCCATAGGCTGGGCTGATTATCTGCACCGGGACAGTCTTACTATTAATTCAGTATTTGAACTGGCTTCAGTATCGAAAACAATGACGGGTACTGCTATATTAATGTTGGCTGAACAGGGGAAATTAAAACTCAGCCAGACAGTAAACGACTTTTTTCCTGACTTTCCTTACCCCGGCATTACGATCAGAATGCTGCTTTCTCACCGGTCGGGCTTAATGAATTATGTTTATTTTGTTGACAAGATCTGGAAATCGCAGCATAAGGATGAACGTAAGGGTATTACCAATGATGATGTAATGAAACTTATTACGCAGTATAAGCCTGCGCCATATATTAAGCCGGATGTGAAATTTCATTACAATAACTCAAATTTTATGATCCTGGGAGCCATCATAGAGAAGGTATCGGGAATGCGCTATTCGCTGTTTATGAAGGAAAATATTTTTAAGCCTTGTGGAATGACTCATACCGCTGTATATTCAAAAGCGGAATACGATAAAATTCCGGTTGATGTTGTGGGGCATGACCGCACGTGGCGTTATTCTGTTGCACAGAATTTTCTGGATGGGCCTGTAGGTGATAAGGGTATTTACAGTACCGTGCAGGACCTTTTTCTTTTTGACCGCTGCCTGCTTAAGGGAAAACTGCTCGGCAAAGCATGGCAGGACTCTGCCTATACAGGGCATAATAAGTTGGTCAGAGGGCATTTTAACTATGGATACGGCTGGCGTACCTTTGATGGCGACGGGCATAAGGTGGTTTATCATACCGGATGGTGGCATGGGTTCAGGCATATTTATCTGCGCGATCTGACTGCCGATGTAACGGTCGTGCTGCTTAGTAATCTTACCAATGGAAGCCTTTTACAGCTTGACGACTTATTCAAAATGGTTGGCATGCCTGTAGTAAGAAAAAGCGCTTATACCGGGAATGGGGATACTTCGGAAGATTAAATAAAATAGCTGCGTTTTATTATTGAACGATTCCTTTCATTTTTGTATGTTTACTACCATGTTCGTAAATATTAATTACATAATAAAACCGATAGCTACTGTTTAGTTAATTTCGGGTGTTTTTCATAAGGTATAACACATGTTTTATAAGGTATAAGCCATAATGAGTAAGGTTTTTATTATTGATGATGACCCCATTCATCAGAGAATCGCGCAAATAATGATCGTAAAGCACTTGATATACGATGAGTATTCCAGTTATCTGGAAGCAGGAAAGGCATTTAAATTTCTTGAGCATCATCGTGATGATATTCAGAGTCTTCCGGATGTTATTTTGCTTGACCTGAATATGCCCGGAATGGATGGCTGGGATTTTCTTGATAAGTATAACAAATTGAAGACCAGTGTTATAAAGGATATAAAAATCTATATTGTAAGTTCGTCGGTAGACGAAAAAGACAAGCTCAGGGCTCAGTCTTATTCTACAGTACAGGGTTTTATTTCAAAACCTCTAAGCCCTCAAATTCTTCGCTCTACAGTCTGAACTTTTAACGAGCACTGTTGTTTATAAGTTGTAAGTTGTAAGTTGTACGCTTCGCCGGCACTTATAACCTAAAACTTACTACTTACAACTTATCTTTGACACTAATTTAATCTTAAAGGCTATGTTTGACAAATTACTTCAGGCCCGGCAAAAGGCAGAAGAAATAAAGAAAAGGCTTGACGCAGTAACCGTAGAGGGTGAAGCGGAAGGCGGGAAAATAAAGGTAACGGCAAGCGGAAACAAGCAGATTAATACTATCTCTATTGATGAAGAGTTTTTGAGATCTGCTGATAAAGAAGAGCTCGAAGAGCTTCTTGTTGTTGCTGTCAATAAGGCTATGGAGCAGGCTGAAAGTATACATCAATCAGAAATGCAGGCACTCAGCCAGAACATGCTCGGTGGATTGGGAAATCTTTTTGGCGGTCAGTAAAATCTTTAAGGCTATGAAAGTAACATATTACGGGCAGTCATGCTTTCTTATAGAAACCTCCGTTGTTAAAATATTATTTGATCCTTTTATCACCCCCAATGAATTGGCTAAGGATATCGATATAAATACAATTGGAGCAGATTACATTCTGGTTTCTCATGGCCATTCAGATCATGCGGCAGATCTTATAACTTTGGCACGCCAGACCGGAGCTACCGTTGTTTGTTCATTTGAGATAGCAGAATGGCTTGGGAAGAAGGACATTAATAACTGTCATCCTATGAACCTCGGAGGCCAGTGGAATTTTGATTTCGGCCGGGTAAAAATGGTTTTCGCTGCTCATTCTAACTCTCTTCCCGATGGTACATATGGCGGAACTGCTGCAGGCTTTATCCTCAGCTTTGAAGGTAAAACCATTTATTATGCGGGAGATACCGCTTTGATGCAGGAAATGAAACTTACAGGCGAGCTATATAAGCTTGATGCGGCTTTTCTGCCAATCGGCGATAATTTTACGATGGGTATAGATGACGCCATTCTTGCTGCGGATTTTATTAAATGCCGCACTATTGTTGGTATGCACTACGATACTTTTGGGTATATAAAAATTGACAAAAAAGAAGCCCTGGCAAAGTTTGAGAATGCAGGGCTTGATTTGAAGCTGATTGATATCGGGCGGTCTATAGAGTTATAAGTTGCAGGTTGTAAGTTGCGGGTTGCGGGTTGCGGGTTGCGGGTTGCGGGTTGTACGCTTCGCCGGTACTTACAACTTACAACTCACAACCTGCAACTTTATATCACTGTTCCATTCGGAATAACTGCAAACTTTTTGATTACTACAATCCCCTCTCTTACGGTATATTTTTCATATTCGCCGTCCTCGAGATGAGGGCCTCCGTTTATGCGGACGTCGTTCCCAATGCGGCAGTTCTTGTCCAGAATAGCATTTTTAATGTAGCAGCGTTCTCCGACACCCATAATCGGCGAACCGGTTGTTTTTGCTTCATCCAGTTGCTCGAGTGTCTGATAATAATCGCATCCCATAATGTAGCTGCATTCAATCATTGTTCCTCTTCCGATCCGGGTGCGGATCCCAATTACAGATCTTTCAATTCTGCTGGCATCTATAATGCAGCCCTCTGCGATTATACTCTTTTCGAGGGTTGTTCCGAGTATTTTTGAAGGGGGAAGCATTCTCGCCCTTGAAAAAATACTTTTTTTGTCGAAGAGGTTGAACTGCGGAATATTATCGGTTAAGCCGATATTGGCTTCAAAGAAAGAAGGGATGGTACCTATATCAGTCCAGTAACCATCATATTGATAACTTACTACCTTCTGCTTATTGATTGCCTCGGGAATGATCTCTTTGCCAAAGTCGGTATGAGGGTCGTTGGTCAATGTATCGTAAATGATCTCTCTGTTGAAGATATATATTCCCATAGACGCCTGGTAGAGGCGGCCCTGGGCCTTCATATCGTCGCCAACTTCAGACGCCCATTCTTCCGGTCCGGTTTTGGGCTTTTCTATAAATGAAGTGATATTATCATTTTCATCAATCTTCATGATCCCGAAAGACGACGCCTCTTTAGCTGTAACAGGTATAGTCGCTACAGAAATGTCGGCCTTGCTGGCTGCATGTTTATTGATCATCTCAGTGAAATCCATTTGATAGAGCTGATCTCCCGAGAGGATCAGCACATATTCGAATTCAAATGGGGTAAGATGATGGAGTGATTGTCTCACGGCATCGGCCGTACCCTGAAACCATGCGCTGTTGCTTGGCGTCTGTTCGGCAGCGAGGATATCAACAAAGCCATTACTGAACACATTAAAATGATACGTGTTTTTAATATGTTTATTAAGCGATGCTGAATTGAATTGTGTCAGCACAAAGATCCGGTCTATTCCGGAATTCAGACAGTTGGAAATCGGAATATCTACAAGGCGGTATTTTCCGGCTATAGGAACGGCGGGTTTTGAACGGGTGGCAGTAAGAGGGTGA
>JAATFW010000075.1 GCA_015654985.1 Sphingobacteriales bacterium | reverse complement strand
TTCCAACGTAATGAGCTCCTCACTTAGCGTGCTGAACGACGCTAACTGGTGGTGGACGAGTGCAACATACGGGGCAAGGGTCAGCTTTACCCGTACATTTATTAATACCTATTTAAATATAGATGGCACGCCCTTTACTTCCGATCCCGGTTACGAAGCCATGACCTTTATGGATGAAGTGAAAGGAAGAGATAAAAGGCTCCAGCAAACCATCCGCATGGGCAGTTACAAACGGATAAACGGAGGCGTCAGCGAGCCGGCTCCCCCCGTTTTCTCTTATACTTATACCGGTTACCAGCCGATAAAGTGGACACTCGACGACACCTATTATGACGGCGGCTCCAGAAACAATAATTCCATCTGTATCATCCGTTACGCCGAGGTATTACTGAACTACGCAGAGGCGAAAGCCGAACTGGGCACCTTAACCCAGGACGACTGGACGAAGACCATCGGAGCACTGAGAAGCCGTGCTGGTATCACCGGGAATACTAATCTCCTTCCGGTAACAGCCGACCCATACCTGAAAGCCAGGTATTTTCCTGATATTTCTGATCCTGTATTGTTAGAGATCAGGAGAGAACGGGGCATAGAACTGGCGCTGGAAGGCTTTCGCTTTTACGATATAGTGAGATGGCATGCAGGACAGTTGATGGAGATGGAGTGGAACGGTTTTTATGTTCCTGAGTTAAACAAACCTATGGATCTGAATGAAGATGGCACGCCAGACGTTTGTTTTTATCAGCAAATGCCCGCAAACCCTGTTTCAGGAGTCACCTATATTAACGTAGCCCCCACTCTGAGTGGCGGAACCGTCAATCCTCAAAGACTATCGCACGATACCTATGGCGAACTCACCTGGTTGAGCAATGTTCAGCGAAAATGGGAAGAGAAACATTACCTTTACCCTATCCCGGAGACCGACCGCCTTTTAAACCCTGCTTTAGGGCAGAATCCAGGATGGGAGACAACGAATTAAAGAGATAAAAAACCAACAATATGAAGACCAATAAATTAACAATGCTCGCCACCATGCTCTTACTCCCTTTCATGGGCATAGCACAAGTTTTTACCATCGGAACGTATAATCTCCGGTACGACAATCCCGGCGATACCGGAAACCTCTGGGTAAACAGGGCCCCGGTGGTTGCTTCCCTGATCCGCTTCCACGAATTTGATATACTGGGAACACAGGAAGGCCTAAAAAACCAGCTTGATGACATTCAAAAAGCACTGCCCGAATATGCTCACTATGGCCTCGGACGGAATGACGGCAAGGAAAGCGGAGAACATTCCGCCATTTTCTACAGGAAGGATAAATTTAAGCTCTTAAACAAAGGTGATTTCTGGCTTTCCGAAACCCCTGATAAACCCGGTCTGGGCTGGGATGCAACCTGCTGTAACCGGATCTGCTCCTGGGTTTATCTTCAGGACCTGAAATCGAAGAAGTCGTTTTACTTTTTCAATGCCCATTTCGACCACCAGGGAGTGAAAGCCAGGGTGGAAAGCGGAAAGCTGATCGTACAAAAGATTAAAGAGATTGCCGGCAACAACCCCGCTGTTTTTACAGGCGACCTCAATGGCGGTCATGACAGCGACTGGTATCTTACTCTTAAAAATTCAGGATTACTGAAAGATACCTACGATCAGGTGAGTGTTCATTATGCAAACAATGCTTCTTTTAACGCCTTTGGTGCCGGCAAGGCCCTGGCTTCGGATACTATTATCGATCACATTTTCACTACTAAGCAGTTTACTGCTGCCAAATGGGGAATACTAACCGATACCTATCGCGGAAAATTCCCTTCAGACCACTTTCCTGTTCTTTGCAGGATCGAAATGAAGTAGTCTTTTATATAAGAACTTGCCTCTGTAACCCTGGAGAGGCAAGTTCTTTGAAATAGAATATTCTTGCCTTTATTGAGATTTCGGTTTTCCGGTATCTCAGAGCAATCAAACAACTGAAAGCTATATGATTCCTTATTCTTATATTATTTTAGCTGATTACAGTTAAAAATCAGAACATTTGCATTGTTTTTTTATTATATAAGTATGAAAAGAATAGTTATTGTAATGGTACTTTTATGCAGTTCGTTAATGATTCTGCAGAGTTGCGCTACCAGACAGGGTGGTACCGTGGCCGAAACTTTCAGTAAAGGAGATGTAAGAGGCACCTGGGTGGTAAATGATATTACTTTTGAAGGCATCCTGCCGGGCAACGTACAATCGCTTTTTGGTGAAGGATCTTATAAATGCTTTATTGGCAGCACCTGGAATTTACCGAACAGCGGGAATGGTACCTATGCACTGCCGGGAGGAGAAGGGTGTACAGCAGGAACGCAATCTATCGTTTGGTCTGTAAATAAAACTAACCAGACTTTTCAGTTTAAAAAACTGTATGAAGGAGATAAAGCAAAAAACGTTACTGATGGATATGTACTGGTACTGTCTTCAGCTACCGACAATAACCTGGTGTTAAAATCTCCGGTTCAGTTAGGGAGTTCCACCGCTTATGTTGTATTAAATTTAAGTAAGGCTGTTAAGTAACAACTGTTTGCAGGTTTATTCTGCAAATAGATATTCTCCCTGAATTTTGTGATTCCCGGGTTTTCTGCGGAAGTTGCATCTTCTTTGGAGCAATTCGATCCTGTGAGTCTTGTTTAACAGAGTGGCTGGCTACTGTCGGTCAATAATCCCTTTTTGTGGTCATGTTATGGATAGCAGAGGCCCTTTTCTGATGCCTCTGGCTATGGCCTCTTTATGAGACCCTGGAAATTACTCTGGCTGAAAGCCTGTTAAAGGATGCATTCGGAAAGTTTCTGACGAACCAGTGGTTGACTAAGATAAAACTGATAGAAGACCTGTACATGCGTCAGGGATATACCTACCATAAGGCTACCATGAGCCTACCTTTTAGCCCTAAAAGGTAGGCTCATGGTAGCCTTATGGTAGGTATATGGTAGGCACAAGCACAAGCCTTCTACAGGTCTTCTTCTATTTCTGCTCTGATCTTTCAGAGCGCATCCGGACTTTAGTATGTCTGCTGTAAATATCCGGCTGACGATAGCTCTATCTGAAAGGGAATACCTGATTAAATCTGCCCGCTTTCTGGCTCCACGCTAATGGAGCGGCTCTTACTTTTGCAGGTAAGTTTAAAATCGGCTTTTTTTATCCCTGGTGACAATAGTCGAAAAAGGGATCAAATCTTATTTTTCTATCCCGGATGCAATAAATTACTTTCATTTTCCCTAAGTTCGCACCGCGAAAAATCATCAAACAGTAATTAATACGGTATATAAATAGTTAAAATGCGGAAGATTAGCTTTTTTGTTCTGATTGTTGTCAGTTTTTATGGCTGTGCTCTGGTTAAAAAGAAGAAACCGGCGGTTAAACCTGCCGTGTCTGCGCAGGGCGGGGCAAATGCAGCTTCAAATATCAATAGACCTCCGGTCCAGGGGCCTAAGCCTTATAAAGAGGTAATTACAAAAAAGGCAGAAACGGATACGGGTCTGTTTATGGTGCATAAGGTGGAAGAGCGGTTCTATTTTGAAATTGCAGATTCACTGCTTAACCGTGATATCCTGATTGTGAACCGCATTGCAAAGGCTGCGGCCGGTGTAAGGGCTTCGATGATGGGCTATGCGGGTGATCAGATCAATGATAATGTAGTGCGGTTCGAGAAAGGCCCGTCCAACAGAATTTTTTTGAAAAGTATTTCTTTTTCAGAGCGCTCTCAGGATACCACCGGGATGTACCTGTCTGTACTGAATTCTAATGTGCAGCCAATAGTTGCTGCTTTTGATGTTAAGGCCTATGCACAGGATTCGGTAACAAAGGCAAAGGGATCTGTTATTGATGTAACTGATTATCTGAACAGCGACAATGATATTTTCTTTTTTGATGCACAGGTAAAAAAAGCGCTTTCGCTGGGGAACCTTCTGTCTGACCGTAGTTATATACGGGAGATCCGCTCTTTCCCTATGAATGTTGAGGTACGCACGGTTAAAACCTATGCCAGAGCTGCTTCTCCCCAGCAGGGTTCTGGTGGTGGGGCTGCCGGTGGCCCCATAACATATGAGTTGAACAGTTCTATGGTATTGCTCCCTTCCAGGCCGATGCAGGCGCGTTATTTTGATCCGCGCGTGGGATATTTTGCTACAGGGTATGTTGATTTTGACGCTAATCCGCAGGGGGTTAAAGCTGTGTCGCTGATCACGCGCTGGCGCCTGGAACCCAAAGATGAAGATATTGAGAAATATAAACGGGGCGAACTGGTTGAGCCAAAGAAGCCGATTGTTTTTTACATCGACCCGGCCACACCCAGGAAATGGGTACCATACCTGATCCAGGGAGTGAACGACTGGCAGGTAGCTTTCGAAAAAGCGGGATTTAAAAACGCTATCCTTGCGAAAGAAGCGCCTAAAGATAAAGACTGGAATATTGATGATGCCCGGCATAATGCGATTATTTATAAACCATCGGATATTCCGAATGCCAGCGGCCCTCATGTTCACGATCCGCGTACGGGAGAGATCCTTGAAACTCATATAAACTGGTATCATAATGTGATGAGCCTGGTGCATAACTGGTATATGATCCAAACCGCAGCAGCAGATCCCAGGGCCCGCAAGATGGAATTTGATGATGAGCTGATGGGCCAGCTCATTCGTTTCGTATCGTCACATGAAGTGGGCCATACTTTAGGCCTGCGCCATAACTTCGGCTCGTCGTCTACAGTGCCGGTTGAGAAGTTACGTGATAAAAAGTGGGTGGAGGCGAATGGTCACACCCCGTCAATTATGGATTATGCGAGGTTTAATTATGTGGCACAGCCGGAAGATCATATCGGGGAGAAGGGGCTTTTCCCGCGGATTGGCGACTATGATACATGGGCTATAGAATGGGGATACCGCTGGTTTCCACAATATAAAAATGGAGATGAAGAAGCCACCGCATTAAACAAATGGATAATAGAGCGCACAGGAAAGAATAAGAGGCTGTGGTTTGGGACGGAAAGCGACCCCAACGACCCCCGTTGCCAGAATGAAGATCTGGGTGATAACGCGGCGCTGGCAGGTTCATACGGAATAAAGAACCTGAAAAGAATCCTTCCGGAGCTGCTTCAGTGGACAAGGGTGCAAAATGAAGGATACAACAACGCCCGCATTCTCTATAACGAAGTTTTTAACCAGTATAACCGTTACATGGGGCACGCGGCAAAATATGTGGGCGGGATCTACAGTAATCCCAAAACGGTTGAAGAGCCGGGAACGGTTTACCAGGTGGTGCCTTACAGCCGGCAGAAAGAAGCTGTAACTTTTCTGAACAGCCAGTTATTTTCAACTCCGCTCTGGCTGGTTAATAGCAAGCTGATCAGCCAGACGGGTGTTGAGCCGGTAAGCGTGATCCGGAATATCCAGACGAACACTCTTGGCCGGTTACAAAGTGCTTCCACTGTCAGCAAGCTTATTAATGCAGAAGCTGTGGGCACCGGGGCAAAGGTTTATACAGTGTCTGACCTGTTCTCTGACCTGAAAAAAGGGATATGGCAGGAGCTGGATACTCACCAGTCTATAAATGTCTACAGAAGAAATCTTCAAAAAGCTTACATAAGTAATCTTTCTAAGCTCCTGCAGGCGCCGTCTTCAGAGCAACAACAATCTCCTTCGTTTTTGAGGGCTTCAGATCCTACCATTTCGGATGTTTCGAGTATCGCAAGGGCACACCTTATGCAATTGAAGAATGAGATCCATAAGGCTATTCCTTCTTTTTCGGGAATGGGCCAGTATCATCTTCAGGACCTGGAGGTACGCATAGGAACGATCCTGGATCCGAAATAGAGACTTTAAAGATGGGCTCCGACGCTATTTTTGTCCGTCTGTGTGCAGCTTAAAAAACTTCGTGTACATTTGTATAAGTTAGAATGTAATAAACCGGCAATTTCAGCCTCTAAAGCTTATGCAATTAAAATATGCTTCTGTTCTGATAATAGACGACGACCCGGATGTGCTGACGGCCGTGCGGCTGCTGCTTAAGCCAAAGGTAAAAGACATCGTTACGGAGAAAAATCCGGAGAACATACCCTCCCTGCTCGGACTAAAACGCTTTGACCTGATCCTGCTGGATATGAACTTTAAAAGTTCTATCAATACCGGCAATGAAGGATTATTCTGGTTGCGAAAGGTGAAACAGCAGTCTCCTGAAGCGGCTGTGATCATGATCACGGCTTACGGGGGTATTGATCTGGCGGTACGCTCGCTAAAAGAAGGTGCTTCTGATTTTGTTGTGAAGCCATGGCAGAATGAAAAGCTTCTGATAACGATTGAGGAGGCTTTGCAGCAGCAGGATAAAACGCGCAGCCGTAAGAAGACCCTTAGTGCTGAAGATGATAACGTTCTTCCTGTTATCGGTGAGTCTGAAGCGATGGAGGATATTTTTTATAAGATAAGCAAGATCGCACCTACTGATGCCAATATTCTTATTCTTGGGGAGAACGGTACGGGTAAAGATCTGGTTGCACAGGCAATTCACCGGCAGTCGCTGCGCAAGGACAAGCCTTTTATTAAAGTGGATGTGGGGGCGTTAACAGATAGCTTGTTCGAGAGCGAATTATTCGGGCATAAGAAAGGCGCTTTTACAGATGCGCGGGAGGACCGCGTTGGCCGTTTTGAATCGGCAAACGGGGGCACTCTCTTCCTGGATGAAATAGGAAATATTACGCTTCAGCAACAGGCAAAGCTGTTAAGTGTTCTGCAAAACCGGCAGATCCATAAGCTGGGAAGCAACGATTCTGTTCCGATTGATATCAGGCTTATCTGCGCTACTAATGTTCCGTTGCAGGAACTGGCAAACGACAGCCGTTTTCGTAAAGATCTTATTTACAGGATCAATACCGTAGAAATAATGATGCCTCCATTGCGTAAAAGAGGCGATGATGTGATCCTGCTGGCAAATCATTTTATTAAAGCTTATTGCTCAAAATATATGAAAGCCTGCCCTGAACTCGATGGTAAAGCTGCAGACAAACTGAAGCAGTATCATTTTCCGGGGAATGTAAGAGAGTTGCAGTATACGATCGAACGGGCTGTGATCATGACCGAAGGAAGCCGGCTAAATGCTTCAGATCTCATTTTTTCACCAATAGAGTCGGTAAACAGTAAATTGCAGCAGGAGGAGGATACCAATCTGGAGAACCTCGAGAAGAATACGATCATGCGGGTGATCGAAAAACACCAGGGAAATATCAGCAGGGCGGCAAAGGAGCTGGGAATTACAAGAACTGCACTATACAGGAGATTGAGTAAGTACGATATTTAGTTGAAAGTTGAAAGTTGAAAGTTGAAAGTTGAAAGTTGAAAGTTGAAAGTTGAAAG
>JAATFW010000193.1 GCA_015654985.1 Sphingobacteriales bacterium | reverse complement strand
TTTTCCTAGCCTCTTCTTTTAAAATAGTCCATCGCATCAGAATGTCGCGAATCAGGCCTTACTTTATGCCAGCTATCCAGCTTATCATTTACAAAGTATAACCAGTAACATTCTGTTTCGGTTTGACTAACCAGCCACGAATATTGTACCACCTCAATAACACTGTTATCGATCGGGTCACGTTCAGAAGAAACTACATTATCAGGCTTAACTTTTAACATTAGCTGAACCGTTGCCTTACTCATACCCAGTTGAATTTTAGAAAGGTCTCCTTTTCTCAATGCAGCACAGGAAGAAATAATTAACAAGGCAGAAAATACAATCGTTATTCGAAATAAGCTTTTCATTTGTTTAGGAATTTAAATATGTACAGTATAAAAATTAAGTGTGTGTTTTACTTTGACCGGCTTATAAATTCAAAGTTTAAATGTAGAAAAAATATATTTTCATTCAACCTTTTTATCTGCAGCTTAACTTCCAGGCCTTAAACGTCGGGTACCTTTTCCAGAATATCTAGATTTTGCAAGTCAAAAAGCTAAAAATTGTTAACCTTACTTTACAAAAATGCATTACTTTTGCAAAGTAAGGTTAACAAAATGGAAAAACTTCTTACCCGGTCAGCCTTTCTGGTTGCTGATGTTCCCACCAGGCATATCAGGGGCCTTTATGAAAAAATAGACTGGAGCGACAGGCTGATTAGCATTCTTGGAGCACGTGGTACAGGTAAAACCACATTATTACTTCAGCGTCTGAGGCTAATAAACCAGGACGGGTCGAAGGCCCTTTATGCGTCAATGGACGATCTGTACTTTTCGTCCAATAAGTTGATTGACCTTGCAGAAACATTCCGGCAGAGGGGCGGACGAATTTTGTTTCTCGATGAAGTGCATAAATATGAAGGCTGGGCCAGGGAAATCAAAAATATTTATGATTCATACAAGGATCTTTCCATAGTTTTTACAGGATCATCTGCCATTAACATTTATCAGCAGGAAGCCGATCTGAGCAGGAGAGCCATTTTCTACGAACTGCCTGGTCTATCATACAGGGAATACCTTCATTTTGCAGATGTATATGCGGCTGAAAAACTCACGCCCGAACAAATACTGACAGACCATACACAGATAGCCTTGAAATTAAGCCGGGAATTTCATCCCCTACAGCATTTCGCCGACTATCTTGATCATGGCTATTATCCATTTTTCAGAGAGAACCTCAGAACATATTTCATTCGTCTGGAGCAAGTAATACGGCTGGTAGTTGAAACGGAGCTGGGTTTTATTGATGGTTTTAACATTAGTAATACATCCAAAATCCTTCAGTTGTTGTCAATTCTGTCAGAGAATGTCCCTTTTAAACCCAACATCACCAAAATTGGTGAGAAGACCGGCATCAGCAGGCCCACTGTTTTACAATACCTTCATTACCTTTCAAAAGCAAGGCTTATTAACGTTTTGTCTGCGACCGGAAAAAGCATCAGCACCCTTCAGAAGCCCGAAAAAATATTTCTTGAGAATCCCAATCTGCATGCAGCATTAGCTCCCGGGAGAGTTAATTCAGGAAGTATGAGAGAAGCTTTTTTTCTTAATCAGCTAAAGAATGCGGGACACGAAGTATCACTTGCGGAAAAAGGAGACTTTTTAGTAGATAATCACTTTACTTTTGAGGTGGGAGGAAAAAACAAATCCAACCGGCAGATCGGGTCTGTAGAGAATGCCTTTATAGCAGCAGATGATATTGAAATAGGGTTTGACAATAAAATCCCCCTGTGGCTGTTTGGGTTACTATACTAGCTTACCCGGTTTCAAGCTTATACAGGGTATTAATGTTAATTGGCGCGAGCTCTGCAAGGTAATTAACTAAGGCTTTCACTTAATCTATAACCCGCCGCATCTTACAGATAAAAAGCTTCCGCCATTTCTTCCTGTTCCCTTCTGGAAATTTTATATTCGGTAGCAACCCCTGCCCATTTAGCGACCACTCTTTTCATATTGTTTGCTATTTCCTCTCCATCTTTCAATTTCACTCTAAAAAGAAGAGACACATCCATAGCGAGCTCAATATCCAATGAATTATCATCTTCAGATATGTTCAAAGTCAGGCCATTCCCCATGGGAACAGGGTTCATGTCATATGCAGGCGACAGTTCCCAACCATGTTGCCCTAATAAAAAACCGTGGTTTCTAAGATGATCGTCTGTATTTTTCACTAAAATATTAAAAACGATTCTCGACCACAGTTCTTTCAGATCCTTATCTGTCCGGCCTCCATTCTGCATGATAAATGTTGCAAGATCAAGATAACTTATTCCGTCATGAAAATCCGCACCATCCTGATGTCCAAGAAGGGTCATAGCTGATGCAAAATGGATTCTCCTTTTTCCGATCCGATCAAACCGGCCTGTAATGAATGTTCGGTGCCTGCCTGAAAATTTCTGCACTTGTGCAGGAGCCACATCTAAACCGCATTTGGCAGCGAGTTCATGAACTACCATTTCCCAAGCTCCAGTATCATATTCATCACTATTACTTGGAAATTTTGCTATCCAAAGATTTCCCTCAATATCAACAACACTTGCTTTAGGCCTTGCTCCCCCCAATGAAGAACCTGGCGCCATGAGCATATTAAGCCACTTAAGCTCCTCATTTGCATTCTTACCTTCTTTTTCAAGTTCAAGACTAGCAAATTCTAAATCACGCAACGATGTCCATGGAGGCGTAGCCAGATCCTTTTCGTGGCTAAGAAATTGTCCGTTTTCATCTGTCTTAAAGCGAAGTGCCCCCATTCGTGTAGCATCATAGACTCTTGTTATCTCTTAGATAATGAGGCCCCGCAAACATTTTAAGATCCGGATCGAGCAGTTGGCTATAAGGAGACTGAAGCCACTCCCTTGTATATTCAAATGAAAAGATCTCCTTCCCTCTAACTGTATCTGCGTTAAGTATGCCAATTTTTATTGCTTCGGGCAAACCCGCCCAGTCTGCATAAACTAATATTCTTTTTGCCACAATATTATTTTTTTGGAGCCCGCGTCCTTACACTCAAGCCCGCGTCCTGTAACTTTCTCCCAAGTTCATCATCTGCGCCCAATTTCAAAAAATCTTTTTCAAGTCCCATAACAAACAAGACCTGAAAATAAGCTCCCATTGTAACAGAAGCCACCCCTTTTTCTATCTGCCAAAGTGTTGCCCGGCTTATTCCCGCCCGTTCTGCCAACTGAATAGTGCTTAATTTACGTCTTAAGCGTGCAAGCTTGATATTCAAACCCAGTTCGGTCAATACTTTTTGAGCCTTTGGGATTAATGAGATAGTTTGCTTCATAATGTATTATATAATAAACAAAAATACAGTTTTTGTTTATTATATAATACATTATGAAAAATTAATTGAGTTCTTCTCATTCACTGCCAGCTCATATATTCAACCCTCACTTTCAGGAAGGCAGATTTTGAGACTATAAAACACGAGCTGCAAAAGTGGTATAATAATGACCGGCGCTGCGAAACTCAAAGAGAATATCAGAGGCCTGTATGAAAAAAAAGACTGGAGCGACAGGCTGATTGGCATTCCCGGAGCACGGTTTGACAATAAAATCCTTCTGTGGCTGTTTTGATTACTATACTAAAAAGCCCAGCCTGAAATTGTTGCATACCATCCAAAATATACTTACTTTTGACGTAAGTAACGTATAACGTTAATAATGATAGTTTCTTTCGGATCCAGAGACACAGAAAATATTTGGAATGGCATTAGAGTTGCGAAGCTACCCATAGAAATACAAACACTTGGAAGAAGAAAGCTTCGTATGATTAATAGCTCACAGAACATCAGGGATCTAACAGTTCCCCCTTCCAATAAGCTGGAAAAGATGAAGGGCAACTTAAAAAACTATTATAGTATCCGGATAAACGATCAGTGGAGAATAATTTTCAAATGGTCTAACGGCAATGCAGGAGATGTAGAAATCATTGATTATCATTAATACAAAAGCGAGATGGAAAAATTACCGAACATACACCCCGGCGAAATCCTGAATGAAGAATTCCTGGCGCCCCTAAATATTACACCTTATCGTTTAGCCAAGGAAACCAATATTCCTCAAACCCGTATATCCGAAATAATCCGGGGAAACCGGAGGATAACAGCAGATACTGCATTACGTCTCGGTATTTTCTTTGGCAATTCAGCAAAATTCTGGTTAGGCTTACAGGACGACTATGACATAGAAAATGAACTAAATGAAAAAAAACATGAATTTGAGGCTATTAAAGCTTTCGCTATTGCTTCCTGACAATGGACTTTCATTCATATCTCATATACTTCCAAAACATCCTTGCAGACCCTGCCCCCCTGCCGCCGTACAATAATCCCGACTATTTAAATTATACCCGGCTTAACTGGTTGCTCAAAGAGCTGAAAGAAACGGAATTCGATCAATTATTAGATAAAGCAGGGGAGTTGGCTCAGAAAAACGGACTTACAGAACAAAAACTGAATGACTTATTATGAAGACGACTAAGGTCCTTACTTCTTCTCATACGTACTGGTAGTCCCATCAGAAGCCACCGACCCCACGCAGATAGCCAGCGTATTTCCCGATAATTTAAAATATGTATTCCAGGTAGTATCGCCATCAAACACAAATTTGTATTGATAAGCAGTGCCGTCAATCTCAAGCCCGTCAATTTTCACTATGCTGTAAGTACCTTTGGTAACAACCTTTCCGTCGGCGATCATTTGGTATTCGTCACTCGAAAACTGGATAATATTGCCGTTGCCATCCTCAAAGTCAGCCGGGGCACCCGCAACCTGGACGCCGTAAACATGCCTTAATTCCCAGGTACCTATCAGCGATTCTACCTGAGCCTCCTCATCCTTTTTACATCCAAACAGAAGCGTTGCAAGCACAATAACAATCAAGTTGAGATTCTTCATAATTATGTTTTTAGGTTTTTTATTAAGAGAATACGATCAAAAGCCGCTGCGTGCTACATCTGCATTTGTTTTTGCAGGAGATGCCCCAATCACTCAGAAGCAGGTGCCGGAAGCAAGTTAGTAAATTAAATTAATCCCAATGTCCGGTTTCGTTACACCAACTGTCCGGTTAAAGCTCTGATTACCGGCAAACTTCAATGCCGCTCCCATACATTTTTTTCTTAAATAAAAAACAGAAAAAGACCACTTTTTTGTCTTCCGGACCCCCTATTTTGTTTTTTTTTACAAAATATTGGCTTATGGGATAAAAAAAGCAACCGCATAATAAAAAAATTATACAAAAGATCAACAAATATTAACTTTACCAAAATTTAAGTTAACCTCTCAGGCCGAATTCTGCAGCCTGTAAACAAGACTTCGCACCTAAGGCCATCCGGTAGATTACTACCAGCAACTTTATCTGATAAATTATAAAAGATGGATATAGACTTATTTTTAAAAACAGTTTCGCTTTACGGAGAGCCGGAACCTGAAGCAATTAATTATCTCCACAATACATTAAAAGACCAAATTCTGAAGCCAAATGAGATACTGCTGAGGCAGGGATTTCTAAACCGCCGCCTGTACTTTTTAAATGAAGGCTTTATCAGGGAGAGCAAAGATACCTACATGGGCGAACGCACAACAGGTTTTGCCGGTCAGGGCGACTTTTTTACCGATTACGAAAGTTTTAAAAAACACGGCGAATCAGGCATCAGCATCCATACAGAAGCCAAATGCGTAATACTCCATCTCGACTATCTCCAATACGAGTACCTCATCAATACATTTCCCGGGATTAAAAAGATTTTCAGCAAACTGCGCCGCGTATACAATGAAAGGACAAACCGCATCAACAACTCTCTTATCGATGATCCTCTCGAAATCCAGATGCAAACGTTAAAGAAAGAATTCCCGGAGGTTTTCAGATACTCCAAGACCAAACACCTCATTTCCTTTTTTAGAACAAATTATAAAACCTACCAGAAAGCATTGAAGAAAATATAATGCAAGATGAACGACGAGCTATCCCACTTAACAAATCTCATCGAAGATTTTATTAACCAGAACGACACCCAGGCAGCAAACCCTAACACTGCCGACGCCCTGATAAACCAGGTAGCAAAAGAATCGCTTCACATTAAAGAAACATTCCATTCGGTATACCGCAGCCAGCCCGACAGCGATGTACTGAGGCGTTACTTTAAAGATTACCTTGCAAGCCTCACCATCCTCGCCGATCAGCTTACCGGCAACATCCGCAGCAAAGGGCTTCTTCAGTTCGGGGCTACCGGAAAATTTCATCCCGGCGACGATGGAAAAAGCTACCTGTTGTACTGCCTCAGCCATCTGATAGATTACATGGAAACAAGGTTTGGCGACATAACCGATAAAACACTTCCTGTTCCCTTGCTTTACCAAATTGAACTGCAAAACGCCATCGCGCAGCAGTATTCGAGGATAAAAAAAGGACTTGAACACAAAAAAGCCGATGCGACGATCACCGATATCATCCTCCGGTCGTTAAATGCCATTATCCACCCGAGGAAACCTCTAAGGCTTACCTGGGATGAGCATAATTGCCTGCACCTGTTTATCAGCAATCTCACCGATTTTGCCACCGATAAGCGCCGCAAAGACTATGGCCGCCGCCTGCTGTATATCCTGTTCAGGAATAATTTCAACCACCCCGGCCTCTACAGGCACCTTAAAGACACCTTCGAAAAAGAGCTGAAACAAAAAAAACGCACCGAACGGATCAGGATGCTGCGCGAGGGCCTGCTTGATGCAGAACAGATCGATGTATTGCCCGGCCTTATCTTTCAGCACGAACACCGCAGCCTGAAGGGCTTCTGCATCCAATGGCTTCAGAAACGGTTAGAGAACGAAGAGAACGACCAGAAAGAAGAAGAGCTGGCCAAAGAATACCTTTTGAAGAACAGTTTCAGGCTCTCCTTTTCCGTATCGCTCCTGGCCGTACTGCTGCAATGGTTCCACCGCAAAGAGCGCCTGCCCTACCCGACGTTTAAAGAACTTGCCAAAGCATTCTCCCGCACCCACAGCGACGGGCAGGGGAACCGCTTCAAGGAATCCACCCTGGCAAAAAAGCCGGATGGAAACACCCTGCTCCGTTTTTACCAGGAAATGAAAAAGTTCTTAGACGATTTCAAAGAATACTATAAATTATAAAATATAGGGTTAACGGCCCTAAAGGCATGCGTAAAAATCGCGCATGCCTCAAAAAATGACCTTCATTACGATAAAAACGCCATTTTTGCAGAGACGCTATTTTTATCAAGCAGGCCAAAGCCCATGCCTGGCATCTCAACGCCCCAATTTACCTCCAAAATAAAGGTAAAACAATCCTATTTATCTCAAAACCAAGCTTGTATTAACCTATTTACCCTAAAAACGGGTCGCTTCCACCCAGTTCGATAAAAAAATATTTACCCCCAAAAAGCCAGCCTCACGTTTCCGCAGTTTAAACCGCCTTTTTCATTTGAAGGCCTGGCGAGAAACCAGCAAGGTCATGACTTTTGCACTCTTCTAATCAGTTTAGATCCTTGCGATTTTTGTATCAGCAAATCGATAGAAAGATGGAAACAGCACTAAAAAGGATTTGGCACCCGGCCAGAATTAGCACACAAACATGGAGAGATCTCCTCAGCATGGTAATAGGTGCCCTGTGGGTCTATGCGGCCCTGTCTAAACTGGCGGATTTCGATACAACCCGGCAACAGATGC
>JAATFW010000335.1 GCA_015654985.1 Sphingobacteriales bacterium | reverse complement strand
TCGCAGGATTCGACCGTGAATGGAGGTTTGCAGACAATATTCCCAAAGCGGCCTATGCCAATCTGGTCCCCGGAAATTATACATTTCATGTGCGGGCTATCGGTCCTTCCGGCGAAATGAGCCCTGTACGCAGCCTGAAGATCACAATCCTGCCTCACTGGTGGAATACAATATGGTTTTATTTACTGGTAACCGTGTTATTGATTGCCGCTGCCTATGCTGCCTTCCGCATCGTATCTGAACGGATCCGGGCCAGGCACCAGTTAAAGCTGGAACGACTGGAGCATGAGAAACTTAATTCGGTTAACCAGATAAAAATGGAGTTCTTTACCAATGTTTCGCATGAGTTCAGAACCCCCTTAACGTTGATACTTGCTCCGCTTGAAGAAATTTTAAGTAAACCTGTTACCGACAGGACACTGAGGAAGCAGCATGAGATGATCATGCTGAACGCCAGGCGTTTATTTTGCCTGGTCGACGAGCTGCTTGAATTCAGGAAAGCAGACCTGGAAACCAAAAAATTACGTGTAAGCCGGGGCGATCTGGTTAATTTTGTACATAACGTATATCTTTCGTTTGCTGCATTGTCTGATAAAAACGACATCAACTTCACGTTTCGCTGCACGGAAGCCGACTTATTATGCCTGTTCGACAAGGATTCGCTGGAAAAGATCTGCTTTAATCTGTTATCGAATGCATTCAAGCATACTCCGGTAAATGGTTCGATAGCCATTCAGTTAACTCAAAAACGGGGTTACGCCGTTATTACAGTCGCTGATACCGGTGTTGGTATCGACGAAAAGCATCTGCCCCAGATATTCGAACGCTTTTACCAGGCCGACGACCGGACGATGAATGTGGGCTCGGGTGTAGGCCTGGCTTTAACAAAACGCCTGGTAGAGCTACATCATGGATATATTGAAGTAGAGAGTAAACCGGGAGCAGGAACCGTCTTCCATGTAGGTATTCCGCTGGCTGAGGAATTCTATGTGCATGACGAGGCTGTGATAGACGAACACTACGAGCTGGCTATGCATCCTCATCCTGTAGATGTAGTTAATAATGCCGGCAGCAGTCCGCCCGATTGGCAGGAACCGGGCATATTGCCCGAGGATGCTGAAAAATTGCTGATTGTTGATGATAACGAGGAAATCGTTGACTACCTGCAGAGGCATTTCAGCAAAGATTATATTGTCTTCACAGCCTTTAACGGTCGGGAAGCTCTGAAACTGACAGAAGAAAAGGAGCTTAGCCTGATCATATGCGATATTATGATGCCCGGACCCGACGGAGTGCAGTTCTGTAAAAAGATCAAACAGAACATACAAACCTGCCATATCCCGGTTATTTTGCTGACTGCAAAGACCGAGATTTATCAGCAGATAGAAGGTATTGGTTCGGGTGCGGATGATTATATTACCAAGCCTTTTTCTATCAGCCTACTGGATGCCAAAGTGAACAATATTATCCGCTCCCATAAACGGTTAAAGGAATATTATTCCAATACAACGGAGATCGTTCCCGAAAATATTACGTTTAATGCCCTTGACGAAGAATTTATAAGAACGGCTATTGCCATTATTGAGCTTCATATTATGGAATCCGATTTTTCTGTCGATAAGCTAAGCCGCGAGATCGGTATGAGCCGTTCCAATCTTTATCTAAAACTGAAAGCGATAACCGGCGAGTCGGCTACCGATTTTATTAAGCGGATAAGATTTAAGAAGGCCGTTGAATTGCTTGAAACCCGCCGCTACACCGTGGCCCAGGTAGCTTACATGTCGGGCTTCAACTCCCCTTCGTATTTTTCAACTTCTTTTAAGCAATATTACCACTGCATGCCTACCGAATACCTTTCGGGAAAAAAAAACGACTCTCTTCATCAAAAGTGAAGGAATTAAAGACATAATTGAAACGCCGTTGCGCCTGCCCCCGGTATTTTTACTTAAAAAATTACAGTGAGTTCAAAATATGCAATCGGAATTGATGTCGGCGGAACATCAGTTAAATATGGCCTGGCAGATGAAAGCGGCGAATTGCTTTATTCTTCTGCATTACCGGCAGCTGCTGTTTCCTCTGAACTGGATATGATCAGGCTTATTTCCAGGGCAGTAAGCCACTGTATTGACTACGCCGGCAGAAAACAGGCAGTCAGCGGTATTGGTATCGGCTTTCCCGGCATTGTGGAAAATAACGAAGTGCATGGAGGGGCTGATAATCTGCCGGGATTTGAACAGTTTGCTCTTGGTGAAGTTGTCAGCGCGGCTACGGGTTTGCCGGTCGTCGCCGATAATGATGCAAATATGATGGCGCGTGGCGAGCTAATGTATGGCGCGGCGCACGGATGCACGGATGCGGTTTTTTTAACAGTGGGTACAGGAATAGGTGGAAGCCTGGTTATTAACGGTGAACTGTACGGCGGGTATAGGAGCCGGGGAACTGAGCTGGGGCATATTGTTATCAGGCATCATGGCAGGCGCTGTACCTGCGGCGGATCGGGCTGTCTGGAGGCCTATGCCTCGGTAAGCGCACTGGTACGCGATTATACTGGCCACCGGCAGGCTGCCGGCAGTGTTGACGGAAAATATATTATTTCCCGTTATCTGGCCGGCGAGACCTATGCACAGCAGATAATGCAAAAGCATTTTGAATATATGGCCTCCGGTGTAATAAGTTTCATTAATATTTTCAGCCCCCAAAAGATCGTGCTTGGAGGTGGCATTACTGAGGCAGGTGATTTTTACGCCGGCAAAATAAAAGAAAACGTTCTTAAAACTGTTATGCCTGCTACCGTTGTAAACACGGTGCTGGTAAGGGCAGCACTTGGCAATAACGCCGGCGTTCTCGGTGCGGCCGGCAGTGTATTTGCAAAACTTTAGCAATAATTATAATATCATATGCAACGTAATAATTTCCTGGTCGGTATCATATTACTCATTTGGTTTGTTATATCCTTTGTGACAAATATCTTAGGTCCGTTAATGCCTCTTATCATACAAACGTACCATCTTAGCCTGACAATGGCCGCCTTTTTACCCTTCTCTTTTTTTCTCGCTTACGGCGTAATGTCTGTTCCGGCCGGTATGATGATAGAAGCCATCGGTGAAAAGAAATCGATGCTGGTTGCCTTTGCCCTTAATCTTGGGGGAGCTTTGGCCTTTGCCCTGTATCCACAATACCTGATGGCCCTGTTTTCACTGTTTATTATCGGCATAGGGATGGCTATGCTGCAGGTGATTATCAATCCCCTGATGCGAACAGCAGGCGGAGAGGAGAATTTTGCATTTTTCTCGGTGCTGGCTCAACTGGTATTCGGCCTGGCATCTTTTGTAAGTCCTTTTGTGTTTTCGCGTCTGATGCATGATCTTGGGGATGCTGCTATAAGTAATCCCATCGTTTCGCTGCTGCGTCACCTGATTAGGTACCAGATGAACTGGACTGCCTTATACTGGTTGTTCTCCTTTATATTTACCCTGATGCTGGCGATCCTCTTCCCTATAAAGATGCCGGTTGTAAAATTAAAGGAAGACGAAAAAACCGGAACGCTGCAGACTTATCTTCAACTGATTAAAAGAAAGGATGTTATCCTGTTCTTTGCGGGCATTGTAGCTTATGTAGGTACCGAGCAGGCAACAGCTAACTGGATGTCGGAATTTTTGAGAGTATACCATCACTATAACCCCGGGAAAGAGGGCGCTGCTGCGGTGGCCTCGTTCTGGGGCCTGATGTCTGTGGGATGTTTGCTGGGGCTGGTGCTTTTGAAGCTGTGGGATTCGAAGATTATCCTTAAAATTACCACACTGATCACTATGCTTGTAGTGGCCTGTGCCTTATTTGGCGACAGCCGGATATCGCTTTATGCTTTTCCCACGATTGGTTTTTTCATATCGGTGATGTTCTCTGTTATTTTTTCGCTGGCCCTTAATTCTGTATCAAGTCATCACGGTTCTTTTTCCGGCATACTTTGTTCAGGGATATTTGGTGGCGCCCTCGTCCCATTGCTGGTTGGTGCAGCGGGTGATCTTATAGGCCTTCGTTATGCTCTTTTTATTTTGTACCTGACTTTGGGTTACATATTATTTATAGCATTTTATGCAAAACCTATTATCAGGAATAAAACAATAAGTTTTAAGGATATAGCCAATAAACATCCGTCATCATAGTGATGTCTGGACTTTTCCAACTTTAATGCCTTTAAAACTGAACGGATATAAGTGAGGAAATGAATGGCTATTATTTCAGCCGGAACAGCCCGCATGCTTAAAATGTAGAGCTACCGGCTTCGATGTTGTTAAAAATATCTCTTCGTAACCATAAAAAACTACCTGAAGAATATATCACTAAATTATTTTCATTAATGGCACGATAATAGTATATAGATTATCCTACCAAAAGAAATACAACATGGAAACCACAGAAAAATCAGTAGAAATTTTAAATGGTCTGATCGAGATCAATAACGACCGCGTAGCCGGTTTTGAAAAAGTGATCGCAGACATTAACGACGAGAACATAGACCTGAAAGAACTATTCCAGGGCTATGCTGCGCAAAGCCGCAAGAATGGCCAGGAACTGGCCGCAGTGGTTGGTAATTACGGTGAAGTGGAAACCGGCACCAGCGCCAGCGGTACTTTACACCGTGCCTGGATCGACGTGAAATCTATCTTCGGCGGCAGCGACAGGGCGAGCATCCTGACGGAAGCGGAACGCGGCGAAGACGCTATCAAAAAAGCTTACAGCAATGCCCTGGCCGACGGTGAACTGCCTGTTGAGGCGGTAGAGATCGTATCCAGACAGTTCCAGGACATTACTGCTGCCCACGACCAGATTAAAGCGCTGCGCGATACAGCAAAAATATAAACTGCATTAATTCAAAAAAGCCGCCTCTTTCAGTGGCCGTTGCACAACAACAGTTTAAATGGCTGAATAAATTAATTTGCAAAGCAAATGGTTATTCAGCCATTTGCTTTTAGCACTAATTTTAAAAGTGCTTATTAGGGCCTCTATCTTTTTGATCCATGCCAATGATAGTTCTTCACGGCCTTCAGAACGGTTACCCTGGAGCTTTCTTATTCTTTTTCTGATCTTTGTGGGGATGCCATTAACCAGTTTTTTCAGATTATATGCAATGGCGGCCATAATCATACATTTATTGGCCAGCGTTATTCCTTTTGTATAAACCTTTGCCATAGCGGTGAAATTTACCAGCGTCCCTAATACCGGCTCGACCGTACTGGATCTAAGGCGCCTCATTTTTCTGCCCATATCTGTTTTCATCCGTTGGTTCATCTGGTCATAAAGTGCCTTATGGATGGAATCTTCCAGTGCTTTATAGCTACCGAATTGGCACAGGTGCTTTTGAACGGACAATCAATGCAGTCAGCCACCCCGGTTTTATAAACCTTATGTGTATTATCACCTTTTTTCTCAGATGACGGAATGTAAGATGCTTTCCATTGGGACAGCTATAGCGATCATTTCCGGAATCATAAATAAACCCATCCCTGTTTTCCTTATATCCGGAGGCATTGGGTATATATGCCTTAATATTGCTGTCAGCTAAAGCTAATAAGGATCCTTCACTGCTATAACCGGCATCAGCAAGTACCTCCTTTATTGCTAATGCTCCCCGGGAAAGATTCTCTACTACTTTTTCCAATACTTCCGGCAAGCATTGTCCATCTCCTTTATCGGCATGGAACGCCTGTATATGTGTAATCACATGATGTGCGGTGTCTACGCTTACCTGACCCAGGTAATTTAGCCTGGTAATCTTACCTGGTTTATAAGACATACGGGAGTCAGCATCAGAAGGGCTGAAATGAGTTTTGTTCGTCCGTTTAACTGGCTTATCTGACTGTATTTTTTTTGATGTTATGCAATTGGTTCCAGTACCACTCCCATCTGAGGGGATGTCTTGATCGCTATCGGAGTCCAGTTCTTTGCTATAAGAAGAAGCTTCTTCAAGTATTTCCTGCCCGATCCTGCTGGACATAGAAGCATTAGCCTTGACAAACACACTATCAATCGCCTGTCGTTTACCAGAGACCAGGCCTTTGCACTGTTTTAGTACCAGTTTAAACAAACTCATAAACTCCTGCTCTCCATAAAGCTGGCGCGTGCGGCTAAGGGTCGAATGCCAGGGAAGTTCTTCATCTAAATCATACCTATAAAGTACAAAATATCCATACGCATCCTGGAAGTAGCTATAATACGCCTGTCACTATTGAGGTCTTCCAGATAGCCCACAAGCATAAGCTTCATAAAAACCACCGGATCTATGCTTTTCTGTCCTTCACTACCGTAATATTTGGCTGTGGAAGCATATAAAAAATTAAAGTTCAATATACCCTTGAGTTGTCTGTAGAAATTGTCCTGAGGGACATAATCCGAAAGTTGGAATCGGATAAAGAGCTTCTCCTGATAATCTTTCTTGCCTTGCATAGCTAAATATAAGAAATATAATACTGACTATCAATATGTTAAATCAAAAAAAAGCAGCAAACATTTTATTGTTTACTGCTTTTTTCACCCTAGTAAGTGGTTGTTGTGCAACGGCCACCTTTCAGAGCGGCTTTTTTTATTGCCAATGCCGCAAATACCTTATCAAACCCGGCGTGGCATGGATTGATCTTTTGGGAATCCGTTAAGATGATTGTCGCTTCTCTTTTTTGAACAGGGAAGGCCTCTTTTTGAAAAAAGCTTTGAAAGCGTTACTCAGATGACTCTCGTCGCTATACCCGAACTCCTGGGCTAACTGATTTAAAGTTTTGTCACTATAAACTAACTGATGGGCTATTAGTGTTAAAGTATATTCCTGAACATACTTCTTATATGAGTTACCGGTAGCACGTTTAAAATACTGGTTAAAATAATCTCCGCTGATATGAAAGGTATCTGCAATATGCTGGATGGAAAGGAGTGACTTTTGAGTGATATATTGATCAATATAATGTAATATGGCCTGGATCTTCTGGTCTTTCTGCCTGATGTGGTTCTGAGCGGCAGCCTTTGCGTACAGGGTAAGCACCAGCGCCAGTGCGCTTTTAATGGTCAACTGCTGGTAGGCAGTTTCTCTGCGGTGTCCGGCAATTACCAGCTCCATTAATTGAGAGATCTGTGCCTTATTTCTTCCCGATGGTACATTCTTACGATAAGGCGTGGTAATGCTTTCCAGGAGGTTTTTAAATTCATCATCCTGCAAAAAGGCATCAAAGTAGCTTTTATGAAATTTGATGATGCAGATGACACTTCGTTCCCCGAAAGTAAAAAAGTGAGTGTCCTGCGGGGCCAGGATAAATAAATCGCCCTTTTCATAACAATAGGATTGATCATTGATCGTATGCAGGCCCTTCCCACGCATAATATATTGAAGCTCATAATGAGTATGCTTATGTACAGGAAGGTGCCATTCATCTTTTATCACATAAGTAATATCGATACGCTGAGCCAGGTTCCGGATATGCATCTCTGAAAATTACAAGTTATTCATCGTTTTCTCCAAGTATAGAGCATTTATTATCACCCATTTTTGTTTGTCACAAAGGTAAACCGAACAGGTGATACTAAATAGGGGCATTATTAAAATATTGTTTAAATAAATCTGCAAAAAATGGCAAATGAAAATCAAACATCCGAAACGCCTGTATCAGGCACTTCCGGGTCTGCTGCAAAGGCAGCAGTGAAGGTATTTATTACCGGGATTACCGGCTACATCGGGGGCTCGGTCGCTGAACGGCTGGTAGCATTAGGTTACCAGGTGTCGGGCCTGGCCAGATCGGAAGAGAAAGCGGCGGAATTGAGAAAACGCGGAATTGATCCGGTATCAGGTTCTCTTGACGATAAAGAAGTACTCACCCGGGCCGCTCAGGCGGCTGATGTGGTAATTCATGCAGCGGACGCTGACCATCCGGGCGCCGTGGTGACACTTATAACAGCGCTTGAGCGTAGCGGTAAGATGCTGATCCATACTACCGGTTCAGCGATGGTAGCAGACTATGCGGATGGAGAATTTGCATGTACTATCCCGTTTACTGAAGACAGCTACTTTGAACCGGTGCCCTATGTCAGGCACCGCGTGGATATTAACCGTTATGTTCGGCAGGCTGCCATCGGGAGAGGAATTCGCACTGTCGTTATTTGTCCGGCTATGATCTACGGACAGGGACACGGACTAAAAACAGAAAGCGAACAGATTCCCCAAATAATCGCTGCTTCCAGGCAGGCAGGTGCCGGCGTTTATTTTGGCAAGGGGCTCAATCATTATTCGAATGTCCATATTGACGATCTGGTGGATCTTTATCTGCTGGTGATGGAAAAAGCTCCGGGAGGTTCTTTTTTCTTTGCGGAAAACGGCCACAACTCTTTCCTTGAAATTGCCGGAATGATCAGCAGCACCTTTGGATTTGAAGGAAGGACCATCAGCCTGAACATCGTGGATGTCACCAGAAATCATGGAGAAGCAGCCCGGTTGGGAGTAGCGTCTAATAGCTACGTCAGCGCAGAAAATGCAAGGCGTCTCGGCTGGTCGCCAAAAGCACCGTCACTTGCCGGATATTTCAAAACGCTGCGACCGCAATAAAGTTTAATACAGGCCGCCTTATTCTGATTTTTATATTATACCAGCGACGGCCTCTTATTCAATATAACGAATATTACAATTAAAAAAAGCGGCAAGATCCAGGTTCAATTCTGGTGTACCGCCGTAATTTAAATCTTTGACTATAAGAGTCAAAGATTTAAAAATGTTTATACTTGTTATATTTTCTAATCGTGAAATATGAGAATCCCAGTTAAGAGGCTATCTGTTAAGATATCGCCCGACCCAAAAAGGGTAATAGCCCGTTTCTTTTTTAATGGAGAGGAAAGAGCGGTACATATAATAAAAGAACTTCTTCAGCTCAAAAAAGAAGAGGTTTTTGATTCTATCTCTCCGATTCTGCAGGAGTTTTCGAAACGGCACCGTAATATTACTAAAATACTGATCCGGCATTGCAAAAAAGTTAAAGGTTGTATTGCGCTTGTCGGAAGCGATTATAAATCGCTCGATTATTACACCCGGCTGCTGATCGGATCTTACTTTACTAACGAGTATTCAATCGAATCTGCGGCCTTTTTTAACCCTTCGGCCATACCCGATCCGGACCAGAGTAACCTGGAGGAGGGACAGCTTCGCCTGATTATTAGTTTCAGAGCCGTTGGTGAAGGGCATATTTCTTCCATTGCTTTCAGAAGGGCAATGCTGGACAAGAACAATAACATTTCGGTAATTCCTGCCGGCAACTATGTAAGCGAAGCTGAAACTATCAGAAATGCGATCTATAACAAAAGGCTATTCCTCACTAAAGCTTCGGAGGCTGGAATAAATGCAGACTTTCTGAAAAATGTAGATCGCCGCCTGGGACATGAGTTTGACTATGCAGCGTTAAAAGACATCGTTTTAGAAGCAAGGGACCAATCCAAAGGGGATGAAAAATTAATCCATCAATATAATATGATCCTGGCATTGTCGGACAGCTACCGGGAAATCAGCTTTTCAAAAGATACGGATATTAGCGACCGGGTGATCTTTCCCATTTCAGAATTTGAGCAAAAAGGAATTGAGGATGCCAGATTTGTAAAGTTTACGAATGAAGACGGATCGAATGTTTATTATGCCACCTATACTGCTTACGATGGGATACGCATTATGCCCAAACTACTCGAAACCTCCGATTTTTATGATTTTAAAGTGAGCCCGCTGAATGGCTCAGGCGCTTTAAACAAAAATCTCGCCCTGTTTCCAAGAAAGATAAACAAAAAATATGCTATGCTTTCAAGGATAGACGGATGGAATAATTACCTCATGCATTCCGACAGCATTAATGAATGGAATGATCCTGTAAAAATACAGCATCCCGAATATCAATGGGAGCTCAGCCAGATAGGGAACTGTGGCTCTCCTATTGAAACCTCAGCAGGCTGGCTTGTCATTATTCACGGTGTTGGCCCCATGAGAAGATATTGTATAGGAGCCTCTCTGCTTGATCTTAACAATCCTGAAAAGGAACTTGGGAGACTTAAAGAACCGCTTTTAGTGCCCAATCCGGATGAAAGGGAAGGCTATGTACCCAACGTAGTTTATTCCTGCGGATCTGTGGTTAATAACGGCGAATTAATTATTCCTTATGGGCTGTCTGACTATAGTTCCTCGTTTGTTGCGGTAAATATGAAAGAGTTGCTTGAAAGACTGAAAAACGGCTGAAATTGCCTGAGCATAATAGACTATGTATTTGAACCATGGAATATAAAGTTACCACGATAAGTAGAGTGGAAACGGTAAGGAAAAGGAACCATACATTTTGCAAAAAGCTGTTATGGCTGAAGTTCAGGGCTTTGATTTTTAACACGAACAACATTACAGGCCGCTATAACTTATATAAATATACGCTGCCGGTAATGCTGTCTGTTATATTCAATTAATAATAATATACATTATTCTGAATATGAGAGGATAGTTTGGTTTCATCATTAGTTGCCGCCAGTCCCTGAATCCATATAGTATAAATAGACCCGATTTTAATGCGAATATTGGAAAGGGTTGAAAGGACATTAGCGGTACCTCCCTGCCGGATCTCGAACGTGTAGTCGGTATCCCCCTGCACCGGAATAAATGAAGAGTAGGTTCTGTACGATTTGTCTGTTGCTATTACCTCTCCTCCCAGAATAGCGAGATCTGCTGACGTAACATCGGGACTAAGATTTACGAACCGGATCGTTGCTTTCCCTGCCTCTGGCTGTGCTATAGAGTCGGTTATTAATAGGTAATCAGGGCTTGATGCAACATTCGACAGAAACAGCGAATACATATTGTCGGCTTTCAGGGTAATGGTATCAGTTTTGATCTTTTGTTGGGTCATACTGATATAAAAAGAAGCGTTTCTTTTACCCGTATATGCCCTGATGTAATCGAGACTCTCGCCGCTCTCAACAGGATAATAGTTGCCCCTGTTCTGATCAAGATAAAAATCGACCGGACCAGCATTGGGAGATGCATTTATTGCAGATATAAGTGAAACTGGTATCGGAACATAGTCGTCGTTATTCTTCAGACAAGATGTGAACGATAGGATGAGCAAACAAACCATTCCGAATATGCCTGCCCTTTTGATAAAAATTTGCTGTTTCATT
This sequence comes from Sphingobacteriales bacterium, assembly GCA_015654985.1. GTDB lineage: Bacteria > Bacteroidota > Bacteroidia > Sphingobacteriales > Sphingobacteriaceae > Arcticibacter. Next base: position 3,705 of record JAATFW010000335.1, on the reverse strand, counting down.
GCAGGTGCTACGTTTATAATATTATCATTATTAATTACGATGATATAAACAAAAATGCTACACGGAAGCAATTTACCTTCATAATTTCCATTCATCTCTCATGATCCCCTGATAAACTTTATTTCTTTCTGAAAAAAGAAACCGGAATACTTAAATAATCCTTCCATAATTCTGAAAATTAGTTTTACCTTTCTGCCCCGAAGTAAAGTATATAGCAGATGTTTTTTCTCTGATAATTCCCGGGCTTAATCTCCGGGATTAAACTGAGAAGCTTATGATCTTCATTACCTGATATATCCTTTGCTTCCGGATAAGTCAGGCTATATGGCTAAAAACTAAAACAGTAGAAACTAATTAATACGTGATCATTAATAAACCATAAATATAATTCAATGAAAGTATTTTCTGATACTGTACAAGCTGAAGGACTTGCCAGTCATACCTCTGCCAATTACCGGTATGCTGTGCGCATATCACTTGTTGCCGCGTTAGGCGGTTTTCTCTTTGGGTTTGAAACAGCCGTAATCTCGGGTGCCGAAAAAATTATTCAGCAGCTATGGTCATTAAGCTCGTTCTGGCAGGGGTTTACGGTAGCAGCAAGCCTCATCGGTACAGTTGTCGGTTCGCTCCTGGCAGGAACGCCTGCTCAGAAATACGGGCGTAAGAAAGTGCTTATTGTAATCGCCATTATGTATTTGCTTTCTGCTATAGGATGTGCCGTTACATCCACCTGGTTACTGTTTGTGTCTTTCCGTGTTATTGGCGGGCTGGCCGTAGGAGCTTCCTCGGTAGTTGGTCCGATGTATATTTCGGAAGTTTCTCCGGCGGGTATCCGGGGAAGGCTTGCAGGATCCTTTCAGTTAATGATCGTTACAGGTATTTTCGTCGCTTACCTCACAAACTTTTTATTTGCGGGAATGGGCGATGAAGGATGGCGGTGGATGCTGGGAATTATGGTTATACCGGCGGCCTTATTTGCTGTGCTGTTAAACTTTATTCCCGAAAGTCCAAGGTGGCTTGTGCTTAACAACAGGGACGCCGAAGCGAAAGTGGTTTTTGAGAAAACAGGGGAGCTGAATGCCCTGGCATTGATCCGGGCTGAACATGAATATTCAAAAAATGGAGTAAAGGAACGTTTGTTTAACGGAAAATACAATAAACCGATATTATATGCTATGATACTGGCGATGTTTAACCAGTTATCAGGCATCAATGCTATTCTTTATTATGCCCCGAGAATATTTGAAATGGCAGGCTTCGATAAAGCCGATGCATATCTTCAACCGGTGTATATTGGTGCTGCAAACCTGTTCTTTACGCTTCTGGCTATGACCGTTATCGATAAATTTGGAAGAAAAAAACTTTTGCTGACAGGATGTATCGGGATGATTGTTTTTCTTGGCCTTACTGCCAATGCTTTTAGTTCTGCCAATGGTTCGCACAGTAATGTTCTGATCTATCTGATTGGTTTTATAGCATTTTTTGCGTTCTCTCAGGGAGCAGTAATATGGGTGTTCATTTCAGAGATCTTTCCAAACAGCGTGCGTTCTCAGGGTGGTTCTCTCGGTAGCTTTACGCACTGGATCATGGCTGCAATTATTTCATGGACATTTCCTGTAATTGTGGAAGGCAGTCCTGATGGCGGTTTTTATTCTTTTGTTTTTTACAGTGTAATGATGCTGGTTTCTTTCATTTTTATCTGGAAGGTAATGCCTGAGACGAAAGGCAGAACCTTAGAGCAGATTCAGAAAGAGCTTGGAATTAAATAAGAAATAGAACTGCAGGCGAAAGATTTACCCCGTATATATACTTATATATTCTAAGAATGAACAGAATATATAAGTATATATACCTATACTATAGCTTATTATTATTCGTTTGTACTGAAAGAGTCTTTCCCTCAATTACTTCTTGTTGGCACATATCAGGATAGCATCCTAATAGTATCCTGCCCCCGGAAATATTGTCTGTAACAGTAAAAGTATGTCGAAAATTACATTTAATAACACCAGTAGTCCCTTTTTTAAATCTCTCAAAGAAAAGGTTAATACTTATTTTACAGAAAACCGGCTTTCGCGGACAGGCGGAGCTAAACTTTTTTTTAAAGCGTTATTCTTTGCATTATCGGCCATCGCAATTTATGTGATCCTTGTTTTCTTCACCCCTTCAGTTCCCGTAGCAATTATAATGTGCTGCTTATTTGGTGCTAATCTTGCTGCTGTAGGCTTTAATATTATGCACGATGGCGGACATGGCACTTTTTCACGGTATAAATGGCTGAATGATGTTTCAGCTTACTCTCTGAATGTAATGGGTGGAACTATCTATTTCTGGAAGCAGAAACATAATATTGATCACCATACCTATACAAATATAGAAGGAATGGACCACGACATTGATATAAAGTTTATGCGGATGCACGAAGAACAACCAAAACATTGGTATCACAAGTTTCAGCATGTCTATTGGGTGCTGCTTTATGGCATTTCTTACATAGCATGGGTCTTGTATCAGGACTTTGAAAAGTATTTTTCCGGAAAGATGGGTAAAGCCGGCCAGGCTAAGAAGCTCAGCAGGAAAGAGCATCTGATCTTTTGGCTAACTAAAGCCACCTATCTATTCCTGTATATCATCCTTCCTTTAATAATGGCAGGATGGGCTGCAACGCTCGTGGGATTTATTATTGCCGGAGTTGTTTGCGGCTTTTCTATCAGTATGGTATTTCAGTTGGCACATGTGGTTGAGGGAACCCAATTTCCCGAACCGGATAAAACAACTCATAAAATTGAAAAAGAATGGGCCGTGCATCAGATAAGCACAACCGCAGACTTTGCCACTAAAAATAAATTTATATCTTGGCTTTTAGGCGGGTTAAATTTCCAGGTAGAGCACCATTTATTCCCTGGAATCAGCCATATTCACTATCCGCAGATCAATAAAATGGTCAGGGAGACCTGCAGTGAATTTAACATAGCATACCTTGAGCACCGTACTATGGGGAAGGCATTCCTCTCTCATATACTGCACATCAAAAAACTTGGAAGCTTATAATCCTTTATTTTGTTTTTGTAACCTTTATAGCACTTAATCCCTTTTGTCCCATTTCGGTTTCAAAAGTCACCTTGTCATTTTCTTTAATAGGGTCGATGAGCCCGTTCAGATGGACAAAAATGCTTTCCTGGGTCTGCAGATCTGCAATAAAGCCATACCCTTTAGCATCATTAAAGAAGGTTACTTTTCCGGTCCTTACAATGTCCATTGGTTCATTGACCTGTTTTGCAATCCCAACAACAATGTCCTCGGCATTAATTTTCTTCTTTTTAGTCGGATCTGGAGGAGTTGAAGAAATATTTCCATTTTCATCAACATAAGCAATCATATCCTCCAGGCTGCTTCCTTTGGAAGAGTTTTTTCGCTCTTCAGCCTTCTCCCTTTTTTCCTTCTGCTTTTTTTGTTTTGTTTTTTCTCTTTCTTTCTTACCAAACGTTTCCGTCGATTTACCCATAGTTTTTTCTAATTGTTTTTCTTGCCTTCTTTTTTCGCCTTTTTCTCTGCTCTTTTCTCTTTCAGATTTTTTTCAGGCTTCTTTTTATCACTCTTCTGTACTGTTTTCTCTTTAGACATAATTTTGTGATTTGATCTAAGGTAAGATTTTTTAATGGAATCATGGAGAAAAATTTAATTTTCGTCCTTTTCGTGAAGTTT
>JAATFW010000350.1 GCA_015654985.1 Sphingobacteriales bacterium | reverse complement strand
TAAGGTGGAAACGATGAAATCTGAAATGAGGGAATCAGAGATTGAAGCCGCCATTCAGGTAAATGAATTGAAAGAACTTGAACGGAAATTATATCAGGCCAGTATTCTTACCAACAAACCTGGGGTGTTAACCTGGGTGAATGGTAATATCGGGTCGTCTGTTCACGAAGGGGATATCCTTGCCCGGATTGCTGATCTGAAAAGCTTTAAGGTAGCAGGGACAATTTCTGATAGTTATCTGGATCAGCTAAGGAAAGGAATGCCTGCAATTGTACGAATTAATGACAGGTTTCTTCAGGGAACTATTTCAACTATCTCGCCGGCCATTCAGAATGGCCTGATCTCTTTTGATATTCAGTTGAATGAGAAGAATAATAAGCTGCTGAGACCTAATCTGAAGGCCGATGTTTTTCTGGTTACAGAAAGCAGGAACAAGGTGGTAAGGGTATCCAATGGCCCGGCTTTTAAGGGAAGCGGGGTTCAGGATATATTTATTCTGAAAGACGGAGTAGCCCAAAGGAGGGCAGTTCATACGGGCTTGTCTAATTTTGACTATATAGAAGTTAAAGATAATGTAAGCCCGGGAGAGATAGTGATTATCTCAGATATGAGTGATTATAAGAATGCAAAAGAGATCATCATTACAAATTAGGATATGAGGGCATTCGTTTTTATACTTATCGGTTTAATTTTTTCTGCTGAAAAGGGGTATTCGCAGACAGAAGATACGCTCACACTAACGCTTCAGAACGTAGTACAGATGGCAAAAGAAAAATCAATATCTGCAAAACAAGCTTCTACTACCCGCGAAACCAGGTATTGGGAATGGCGCTCCTTCAAGTCTGATTACCAGCCGCAATTGAGGCTTTCAGGCACATTACCTGGTTACAGCAAGACTTTTGCAGAAGTCTTGCAGCCAAACGGAACCGTTGATTTCCAGCCTGTAAGAAACAATAATTCTTCGGTAAGCTTATCTTTCAGTCAGAGTATTACCATGACCGGGGGCTCTGTTTTTGGAACAACAGAACTGCAGCGTTTTGATGATTTCGACAGAAACAGCGTTTTGTATAATGGTACTCCCTATGCTCTTGGATATAGCCAGCCATTGTTCCAGTATAACAGACTTAAGTGGGACCAGCGGATCGAACCGTTAAAATTCAGCGAAAGTAAGCAGGCTTATATAGAATCTATGGAAAAGATCTCAGTGAATGCCAGTGCTGTTTTTTTTGATCTTTTATTAGCTCAGGTAAATTTGCAGATTGCAGAAACGAATTTCGGCAATACCGAAAATATTCTTAAGGTAGCGGGTTTGAAGTTTGAACTGGGAAAGATAACAAGGAACGAGATCCTGCAGCTTCAGCTTGAGAAACTAAAATCGCAAAAAGCAGTAGGAATAGCTAAACGCGATGTAGAGATCGCTACTCTTAATTTACGTTCGTATACCGGCCTGGGCAAGGGTGCGATCAAACTGATATCTCCCCGGGGAATCACCGGTACCAAAATTGCGGCAGGAAAAGCGCTGGCCGAGGCCTATGCTAACAGGGCCGATGCGATAGGTTTTGTAAGACGGATAGCGGAAGCCAGAAGGGACGTGGCCCGGGCAAAAGGGGATAACGGGATCAATGCTACTCTTACTGCCAGGCTGGGCTTTTCTAAAAGCTCTGCGCGGCTGTCCGGAGTTTATCATTCGCCGCAGGACCAGCAGTTGCTTCAGATTGAACTTGATATTCCGATACTCGACTGGGGGCGGTCGCAGTCGCGAAGTAAAACAGCAAAAGCAAACCTGCAGTATTCAGAATACGCAGTGGAGCAGGATAAGCAAAATTTTTCGCAGGAGATCGTAACTCAGGTAACGCTCTTCGACATGATGAAAGATCAGTTAACTTTAACATTGGAAGCCGACAGTATTGCCTCTGAAAAGTTTCTGATTGCAAGAGAAAGATATTTGCTGGGCAATCTGAGCATAACAGATCTGAGTATTGCATTTCAGGAAAAAGATCAGGCAAAAAGGGACTATATCGCTGCACTCAGAGATTTCTGGGGGGCCTATTATGAACTGAGATACCTGTCGTTATACGACTTTGACAAAGACCGGAAAATCACTTACCAATAAATTAAATATTCATGATACGTTTAGAAAACATTGAAAAGCTTTATCGTACGGATACGATAGAAACTATTGCACTTGACAGGATTAGCCTTAATATAGAGAAAGGGGAATTTTTATCCGTTATGGGGCCTTCAGGGTGTGGAAAAAGCACGCTTCTGAATATAATGGGATTGCTCGATGCTCCGACAAAGGGAGAAGTGAAGATAGACCAGCAAACGCTGACCCATTTATCCGACAAACAACTCGCCCGTTTCCGCAATCAAAAGATCGGTTTCATCTTTCAGAGCTTTCATCTGATCAATGATCTCCGGGTGCTCGATAATGCCGAACTGCCTCTGCTTTACAGAAATATCACGTCGAAGGAGAGAATCAGACTTGCCACAGAAGCCCTCGAAAAGGTAGGTTTAAGCAACAGGATAAAACATTTTCCTTCACAATTATCGGGGGGGCAGAAACAAAGGGTAGCCATTGCGAGGGCAATTGCCGGAAATCCTGAGATCATTCTGGCAGATGAGCCTACCGGAAATCTGGATAGCGCAATGGGAAATGAGATCATGGATATCCTGCTTCAGTTAAACAGGGCAGAAAAGGCTACAATTGTAATGGTTACCCATGACGAAACGATGGCAAAGAAAACTCATCGTCTGGTACGTTTATTTGATGGATCGCAAGTTCAATAAACATATTTAATATTATGCTAAAGAATTATTTTAAAATAGCCATTGCCGTTCTCCGCCGCAGGAAATTCTTCACCTTTATCAGTTTATTTGGTATCAGTATCACTCTGACTATTCTGATCGTGCTGACGGCGTTTTGGGAAAATGTGACAAGCGCCGGGTATCCCGACATGAAAAGGGACCGGTCTCTGTACATCAATTTCGTTGTACAGGAAAATCCAAAGGAACATGGAATAATAAAGGGCCTGGCCAGCTTTTATTACCTGGATCATTATGTTGGGTCTATGAAAACGCCCGAAAAGGTAGCTATTTCGTCTATGTTTACTGCAACCAATACATATGTCAAAAATAAGAAGCTGGTGATCAATATTAAATACACCAATCATGCATGGTGGGACGTTCTGGAATATCAGTTTCTGGAGGGAAAACCATACACTGCCGTGCAGATAAAAAATGGAGAGCATGTGGCAGTAATATCGGAGGACGTGAAAAAGCAATATTTTGGTGAAAGTGGTGCGGTAACCGGCAAATATATAAAAACCGATAATGTTGAATATAGAGTGACAGGAGTAGTTAGAAATGTTTCTGTCACAGCTCCTCTTATTTATGCGGATATGTATCTTCCATACACGCTTTCCAAAGCAGATTACAGAGACCAGTCAATTAATGGAATGTATTCAGCCATTTTGCTGGCGCATAACAAAAGCGATCTGGAAAAAATTAAAGACGAATATCAGCAGGTAGTCTCAAAGATTCCGCCGCCGAATAAGAAATACACTAAAATATACAGCCATGCCGACTCCTATATTAAAAGTTATACCAGGATGTTTTCAAAGGACGAAAACAGCTCGGGCATAGGGATTGTCATTACCGGGGCCCTGGTTATTGTCTTTTTGTTGATGTTGCTTCCTACGATTAATCTGATGAATATCAATATCAGCAGGATCATAGAGCGCTCGTCGGAAATAGGGATCCGAAAGGCTTTTGGAGCATCATCCGGTACCCTGGCGGTACAGTTTATTGTTGAAAACGTTATCCTGACATTGTTGGGTGGGATTATCGGAATAGCCTTGTCCCTTATTATTCTCAATATTATCAACAGCAGTTCTTTGATTCCCAACCTCACCCTGGCGATCAATTTTAGCGTATTGCTTTATGGAATCATGGCCTGCCTGATTTTTGGCTTATTGTCGGGTGTATATCCAGCCTGGAGAATGTCAAGGATGGAAGTTGTAAATGCCCTTAAGGGCCGGTAATTTTTAATTTAAAATAGAAGGATATGATACTTCATATATATAAGCTGATCTGGAATAAGAAGAAGCAGAATTTTTTACTCATGCTTGAACTGTTTGTTTCCTTTATTGTGCTCTTTGTTGTGTTTTTCAATTTACTGGGCTTTTACAATCTTTATAACACTCCCCGCGGATTCGAATATAGAAATGTTTGGAGCGTTAATTACGGGCTTCCTGCCGAAATTAAAAGCAGGGATTCCATTGCCGCTCAGATTAAAATCCTTAAAAACATCATTTTATCTATGCCGCAGGTTGCCGGAGTAAGTTTTTCATCTGTTAATGTTCCTTATTCAAGTAACGAGATTAGCAATTCTGTCGGCTATAAAGGGAAGGAGGTAATGAGTTCAATGTACATGACCGATCAGGAATATGCAAAGGTATTGCAATTGAAAATGCTTGCAGGAAACTGGAGCCCTTCAAAAAGGAGAGGCAGTACTGCTGTTGTGATCAATAAAATGCTGAAAGAAAAGTTATTTGGAGCAGAGAACGCTATAGGAAAGAGGTTCAATTCAGGCGGGTCGGAGGATCTTGTAGTGACCGGTATAGTGGATAATACAAAACTAACGGGTGATTACCGGTCATTGGAGAATGTGCTGTTTAAAGTATTGGATACTGTTGGCCGGGATGAGGGGATTATCCTGATCAGGGTACGCCCGGATGCAGATGCAGCTTTCGAATCGCATTTGTATAAGATTGTATCTAATTTCAGTAAAAATACCAATGTCGAAATAGAACATCTTGAAAAAAAACGGATAGTAAGGAATAATTTTATTCTTGTGCCCTTTATTCTTGTTTTTTCTGTCGCCGCCTTTCTTATTATTAATGTCGCTCTGGGCATATTCGGCGTGTTGTGGTATAACATTAACAGGAGAAGGTCTGAAATCGGATTAAGGAGGGCTGCGGGAGCTAGTGGTAAGGCTATTTCCATGCAGATCACAGGCGAAGCGCTTATCCTTTCAACTATTTCCTTGCTAGCCGGATTATTTTTCGCAATCCAGTTTCCCTTGCTTGGAGTAGGCGATGTTTCAGCAAAAGTTTATTTGTTGGCCATTGGTTTTTCAGTTATTTTCATTTATCTTTTGGTAATAGTTTGTTCCGTATACCCGGCAAAACAGGCTGCTTCTGTTTACCCGGCAGATGCTTTACGGGAGGATTAAAAGGGTTTAACCCCCGCTTATATGATATTAATTGTTGATGATGACATTGCAGTAAGAACTTCTTTAACCCTTTTGTTTCAGCAAGAAGGGTTAAAAGTTAAATTGTCGGCTACGGCTACGGAAGCGCTGGATACTGTAACTACGAAAGAAATTTCCCTGGTTATTATGGATCTTAATTTTTCTGCCGATACCTCCGGCAGGGAAGGTATGGAACTGCTTTTGAAGATCAGGCAGGCAAAACCTGCCTTGCCTGTAATCCTTATTACAGGATGGGCGACTATCGGACTGGCTGTTGAAGGTATGAAGCTGGGAGCCAGCGATTTCATAAATAAACCCTGGAGCAACGAGCAGCTTTTACAGTCGGTGAGGACCCTTCTCGATCTCAATGCCGTAAAAAGTGATACCCTGACCCGCAAACAACTGGATAAGCTTTATCATTTTGAAAATATAATAGGAGAAGACAGGCAGGTACTTGATTTGCTTGATACCATCGGACATGTGGCCTCAACCGATGCTTCTGTGCTGATAACAGGTGAGAGCGGTACCGGAAAAGAGCTGATAGCTGAAGCCATCCATCAAAACAGCAGGAGAAACGGCAAACCTTTTATAAAAGTTAATCTCGGAGGTATTTCAAGTTCATTGTTCGAAAGTGAGATGTTTGGCCATGTAAGAGGCGCTTATACGGATGCCCGTACAGATCGTACCGGGCGCTTTGAAATGGCAGGTAAGGGAACCATTTTCCTCGATGAGATTGGTGATCTGGACCCGGGAAGCCAGGTGAAATTACTCAGAGTACTGCAGGACCGTACCTTTGAAGTACTGGGAAGCAGCCGGACAAAAACGATCGATGTGAGGGTGGTTTGCGCCACAAACAGGAATCTCCAGGAAATGGTGAGTAAAGGAACCTTTCGTGAGGACCTGCTGTACCGGATTAATCTTATTACGGTTAAACTTCCTGCGTTGCGCGAACGCCCCGGAGATATTCCTTTACTGGTTAGCTTCTTTATCAGTAATATGAGGGATATTTATAACAGGCCCGGATTAAAGGTAAGCGAAGATGCGCTGGCCTGGCTGCAGCGCCAGTCTCTTCCCGGGAACATCCGTCAATTGCGAAACCTTGTAGAAAGAACCGTGCTTGTAAGTAAAAAGGATCATTTGCAGATAAAAGATTTCCAGTTGCAGTACGATTCCTCAATGGACAAAAAGGGAAATATTCAATTGCCGGAAGTGGGAACGTTAACTTTAGAAGAGGTAGAAGTTATGATGATCAGAAAAGCCATGCAGTTTCATAAAAACAGAATTTCGAAGGCCGCTTTCTCTTTGGGAATTACCAGAAATGCCCTCTACAGGCGGCTTGAAAAATATAACATACCTTACGATGAAGCTAAAAACTAAATATATTCTGTTTGTTGCGATCCTGCATCTGGTGACGCTATGCTTATCATTCCTGATCTTTAAAAATAACAAAATTGTATTTATTGTTTCGGAAGTATTTGTTTTCATCTCTTTATGGCTCTCATGGCGCCTTTATTTTCAGTTGATCCAGCCTTTAAAGATGCTGCTGCAGGGGGTCAACGCAATCAAAGACCAGGATTTCAATGTCAAATTCCGTCTTACCGGGAAATATGAAGCAGATCAGTTGATCGGAGTTTATAATCAAATGATCGACAGCCTCCGTTCTGAAAGGACACGTCAGGAAGAGCAGCATAAATTCCTCGATAAATTAATAAGTACCTCTCCAACAGGGGTCATTATCCTGGATTTCGATCATAATATAGAGCATCTCAATCCAAAGGCTATGCAATTGCTTGGAATACCTGATGACGGGAATTTAATGAAACAGATTGCAGCATGTGATCATATCCTGATGAGGGAAATTAAAGACCTTGGGCCGGGAGAATCTAAAATAGTAAGCATCACTGGAATAGAGAATTATAAGTGTCAGAAATCATTCTTTATGGATCGCGGTTTTCCGCGATACTTTGTAATGCTTGAGGAGTTGAGTATCGAAATATTACAAACAGAGAAGAAAGCTTACGGAAAGGTGATCAGAATGATGGCTCATGAAGTAAACAATACGGTAGGTCCTGTTAATTCTATTATGGAATTTGCACATGCGTATGGGAAACGGTCTGGCGATCCAAACCAGGAACTGCAGAATGCGCTGAAGGTTGCAATAGAACGTAATGATAACCTGAATTTATTTATGAGGAACCTGGCAGATGTAGTAAGGCTTCCCCCGGCTAATAAGCGGTCTTTTGATCTGAATGAACTGGTCAGGTCAATCTGCAAACTGTTTGAGTTCAGGGCCGGTATGCTGAATATTCGTTTCAGGCTTTTCCTGCCCGAAAAGCCTGTTTTTATCAATGCTGATGCTCCTCAGATGGAACAGGTACTGATTAATATTATAAAGAATTCTGCAGAAGCGATTGGTAGCGCGAAGCACGGCGAAATCTCGGTCATGATTCAGCCAGATCCTTTGAGAATTATTGTAAGAGATACCGGTAAAGGAATCCCGGAAGAAACAGAAGTGAACCTGTTTACCCCGTTTTACTCTACAAAGAAAGAAGGGCAGGGAATAGGGTTGACGCTTATCAGGGAAGTCTTAATAAATCATGGTTTTGGATTTTCGTTAAAAACCTCTTCCAATGGCTTTACCGATTTTGTAATTTTTCTTTGATTTTCACTGAAGTCGACCTCCTGATCCTGGCAAAAGAGGCAATAACGGGCGGTACCAAACAGAAAAGCGCCGAAGCCAGCCTGAGGGGGCGGTTTTGTTCCTGCCATAATTAATTCAATAATAATATTCGCCGTTTTATGGAGGCGATCATATGGTATAACGGAGAGGGTACACACAGATAAAGTAAAATAGTTATTCGAGGCAGAGCCCTGATTTCTTTTCCCGAATCGCTTTAAAGTCAATTTATTTTTAAAACCCCTGCTGTATGCGGTTACTCTTTCCTTTTTGCTTTTTCCCAGGCAGAACTTTGCTGCCTTCGGAAATAGCGGAGAATGCCGGCCAAAACAGCATAATTCATTATACAGAAATAATAAGGTATAAAAAGAATTTTAACCCTTAATTGTTTTTTCTCAAGCAGGAAGCCCAGGAAAGCCAGGATATAGAAAAGAAACTGGGCTGCAAAAAGCAGGCGGTAAACAGCTTCGTCTGCCCTGACGACAATCATGCCATTCAGTATAAATGCGAGGACGAGAAGGAAGGGGGTGACTGTCCAGCGAAGTACCCGGTGGCTGATATATTGAAAGCTGAGTGTGCCGTATTTGAAAATATTTAAAAGCGGTTTCAAGCGTAAAATAGATTGCATTCCACCGGCAGCGATCCTTATTTTACGTTTAAGTTCTTCAGCTACATTTTCTGAAGCTGTTTCTGTTGCATAAGCGCGGGGCTCATAAATTATGCGGTAACCCTGTTTAGCTATCAGCATCGAGATCATAAAATCGTCGAGAATGATATCGTCGCCAACAGGTTCATATAACCGTCTCCTGACACTGAACAATTCGCCGGCTGCACCCACAACTGAATGGAGTTCAGAATCCCATTTTTTTAATGCTGATTCGTATCTCCAGTAAAAGCCTTCGCCTGCGGCGCTGGCATCCGCCTCAGGGTTTGAATGCACTCTTTTCTCTCCGGCAACAGCCCCTACGTTCGTGACGGAATAATGGCGGCAGATATTGAACAGGGCATCGCTGTTTAAAAAAGTATTGGCATCTGTAAATACAACTACTTCTGAATGTATTTGGGTCATTGCCCTATGCACGGCTGCGATCTTTCCGCTCCGTTTGGCTTCGTGGAACAGACGGATCTGAGGAAACTCAGCAATGATATCAGGAGTCTTGTCGTCAGAGCCATCGGTAACAAAAACGATTTCCAGTTTTCCGGCGGGATAACCGAGATCAAGAGTGTTTTCTATTTTTTGCCTGATATACGCCTCTTCATTATAGGCTGCAACGAGGAGAGTACAGGCTGGCAACTGCTCATAATTAATGGGTGGAACTGTACGTTTAATGTTTAACATCCGCCTGATTCTCACCAGCAGATAAAGTAAAAAGCCATAACCGGCAAAAGTGTAGAAAACAATAAATAGCGAGATCCAAAAGGCAAATTTCATCGTATAATATTAATAGGGTAACCCAGCTCATCGCTGTCTTTTTTGTGGGTGAAATTCCACCATATCGCTTTGAATAAGGAAGAAATCAGATCTGTTCTGTTTTCGTCTGCATATTTTAAAAGATTTCTTGGTATCACCAGGATGAAGAAATGCAGAAAAAAAAAGATTTTCGCAGGCAGGGAGGCATTCCTTCTTATGAACAGGATTCTGTTGCGGTTCATAAAATACTCCTTAAGCGGGCTTCTTTTTCCAACAGATACAGACTCTTTATGATAGATGAGGGCCTGTGGCTCTACCCACGACTGGAAGCCTGCTCTTCTAATCCGTTCGCACCAATCCATTTCCTCATAGTACAGGAAGAAGTTTTCTGCCATTAAACCAGCTTTTCGTATCGTCTCCCTGCGTACCATCATTGCCGCTCCATGAATAAAGCCAGTTGGCCCGGTACTGTGGTCATATTGCCCTTTGTCTTCCTCATATTCGCCGATACACCTGTTCCGGCATGTATAAAAATTCATGGGAGTGAAACCTGCGTACTGAATAATCCGGGGTTCATGATAGAATCTGATCTTCGGAGACACCATGCCTGCTTCAGGATGTTCTTCTAAAATTTTAGCCAGCTTTTCAACCAGGCCTTCCCTGAATTCGGTATCATTATTTACAAAAAAAAGATAATCGCCATCTGCCTGACGGACTGCAAAATTATTGCCTCCGGCGAAACCTAAATTCACTTCAGAACGTATAAACCTGATATTGGGATATTTATTTATCCACAGAGGCAGGGGATTTATCTGACTGCCATTATCGGCAACAATAACTTCCATGTTTTGATAATGGTTGTATCGGATAATTGAATCCAGTAAAGCTTCTGTAACAGATGGCTGATTAAAATTAACGGTAATTACAGAAACTTTTTTCATTTTAAATAAAGAGATTGTTTTATAATAAAGAGATCTGTTTCAGAGTTAATGATTGTCGTGCTTTATTTTAATGGTATGCTTCTACGTATTTCGGTAGGGAAGTTACAACATAATTTTGCGCTTTGAAAAAAAGAAAGAGTTTCGGCGAACAAATCAGACGTTTTGAAGATATCGGCAAAACAGAGGTTTCTGTAGAACAGAAACTTGATGAATTAATTGTTTTGCTGGGGGAGAGCGATTTTGATAGTGAAACCATCTCTAAATTGCAGGATAAATTTAACCGGGCTGCAGAAAACAATAAAATAACCAATGATAAATTGAAGGAATTCAGGAAACTTGGTGACAAGAACCTGCCTCGTTTTGCCCGGGCTGACAGCCTTGAAAACCTCTTATCAACTTACAAGCTCGACAGTAAAAGTTCAAAAAGGTATCTGATAGCAGAACGAACATCGAAAATTACACTGATGATCATTTCGGTACTGATGATAGGATTAGGATTTGCGATGATCGTTATGCCAGCGCCACCCTATTTTGAGATGTTTACAATTTATTATTTTACAAGGGATGATGGAGTAACTTTAATGGATCTTATATCTCTGTTAATTGTTTTTACTGGTGTATATTTGTTATTAATCTCTATAATTAATTTAAACAGGCAGAAATAATGCCACATACCTCAAAAATCCTACTTGTAGACGATGACCGGCTTATATTAAAAGTTATCGCCGGTGCCCTGAGCCGTAAAGGCTTCGAATGTTACAAGGCTGATTCCGTAGCAGAAGCTTTAAAAATACTGAAGCAGGCGGTTCCGGATATGATCCTCTCTGATTACAGTATGCCTAAAATGGATGGGTTTGAATTCCGGAAGCTTGTTCTGATGGATAAACGATGGAAGAACATCCCTTTCGTGTTTTTTACTTCATTTGGGGGGCAGGAACTGATGCAACAGGGACTGAATATGCAGGCTATTGATTATATAGACAAGAATACTCCGATGCACCTGGTTGTATCTAAAGTTTCGAACATTTTAAATACTATCCGTAAGCAACACGAACAATCTATTTCTGAATTGGGCGCTACGGCCAGGGCCCTTAACCTGCGTACGGTTCCTTCTGAGGCTCCTCATATTAAAGGATTCAAGCTCGATTTTCTCTATGAAACTTTTGAAGCTTATCCCGGGGGTGATTTTATTGATTTTATTGATACAGATAACGGTCATACCTTCATCATCCTTGGTGATGTAATGGGGAAAAAATGGGGGGCATGGTTCTTTTCTTTTAATTATCTCAGCTATATACGTTCAGCTATTCGTTTGTGTGTTCTTGAAGGTGATTTTTCTACCGCCAGCATAGTCAATAAAATTAACAGGGTAATTTATAAAGATCAGGTGCTGAACAACGTGCTTTCCACTTTATCCCTGCTGGTAATTGACCACGAAACAGGTGAAATACATTATACCGGTGCCGGTGATGTGCCTCTTATTTTATACAGGAGTGCTGAAAACGAATGTTCGCAGATAAAGTCTTCTGGTGTACTGTTGGGTGTTGCGTCCGACGGTCAGTTCAGTGAGGAAGTTATCAGGATGGAGCCTGACGATCAGTTGATTGTAGTTACTGATGGCATGATAGATTTTTATGGCGAATATGG
The DNA here is from genome assembly GCA_015654985.1 of Sphingobacteriales bacterium. Classification (GTDB taxonomy): domain Bacteria; phylum Bacteroidota; class Bacteroidia; order Sphingobacteriales; family Sphingobacteriaceae; genus Arcticibacter. The sequence goes on along the minus strand of JAATFW010000350.1, from coordinate 5,673 downwards.
AACCAGGACAAGCTATCCTCTTTTTGTTAAGACAATCACACCTCTTTTAGGAAAACACAATACCTTCGAATTAATAAAAGCAGAAACTTTTTCGGAAGTGAAAATGACAGAGGTGGTTGATGACCGAAGCCTTCTGTTCATTCAAAAACTCCATTGATAAAATAAAACTAATATATACTATGTTCGAGTCATTTAAATACAACGACTATTATGTTGTGAAAATTAAAGGTCGTGAGGCTACCTTAAAAAATGCAGAGAAATTCAAAGAATATGTAACCAGCATCATCAAGGAAGGCGACCACTTTCTGGTAATTAGCTTTGAAGGGGTTAAATATATTGACAGTACTTTTATGGGAGCTCTCGTTTCTCTTTTGAAATATGCTTTGTTTGTAAAGGGAGACATCGCTGTAGCCAATCTTAACAAGGATATTTATAATCTCTTTTGCCTGGTCAGGATGGAAAAAGTGATAATGATTTATGATAAATTGCCCGATTCATTCACTGGTAGTTTTGGACGATATAGTGAATAAAAATATAAAAGTGGGGCAGAAGATAAAACATTATACTTTTGATAACAGAACAGAAGGCATTTATCCTTTACTTAATAAAATTATTCCGGAAATAGAGCAGCATACCCGTGTTTACGGCAGGAACGACAGAACATTAAGTTTGTGTAAACATCTGCTTATCGAACTGCTTACGAATGGAGTAAAACATTCTGATGCGGATACAAGCCTTATTGTAATTCTTTTAGATGAAAAAGAAATTGAGGTGAGTAAATATGATGACGGAAAGCCTTTTGTGCTTAAAGATTATCCCGGGTGGCCACTGAATTCTATTCATAAAGGTAAAAAGCTACTGATTCATAAAGATGATTTTTTTGCCCTGTATGCCAGGATCGAATCTGAAAATATGATCAGCTTTGAGTTTGAGGAATATCCGATAGGTACGCTTAACGTAACTACTAATCTTGCGGAACATTATGGCCTTTTAATAATTACGAAAGCATCCAATAGTTTTTCTTACCGCTATTCTAACGGGGGAATGATTAACCATTTCAAGGCAGTGATAGCTCTGGGAGAATAATGTGAGGTGTTTGAATCCTTCTATTGTAGTTTTAATTTGTTTATTGTCGTCATTTTTCGTACATTAGAGATTAGAAAAGGGATTTTTATTTAAGTAATTGGCGGGAGGATACTCTGTTGTCTGATTGCTTATATCTTAGAGTTTTTATGCATTTTGGGAAAATTGTGAAAGGTGTGGCCCAGGCACAAGGTTATTCAGCAGAAGAGTTTGCTGTATTACTCGGGCGCACAGGAAGAGAAGTGCTGGATCTTTATGAGCAGGAAGAATGGACCTCAGGAAACATAAAGACTGCTTCTGTTGCATTGGAATACAATTTTGGAAAGTATCTGGACAATACTCTTCCTTTTAATTTTATTGGAAGTTCTTCTTCAGAAGATCAGCGGGAATATTTAATTACTGTGAAATATTCTAAGGGTAAGGAATCTCTGCTTAAATCATGGCTTGGCAAGATGGCTCTTATTGCTAAAGCAATCGGCTTGGAAACAGGTAGTTGAGTTTTTATTATACAGTATATAAGAATAAAAGCTGTTTTTAGTAAATGCGAAAACTTAAAGATTTCAGTTGTGTTGAGTTCTGATGAATATAGAGGATGGTTGTCAGTATGGTGATGAATGGCCTGCTGGCAGGTTAGTTGCTTAGCGTTTATTAAGTGATGCTTTGGCTTTCGGCTGGGGCAGGGCCGTTACCTGTTTGCTGTTAATGATCCTCTGGTTTAACAGATGTGATCTGTATCATATTTACTTTCTTTCTAAACTCCTATTATTGCCGCATAATAAGATGTTTTTTAATGAAATATAAAATTTATGTATCCCTGTTTGCTTTAATGTTATTTGCCGGAAATATTAAAGCGAGCCAAAAAAATCTTTCAGACTCAACCAATTTAAATTATTCAGCATTTAAACGCAGCCTGTCCATTTCCGGGTTGATGCAGTTGCGTTACACATATTCTCTTTCTGATAATATTGATGTAAACGGGAAAAACTATGAGGGTACCGGCATAACCAACAGTTTTAGCTTAAGAAGGATCAGGGTTCAGACCAGGGCCAATATCAACGATCATTTTGATGCAAATATTCTGATGAATCTTGCTGAGTTTTCTGCAGATCCTAAGAATAAAGTGCTTGAAAATGCTTTTGTAAGGTATCATCATAGCAAGGCTTTCAATATCCAGTTCGGACAATTCAGACCTTTTTTCGGACCTGAAGATATGCTGCCTGCAGATATTATTAAGTCGCTTGATTATTCAAACCAGTATAATCTTTTTGGAGCCAGTGGCTGGCAAAGCTTTCAGTTGGGAGCGGCTGTTTATGGTGACTTTAATAGTAATGGAAAGTTGCCTTTACATTACTATGCAGGTGTTGACAATGGAAATAACCGCAATCAGCCTGCTGATAATGATAACCGTAAGCATTACTACGGACGGCTTGAAGCTGATCTGGCGAAGGACTTTCGTATAGGCTTTAACGGAGGTACCGGAACCGCCCGTAATAAAACCGGAAATGCATGGGGAGCCGATATTACCGCAACTCTGCCATTAAGCAACAGGCTGAAATTTGAACTGATGAGTGAATACAAAGAAGGTGCAAATTTTGCTGAGTATATTGCAGCTTCTGATGCAGAAAGACTGGATCTCTATCAGTACAAAAACAGAGGTTTTTATGTTTTTCCGAATTTTCGTTATGAATGCCGGCATCCGCGACTGCGTTCTGTTGAGTTTTCCTCACGCTATGAATATCTTCAGGAGAATTACAGGATCAATGATAACCTGAGACAAACGGTAACTCCTATGATAAGTTTAGAGTTTGCTGACGACTATTATGCACGCCTGGAAGTAGGGTGTATCATTGATATGTACAAACATAATATTCCATTAAGTACGCAATATACACACAATACAGGAGTAGTGCAGTTGCAGGTAAGATTTTAATTGACTGTATTGTCTTCCTTATAACAGTTATTGTTTCCTTATAAAAAGAAATGCCGGAAGCCGACTGATTATCTGGCTTCCGGCATTTCTTTTTATGCTTCCGGATTATTTATCCTTATATATTTATATAAGCTGTACGCTTCGTTTTACAAACTCTGTAAGATCGGCGCCTGTTAAAAGTCCCTGCGAAAGCAGCGCCAGATCGAATGCCTGTTTGGCTAACTGACTCTGTTCTTCTTCGTTTTCATCGTTAGCAATACGATTGATCAAAGGGTGATTTCCGTTTACAGCTACCTTATAATTTTCGGGCAGAGATCCATAAAAGTTCATTCCTCCCCCCATTTGTGCCATATCCTTCATTCTGCGCATAAATTCATCCATCGTAATATGTACAGGAAGTTCATCAGGGCTAAGGCTTTCAACTTCCACTTTCATGTTGGGCTTTTGAATCGCTTTTTCGAAAACAGTTTTTACTTTAGCAGCCTGTTCTTCTGTAAGCACATGCGGGGGATTATCGTCCTTACTGATAAGTTTATCAGCAACGTCTGCATCGACACGTTTCAACGAGGTTTTTTCAAGCTTTTGCTCCAACTGGTTTACAAAATGATTGTCGATGGGAGAGTTCATCACCAGCACGTCGTACCCTTTTTTATTTGCCGACTGGATAAATGTATCCTGTTTAGCAGTGTCATTCGTATAAAGATATACTAGTGTGCCATCCTTATCCGTTTGCAGATCTTTAACCTTTTCTTTGTATTCATCAAGAGTAAAGAACTCATTCGCGGTGTTAGGCAACAGAGCAAAATCTTTGGCTTTTTCATAGAACTTTTCTTCACTGATCATTCCGTATTTAACAAAGAGGCCTATATCCTGCCATTTTTCCTCAAAAGCCTTGCGATCTTTTTTGAAAAGCTCAGAAAGCTTGTCGGCAACTTTCTTTGTGATGTAATTATTGATCTTCTTAACGCTGTTATCTGCCTGCAGGAAGCTGCGTGAAACATTCAATGGGATGTCGGGTGAATCAATAACTCCATGCAGAAGCATCAGAAATTCAGGAACGATATCTTTAACTTCGTCTGTAATAAATACCTGGCGTGAGAACAGCTTGATCTTATTGCGCTGCATCTCAAAATCATTCTTTATTTTAGGGAAGTAAAGTACCCCTGTCAGGTTGAAAGGGTAATCAACATTGAGATGGATCCAGAACAGAGGGTCCTCTGAGAACGGATAGAGTTCTTTATAGAATGTTAGATAATCTTCATCTTTCAGTTCGGCAGGAGCTTTAGTCCAGACGGGCGTTGTATTGTTAATAATATTGTCGGCCTCTACCGATTTATATTTAGGTTTTCCTTCTTCATCTTCACCGTCAGGTTCAGATTCTGTTTTAGTGCCAAATTTGACCGGTACCGGAAGGAACCGGCAGTATTTATCCAGGATTTCCTGTAATTTATACTTGCTCAGGAATTCTTCTGAATCACTATTGATATAGAGAATAATATCTGTACCTCTTTCTGTTCGTTTCCCTTCGGTTATTTCAAACTCAGTGCTTCCATCGCATATCCAACTGGCAGGCTCTGCACCATCCTGGTAGGAAAGGGTTTGAATTTCTACCTTATCAGCTACCATGAAAGCGGAGTAAAAACCGAGTCCGAACTTTCCTATCAGCTCATTGGCATCTTTGGCATCCTTAAATTTTTCAACAAATTCAGTTGCTCCCGAAAAGGCGATCTGGTTAATGTATTTTTTAATCTCTTCTGCTGTCATACCAAGTCCGCGGTCAGAAATGGTAATTGTCTTTTTTTCCTCATCAAAAGAAATTTCAACCTTCAGATCTCCAAGGTCTCCGTGGTATTGTCCCAGGGATGAAAGTCTTTTGATCTTTTGGGTTGCATCTACTGCATTAGATACCAGCTCCCTGAGAAATATCTCATTGTCGGAGTATAAGAACTTCTTAATAATCGGGAAAATGTTTTCGGTGTGAATCGAAATGGTTCCTTTTTCTTGCATAGTATATTTGAAATTTAACTTCCTTTAAAGTTATATATCAAGGGATGTTCCAAAATGTGAAAATTGCCATTTTGACAGGGGGGAGGGATGGGTTGAAAGTTGAAAGTTGAAAGTTGAAAGTTGAAAGTTGAAAGTTGCGGGTTGAAAGTTGAAAGCTGTGCGAGGGCAGATAATAATTGGAAGCAATCTAGGGTCTTAACAGCCTGCTTATTTAGGGCAGTCCTTACAGCGTTTGCCTTTTTTGTATTTTTTGCAGCACTTTTTAAAAAGAATGCAATTCTGGCAAGCCCCCATCTCCTTAAACAGCCCGGGATCAGTGGGGATATTCTTTCCGTTACAGTTGTAAAAGCATAAAGAATCTTCCATTGTTACAAAGATAAACTTATTTTTGATCATAAAGCGGGCTCCCAAAAGACGATTTTGGAGTTTGATAGTAATTTTGTATTCATTGTTGATTTCGAAAAATTGGCAAAAAAATGCCATATACCTTGTTCGTATCAAGTTCGTACCATGTTCGTACCATGTTCGCTTGAAAGATATTCTCTGTTACCTGCTCTTTATCGTCTGTTTTGCCTGCCAATTATCGGGATGGCAATCAGGAAACGAAGAGGGTATGAATCAGGAGTGAGGATGGTTTTTAGTTATAGCAGACT
>JAATFW010000300.1 GCA_015654985.1 Sphingobacteriales bacterium | reverse complement strand
GCAGCCAATCTCAGCGGCCGCGATGGCTCCTATTCTCAGTACTTCAGAAAGAACATTTCTTACTTTGGCAGGATAAATTATGATTACAGGGAACGATACCTGGCATCCTTCACCGCCCGCCGTGACGGTTCATACGCATTTGGTATCAATAATAAATTCGCCGACTTCTATTCGGGATCTCTGGGCTGGGTGCTCAGCAGCGAAGACTTCTTTAATTCTTCATTTATTGACTATTTAAAAATAAGAGGCAGCTATGGCTCAACCGGCAATGAAAACGTTGACCCGCAAAATGTAAAAATTTCTACCGGCGGCCCTGATTACGGTCCTACTGCAAACAGCAATGGCTATAATTTTGACAACACGTTTTATCCAGGCTCTACAGTAGCTTCGGCCGCTAATAACAGCCTGGCATGGGAGAAACAGCTGCAATCGAACATCGGCTTTGACATGACTTTCTTCCACAGAAAATTTTCTGTTTCAGCTGATTACTTTCGAAAAAAGGTGAACGGCCTTTTATTTCTGCCGTCAGGTTCCTTATACCTGGGGACGGTACCCCTTCCTATTTCAAATATTGGTTCTACTAAAAGCAATGGTGTTGATATAAACCTGAGCTATAACGAGGCTGTTAGTAAATCGCTTACCATTAATAACACGTTTACCTTCACCACGAGTAAAAACATGGTTACTGCTACCAACACAGATGGCACTGCAAAATACACGGGTGGCGACTATTTCAACGGCCAGCCGCAACTGGTAACAGTATTTGAAAAAGGGCAGACTCCCGGCTACTTTTACGGATATAAAACCGAAGGATTGTTCCAGACAGAAGCTGAAATTGCAGCGGCGCCCACACAAACAGGCGCGCATCCTGGGGATATACGCTTTGCTGATACCGATAACGACGGCGTGATCTCTGCCACCGACCAGGTGAAGATCGGCGACCCCTTCCCTGAATTTACTATGGGATGGAACCTTGCAGTAAATTACAAAAATTTCGATTTCAGCGCATTTACCTATGCATCGGTGGGTAACGACGTGTACCGGGCTTATGAAAGAAACGGTAATTTAACCAATAAATTCCGGGGTGTACTGGCCAGGTGGACGGGTCCCGGCAGTACGAACGATGCCCGGAATCCAAGATATATTTTTGATGACCCGAACAGCAACATCCGGGTGTCGGACAGGTATGTGGAAGATGGTTCTTTTGTAAAAATTAAAAATCTGCAATTAGGCTATACGTTTCCCAAGGCACTAAACGGCCGGGTGTTTAAAAGCATAAGAGTATACGCCCAGGTTAAAAACGTGTACACCTTTACCAAATATTCAGGGTATGATCCCGAAATTTCAGGCGGAATATTAAATACCGGGGTTGATAGGGGGGCATATCCCGTGCCCAGAATTTATGCTTTCGGGCTTGATCTTAAATTATAATTCCATCAATAAAAATATTACAATGAAAAAGACATACATTAAACTAATGGGTCTGGTAATATTAATTACCGTGCTTACATCGTGTAAAAAATGGGTGGATTATGATCCACATGACGACTTCCTGACAGGTGACCTTGACTACTTAAAATCAGAAAGCGATTATCAGAACATGGTGATCAGCGCCTATACACCATTGCAATGGCTGAATCAAACGGTTACTATCGGGGATATTGCATCCGATAATTCGGTTGCCGGGGGTGAGAGCGCTTCTGATATCCTGGTATTACAGCAGATAGATGATTATACGCTCACACCGGTCAACTCAACCCTCCAGGACCTATGGCAGTCTGCTTACGAAGGTGTTAACCGCGCTAACTACTTAACCCAGTATAAAGACAAAAACAAGTCGGGAGAAACTATTGATTTTGCAGGGAAAGATGTACTCTACGGAGAGGTTTATTTTTTGAGGGCTTATTATTACTTCAACCTCGTAAAGATGTTTGGCGATGTTCCGCTATTTGCAGATAGAAGACTGGAAGTGAGCGACTCAAGAACTCTCCAAAGAGCGCCTAAAGAAGATGTATACAAACAGATAGAACTCGACCTGGCTAATGCCATTGCTGTATTACCAACCACGCAGGCGCAAAAAGGCAGGGTTACCAAATACGCCGCCCAGGCGCTGCTTGGAAAGGTATATTTATATGAAAATAAATTTAGCGATGCTGCAACCGTGCTGGAAAGTGTCATTACCTCCAATGCGTTTACCCTTGTTACCGACTTTAACTCCATTTTTTTAGCAGCCGGGGAAAACGGGCCTGAATCTGTTTTTGAAATTCAATATACGAATGGTTCACCTTATTATAACTGGAACGGAACAACAAGAGGGCAGGGAAATTATTCGGTACAACAAAATGGTGTCAGAGGTATCAACGGCAGTGCCGAAATGCCTTATGCCGCCGGATGGAGCACCAATTTACCCACTCTGGAACTGGCTGCCGCCTATACTGCAGGCGACCAGCGAAAGGATGTGACCATCCTGAATATTGAAGCTTATAAGGCCGCCCATCCTGAATATACTATTACCTACCAGGTTGCTCCTTACAAAAATACGGGGTTATATAATCAGAAATATTTACCCAGAAAAGGAGAAACTTCCGGGCAGGTTGAACTGAACTACCTTAATAATTTCAGGACCATCCGTTATGCGGAGGTTTTGTTAATGGCTGCAGAGGCAAATAACAGGGCCTCAACACCCAACGACACCAAGGCACAGGACTATTTAAACCAGGTCCGCCACCGGGCGTTCGGCGATGATCTGCATAAAATTACCGCTACAGGGGCTGCATTAAAGCAAGCTATTTGGGATGAACGGAGACTGGAACTGGCGATGGAAGGCGACCGCTTTTTTGACCTGGTAAGAACAGGCCAGGCTGCTTCAAAGATCTCCGGTTTTCAAACAGGGAAACATGAAGTATTCCCGGTTCCGCAGCATGAGATCGACATTTCAGGGTTAACACAAAATCCGGGGTACTAATCATCAACCACTAATATTATAATCATGAATACAAAAAAATATATTATGTGCGTCGCTTTTTTACTTCTTGTTTTAGCAGGCTGTAAAGAGGAGTATGACGACACTTCCTTTTTAAACGGTATTGCAGGCCCGGCAAAACTATCCGTGATGTTTGACATCACACAGGATAATACAGGGCTGGTCACCATCATTCCTGATGGGGAAGGGGTTACTGCCTATGATGTTTATTACGGTGATGGAGGCGATACGTACGTAAAGATTCTGCCAGGGAAAAAGGCACAGCACAGGTATACCGAGGGGGTTTATACGGTTAAGATCGTAGGGCACAGTATTAATAACCAAACAGCCGAAACCTCACAGCAGCTTACGGTTTCTTTCAGAACCCCTGAAAACTTTATAACTACTCTTACAATAAACGGCCTGGCACTGAATGTGACTGCAACGGCTTCCTATGAAACCATGTTCAGGGTTTATTATGGCGATGCCGAAGATGAAACACCGGAGCCTTTCGACACTTTTTTAGAAGGCGATACAACGGTGCATACGTATGCAACAGCAGGTACCTATACCGTCAGGATCGTAGCATTAAGCGGGGGTGCGGCGACCGCCGAACATACCGAAACTGTTAAGGCAGGCAAGCAGGTTGACCTGCCGGTAACCTTTGATGATCCTGACTACGATTATACTATCGGTGATTTCGGAGGGAACTCGACTACCATCGCTGCCGACCCGGCCGGCGGTACCAATAAGGTAATGAAGTCTGTAAAAGGGAATGGTGCTGAAACATGGGCCGGTACAACTATTGGTACGGCATCGGGATTTGCTACCGTAATTCCGGTAACGGCTGATGCCACAAAAATGACCATGCGGGTATATTCTCCTGCTGCCGGTATCCCTGTAAGGTTAAAGATCGAAGATCATAACGATGGTACTAAATCAGTGGAAACAGAAACAGTTACTACGGCAGCAAACGCATGGGAAACGCTGACCTTTGATTTTAACAATCATGCTGCGGAGACCCCGGCCCTTGATCTTTCGACTGCCTATGACAAAGCTTCCGTTTTCTTTGACTTCGACCATACCGGGAACGGGAAAATATTCTATTGGGATGATCTAAAATTTGTTCCTTCTGCCATACCTGCGGAGGTACTGGAACTTCCGCTCAGTTTTGAATCAGCTACGCTTCATTATTCGTTTACCGGATTTGACGGCGGTGCGGTTACAGTAATCGATAACCCCAGCCCGACTGGCATTAATACCAGCGGTAAGGTTGCTAAAATGGTAAAAGGTGCAGGCCAGTTATGGGGAGGCGCTTATCTCACATTAGATCATTCGATTGATTTTTCTGTTAAAAGGACCTTCAAAGTGAAAGTATATTCACCGCGTGCCGGTGCCAAAGTACTTTTAAAGGTTGAGAACCTCACGAACGGAGGTATTAGTTTCGAAAAAGAAATGACGGTTAATACTGCAAACACGTGGGAAGAGCTGACATTTGATTACAGTGCAATCAATACAGCGAACACCTATCAAAAGGTAGTTCTGATTTTCGACAGCCAAACTATGGGAGACGGCACAGCGAACTTTACCTGGTTATTTGACGATATATCACTTAATTAATCTCAAAAATTAAAATCATGAAGACCTATATAAAAGGGTTACTGCTTATTTGCCTGGCAGTACTAATTACCTTCAGCGGCTGTACAAAAGAGGAATATTCTTTTGGTAAATTAATAACACCTACAGACCTGAGCATGACGACTACAGTAGCGGGTGCTGATGCTGTCAATCCCGGCGGAGACGGCTCGGGCAATGTTGCTGTTTCGGCAACGGCCACTAACGCGATGTCGTATAAAGTTGATTTTGGGGATGGTAAATGGCAGATCGTGCCTGAAGGTACCGTTAATTATAAATACACAAACCCCGGCACTTTTGACTATACCGTTACGGTAAGCGCTATCGGCACGGGAGGGATCACTTCAACCGCCAGTAAGAAAATAACGGTATTTGTTAATTTTAAACTTTCGGAAGAGATGCTGCAGAATCTGACTAGCGGCGCCTCACAAACCTGGGTTACAGACCGGGAAACGCCCGGACATGTAGGTGTTGGCCCGGCTGATACCTATGCTTCGGATTACTATTCTGCCGCTCCGAATGAACGTGCCGCATGCCTGTATGACGATGAAATCACGTTTACAAAAGATGCCGCGGATGGTATATCGCTAAGCGTAGATAATAAAGGACAGTCATTTCTTATAGGCGCTTCTACCGGCTATTACGGCACAGCGGGAGACGATGATTGTTACAATTTAAATCTTGCTACTCCAAGGAAACTTACCTTTATGAATGCTACATCAGGTTCTACACCGGCTAATTCTACAAGGATACAGTTTGTAGTGCCGGGTAATGGCTTAATTAACTTTGGCACTGGTGGCAATACCTATGAGATTTTAACACTTACTGCGACAACGATGACCTTACGGAACATAGGGATTGACGGGCTTGCATGGTATCAGAAATTAAAAGTTAAACCCTGATTATAATCTATAGTTATATGAAATATCTTCGCACCTCCTTTTTAACATTATTGGTTTTTGCATTCATAAACTGCAGTAAAAGCAACGGCAACGGAGATGATTCTCCTGCCGGGGCTCCAACCAATCTGAGTATAGTATATGAAGTAAGTACTGATAACAGTGGTAACGTAGCATTTACAGCATCGGCCACCAATGCGGCTACCTATGAATTCGATTTCGGGAATGGCTATTTTCAGACAGTACCATCAGGTGCTGTAACCTACAAGTATCCGGTTGCAGGCACCTATACTGTAAATGTGACTGCCAAAAGCAGCAGCGGAAAGGCTCTTTCAAAGTCGGTCCAGATTACAGTTTCGGCTGTATTGTCGCTGCTGTGGTCAGATGAGTTCAATACTCCGGGCGCACCCGATCCTGCCAAGTGGGGCTATGATACCGGTACCGGTGATAACGGCTGGGGTAACAGCGAATTAGAGTATTACACCAACAGGAGTGATAATGTAACAGTGTCTGATGGTTCTCTTAAAATAACCGCAAAAAAGGAAAATTACAGCGGCAGTGCCTATACTTCTGCAAGGCTGGTATCAAGAGGTAAGTTTTCATTTAAGTATGGTAAGGTGGAGGTAAAAGCCAAGCTGCCGGCCGGCGGCGGTACCTGGCCTGCCATCTGGATGCTGGGTGACAATTTTGCAACAGCCGGATGGCCTGCATGCGGTGAGATCGACGTTATGGAACACAAAGGGAATGATCTGAATAAAATATTCGGAACACTCCATTACCCCGGGCGCTCGGGCGCCAATGCCGATGGCAGCACGGTAGTTATTGCCAATGCTACTACTGAGTTTCATGTATATACAATGGAATGGTCTGCTTCGGCTATCAAAATTGCTGTTGACGGCAACACCTTTTATACGTTTGCCAATAACAGCAGTACTCCGTTTAATCATAATTTTTTTATCATCTTAAACCTGGCTATCGGAGGTAACTTTGCCGGCACAGTTGATCCGGCTTTTATAAGTGGGACCATGGAGGTTGATTATATAAGGGTATACCGGTAACCGCGCAGGATGTTCCATAAAAAATGATGAGGTATGATGGTTACCTCATTATTTATTCAATAAAAGACAGTGCTGTTATCATCTTCAGGGGCTTCCTCATCAGATTGAAGGAAGCCCTTTATTGCTTTTATTTCAGATGCGGAATTTCAGGATTTAGCTCAGAATATCTACTTCCGGAAAGGTTTTCCCGCTGCTGTATCCTATTGTAATTATATTCTTCAGCGGCACGATTCAGACCTTTTTATATGCATGATTCAAAAGCAGATACCGGCGTTTTAAGGAGCATTGGCCGGAAGCCCGAATTTGTACTAAAAAATTACAGGAAAACTAAAAATATAATTCCTAATTTTAGTGCAACCTACAAAGATTATGATTCTCTCTGATAAACGCATTTTAGAAGAAATAGACCGGGGCAGCATTATTATTGAACCTTTCGAAAGAGATTGCCTCGGAACCAATTCTTACGATGTCCATTTGGGCAAATACCTGGCAACTTATAAAAATCGAGTGCTGGATGCCCGGCTTCATAATGAAATTGAACATTTTGAAATTCCTAAAGATGGTTTTGTGCTCCAGACCGGCACGCTCTATCTCGGAGTAACTATGGAGTATACAGAAACGCATCTTCACGTTCCTTTTCTGGAAGGTAAATCGAGCACCGGGCGCCTCGGCATAGATATACACGCTACAGCAGGCAAAGGAGATGTTGGTTTTTGCAATACCTGGACACTGGAGATCTCCGTTACCCAGCCTGTAAAGATCTATGCAGGGATGCCAATCGGGCAACTGATCTATTTCGACGTAGCCGGTGAGATTGAAACTTTCTATAACTCAAAGGGGGATGCCAAGTATAACCGTAAGACAACCCGGCCTGTAGAAAGTATGATGTGGAAAAACACTTTTTAAATAAAAAACGTTATTTAATTAACAAAAGCCTCAATGTTAATAAATTAAGGCTTTATTCTTTCTTATCAATATGAAGAGCCGGTATTTCCTTTTTTTCTGTATCCTTGTATGTTCGGTATACAGTTTCGGGTTTATGCCCGATGATGATGATCCTTTAAAAGGAATCCTTTCTAAACTGGAGAAGTTCAGAAATGAGTATCCTCAGGAGAAGATACATATTCATACTGATAAGCCATACTACAGCATTGGCGACAGTATCTGGTTTAAAGCTTATATTCTCAATGCAGAGCGGAATGAGCTTTCTAACCTCAGCAAGATTTTATATGTCGACCTTATCAATGAAAAAGATTCGATTACAGGGACCTTACGGTTGCCCGTAATTGCCGGGCTGGCATGGGGCGACTTTACATTAACCGATTCATTGGCTGAAGGAAATTACAGGCTCAGAGCCTATACCAACTGGATGCGTAATTTCGGCGAAGAGTACTATTTTGATAAGGTCGTTAAGGTAGGAAGCCCATTTGCCAATCAGGTGATAGGCAATGTGGCCTACAGCTTCTCGAAAACAGGCAACCGTGAAAATGTTCATGCTGTAATTACATACAGCGACATTAATGGCGAACCGCTTGCAGGAAAAGAGGTAACCTATAATATCCAGTTAGATTCAAGAAATATAGCAAAGGGAAAAGGGACAACGGATGCTGAAGGAAATCTGAACATAGACTTTACCAACGCTCAACCTTTTATTCTTAAATCGGGAAAGATCAATACGACCGTTAAGCTGGATGATAAGACTACAATCGGCAAGGCCTTTATTGTTAAAGCCACTTCAGCAGATGTAGATGTACAATTTTTCCCCGAAGGAGGCCAGCTTGTAAATGGCATCCGCTCAAAAGTTGGATTTAAAGCGGTTGGAGCCGATGGGCTGGGCCGTGAAGTATCGGGCGTCGTCACCGATAAAGACAATAAAACGGTCGCAGAATTTAAGTCGGAACATGCCGGAATGGGATTTTTCGCATTAGTTCCTGAAACGGGAAATACATATACAGCAATAGTCAAATTTGACGACGGATCTGAAAAACAAATAAAGCTGCCCCTGGCTGCAGCATCGGGCTATGTGTTGTCAGTAGGCAACAATGATCCTGACAACCTGTCTGTGAGAATTTCTTCCAGTCCGGATCTTGCGGAAAACGGGCAGTTGACGCTGGTTGCCCAATCAAACGGGATAGTTAAGTTTGTGGCCAGAAACAAGTTAAACAACTCTTCAATAAGTGCATTTATACCTAAAAGCCGTTTTCCAACAGGTATTCTTCAGCTTACTTTGTTTTCTCCTTCGTATGAGCCTATGGCGGAGAGACTGGTGTTCATCAGGCATAATGATCCGTTAAAAATTAATATCAACACAGATAAACAGACCTATCAGGAACGTCAAAAAGTAAAAATGGATTTTACGGTTCTCGACAGCGCCGGAAAGCCGGTGGTTGCAGACTTCTCAGTAGCAGTTACCAATGAGAGCAAAATTCCTTTTGATGAATCGGACGAAACCACAATCTTTTCTAATATTCTGCTTTCCTCTGATCTGAAAGGATATATAGAAAAGCCTAATTATTACTTTGCGGAAGTAAATGACAATAAAACACGTCAGCTTGACAATCTGATGCTTACCCAGGGATGGCGCAGGTTTACATGGAAAAGTCTTATATCTGACTCTTTTCCCAGCCTGGCATTCAAACCCGAAAGAAGTATCTCTATCAGCGGAACAGTAAAAACACTGGGAGGCAAACCTGTCGCCGGGGGGAAAGTAATGATCCTTGCATCCAGGGGAAGCGGAATGCTTTTGGATACTGTTACCGATACAGAGGGCAGGTTTAGCTTCGACAATCTCCAGTTTAATGACAGTACCCGTTTTGTGATACAGGCGCGCAATGCAAAGGACAGGAAAAACGTGGAGATCACAGTTGACCGGGTTCCGCCTCAACTGGTGACACGGAGCAAGAACTCTCCCGACATCGAGCTTAACGTTAATTCGTCTCTCCTGCCTTACCTTAAAGCACGAAAAAATGAGTTTGCTGAGCTTAAAAAATATGGCTTATTACGGAGAAATATTATGCTCCAGGAAGTCCGGATTGTAGAAAAGAAACAACCGGTTCGTAATTCCAGTAATTTAAATGGCGCCGGTAATGCCGACCAGGTTATTACCGCCGACAAGCTTCAACGTTGTTCCACGCTCGACCAATGCCTTCAGGGATTATTAGCTGGTGTTATCATACGAAACGGAATTGCTTATTCTACACGCAGTATGAATACACCAATGCAGATCATACTCGATGGAATGAATGTTGAGTCTGATTATCTTTCAATGATATCGCCGTCAGATGTAGAATCAATTGAAGTATTGAGAACGATAGGCAATCTGGCAATCTACGGTATGCGGGGCGGCGGCGGCGTGCTTATCATCAATACCAAGCGCGGTGAACCAAACTACTCCTACAGAAATTACGCACCCGGTATCACAACATTCAGCCCACAGGGTTATTACATTGCGAGGGAGTTCTATTCTCCTAATTACGACAATCCGAAGATCAGTAAAGAATTGCCTGACCTCCGTACCACTGTATTCTGGACGCCCAATGTTTTAACCGACTCAACCGGCAAAGCCAGGTTTGAATTTTTTACCGCGGGAGAACCCGGGACGTACAAAGTAGTAGCGGAGGGTCTTGATGGCAACGGGAGTATCGGGCGGCAGGTATTCAGGTTTAACGTGAAATAGAAGTGAGTTACGCGTAAAACTGTGCAAAGGATGAAGGAGAACGAAAAGCTATTCGCTAAATAAACATGAATGGGATGGTGGGCATAGCTCAGGAGAATTGGACTTGCCGATTGCCCGATGTTTGTAATCTTGCAATTTAAACATTCAATCTTCGGGTCATTTGCTTAACTTTGCAGTTATGGGTATTCGCTTTGCAGGAACGGAAACAGAAGTTGAAACCTTCACATTGGAGGAAGTGCTGACGGGGTTAAAGCCGGGCCATAAGCTTATTCTATGGAATGATGATGTCAATACTTTTGAGCATGTTATTTATTGCATGGTAAAGTACCTCGACTACTCTGAACCCCAGGCAGAAAAAATTGCATGGAAAGTGCATAACGACGGAAAGTGCGCTATCCTTGAAGGTTCTTTTACTGAGTTGGAAGTATACCGTAAGATCCTTCAGCAGGAAGGCCTGACGGTAAGCATAGATTGAAAGTACATGCTTGCGCTGTAATAAAATAGTTACGCCTCTTCATTTTGTTTTGAATGTCTTTTCTTTGCATTCGTTGTTAAAAACAATGAATGTCATGAAATTTTTCACTCCCATATACATCGTCCTTTCCTTTTTTTCTTATTCAGCTTTTACCCAATCTCCCGCAGGCGGTAAATTAAGCGGAAAAGTAATTGATGCAACAACTGGCGATCCTGTTGATTTTGCCACGGTTGCATTAATAAATACTGCTTCAGGAAAAGTTGTAAAAGTAACACAGACAGATCTTTTGGGGAATTTCGCTATTAGTTCCTTCGCTTCCGGCACGTACTCTCTAAAGATCAGCTTTGTAGGCTACCAGCCTTACGTTAAAAAGTCTTTATTTTTTACAACACAAAAACCTGCTGCTGATTTGGGGACAATAAAATTATTGCAGGCTAAATCAAATGTATTGAAAGAAGTGGTGGTACAGGGACAGCGCAGTAATATGCAATTAGGTGTTGATCGTAAAGTTTTCAGCGTCGATCAGAGTATTGTAAGTGAGGGTGGATCTGCTACAGATCTTCTCGCAAATGTTCCTACAGTATCTGTTGACATCGATGGGAATGTCAACCTGAGAGGCACCAGCAATGTAAAAGTACTGATTGACGGAAAGCCTTCAGCTATTGGAGGAGGCGACATGGCAGCGACATTGCAATCTTTACCCGCCAGTTCAATTGAAAACATAGAGCTTATTACCAATCCCTCTTCAAAATACGATCCCGAAGGGCAAACAGGAATTATCAATATCGTTTTAAAAAAGAACAAGAAACTGGGCTCAAACGGATCTGTATCCCTTTCTGCCGGTAACAGGGATAATTATAACGCCAATACCAATCTGAGCTACCGCGACGGCAAGCTAAACATCTATGGGAATTATAGTTACAGGTATTCTAACCGGTATGGCGGAGGCTTTACCAATACCAGCTTTCTTGAGAATAGCAGCCTTTTAAACAATATCACTGATTCCAGAAGGCACAATATTAACCATACTGCAAAGCTGGGCCTGGACTATTATATCAATGATAAAACAACGATTGGAGCTTCGGGAAACCTGAACTCCAGAAATGATACCCGGTATGAAAATATCAATTACCTGTATCAGAATTATTCCAGTACATTAGATGGGACCAGCTTCAGGCGGTCTGATGAAGATGGCAGGGACAACGGATATGATCTCAGTCTTGACTTCAGCAGGAAAACAAAGCGCCAGGGCGAAGAGCTGACTGCTAATTTTTCATATGGACACAGCAAGGAAAACGAAGACCAAACATTTAACCAGCAGTTTTATGAGTTCTCCGGAATGAAAAAAGATACTGTTGACAGCAGGATCACAAAGAACAACGAATCGGCTGAAAACTATAATATCCAGATAGATTATACTCTGCCGCTGAGCAAAGATCAGAAGCTTGAAACCGGCTATCGTTCGACGATCAGAAATGATGATGAATTACAGGTTTCAGATCAGCTTGATTACAGAACAGG
>JAATFW010000221.1 GCA_015654985.1 Sphingobacteriales bacterium | reverse complement strand
TTTAAACTTTCAAACTGTACAACACATTCACAACTCAATGATTATCAGCTATAAAAATGTGTTGTATATTTAAATCAATTTTTGTTAAATCGCTGGAAACGTTCAACTTTCAACTTTCAACTTTCAACCTTCAAGTTTCAACCCTCAACTTCCTAAGGCTTTTGTCCCGCCAGCAAATACAAAGCCGCCATCCTGACAGCCACTCCATTCTCTACCTGATCAAGAATTACCGACTGTTTGGAATCTGCTACATCACTGGTTATTTCGACACCCCGGTTAATCGGGCCGGGATGCATGATCATAATTTCTTTATTCAGGGAGTTTAGTATTTGCTTGTTGAGCCCGTATAACATAGAATACTCTCTCAGGGAAGGAAAATATTTAATATCCTGCCGTTCTAACTGAATTCTCAGCATGTTTGCCACATCGCACCACTGCAGCGCTTTCATAAGATCGTATTCAACCTTAACTCCAAGCGTACCGATATATTTGGGGATTAAAGTAGTTGGCCCGCAAACCATTACTTCGGCACCCAGTTTATGAAGGCAAAGAATATTAGACAGAGCAACACGCGAGTGGAGGATATCGCCGATAATAGCCACCTTTTTACCTGCTACCTCACCGTATTTCTCTCTTATTGAGAAGGCATCCAGCAGTGCCTGCGTAGGGTGTTCATGAGCTCCGTCGCCCGCATTTATAATCTGGGCATTCACTTTTTTACTGAGGAAGACCCCGGCACCCGGATAGGGGTGACGCATCACAATCATATCCACCTTCATCGCGAGGATATTATTCACTGTATCGATCAGCGTTTCACCCTTGCTCACGGAGGAGGAAGAAGCAGCAAAATTGATTACATCGGCCGAAAGCCTCTTTTCCGCCAGCTCAAATGACAGGCGGGTTCTTGTAGAATTCTCAAAGAAAATGTTCGCAATAGTTACATCCCGCAGAGAAGGAACCTTCTTGATCGGCCTGTTAAGCACATCTTTAAAGGTGTCCGCAGTTTCAAAAATCAGTTGAATATCATTCTCGTTTAAGTCTTTAATTCCTAAGAGATGTCTGGTGCTGAGACTCTGACCTTGTTCTGCCATGGTATTATTTCTGATTGCGGATTTCTAAATCTAGGGTTAATATTGTCGGAATTGCGAAAAATATACACAAACTTAATCTGTCTGCTTCATGCCTGAAACCGAATTTTCGCATTCTGCTTATTTATCGGATATTAAAACAACCTGATCTTCCTGATCAGTTTCCTTCCAGCTTACAATAACCTTCTGTGAATTGATAGAATCTACCTGTATTCCAATATAATCGGGTTCTATCGGAAGATGCCTCGAGTAACGCCGGTCTACAAGCACCAGCAGTTCTACCTTCTCAGGCCTGCCGAATGCCAGCATTGCATCCATTGCCGAACGGATGGTCCGGCCTGTCCAGAGAACATCATCCACAAGGATCACTTTTTTGCCTTCAATAATAAAATCAATTTTGGTGGTATTTGGGACCAGGGGGCCTTCACGTCTCCGAAAGTCATCACGAAAAAAAGTGATATCCAGGTCCCCGTTCAGTATTCGTGTGTCCGGAAGTATACTTTGAAGTTCGGATGCTATTCTTTTAGCGAGGAAAATACCCCTGGGCTGTATTCCAAGAATAACAGAATCAGAAAAATCGTTGTGATTTTCAATCAACTGATGACAAAGTCTCTTGATTGTAATCTGAAACTTTTGTCCGTCAAGCAGCGTTAAGTTTTGCATCAGTTTGGATTTGGGCAAAAATAAAAAAAATATGATATACAAAAGAAAAAAGCCCTGCCGTTTTTTGCGGCAGGGCTTTAATTTTATAAGAACAGAATGTTATTCAGCTCCTTCTTCAGTTTTCTTGGCTTTACGTGCCTTGTTTTCAGCACCTTCCATTTGCTCCTTCAGTTGAGCAAGAACGCCCAGGTCGCCCAGGGTAGACCGTTCAACTGATTCTTTCACCTTTTTAACTGCGCTCAAAGTAGCTTTCTGATCATTCTTTTTCTGACTAACCTCTGCAGATCTTGCTTCAGCTCTTGCATCTTCCCAGATACGTGAGTGGGAAATTACAATGCGCTTGGCATCCTTACTGAATTCAATGATCTTGAATTCGGCATGTTCGTCTACCTTGAGAGGCTTGCCATCTTCTTTTATAGAATGTTTGCTTGGCGAGAATCCCTCAACACCGTAAGGTAAAGCAACGATCGCTCCTTTATCACTTACTTTCAAAACAGTACCTTCATGAATTGAATCTAATGTGAAGATCGTTTCGAAGGTATCCCATGGATTTTCTTCAAGCTGTTTATGGCCCAGGCTTAATTTACGGTTTTCTTCGTCAAGCTCAAGAACTACCACGTCAAGTTGTTCACCTATTTTAGTGAATTCGTTCGGGTGGTTCACTTTCTTGGACCATGAAAGATCTGAAATATGGATCAGGCCGTCGATACCTTCTTCAATTTCCACAAACACTCCAAAGTTGGTCATGTTTTTAACCACTGCTTTGTGTTTGCTTCCAACAGGATATCTTTCAGCAATGTTCTGCCATGGATCAGGAGTTAACTGTTTGATGCCAAGGCTCATTTTACGCTCATCGCGGTCTAATGTCAGCACCTGTGCTTCAATTTCGTCTCCTACCTTAAGGAATTCCTGTGGGTTACGCAGGTTCTGCGACCATGACATTTCTGATACGTGGATCAAACCTTCAACACCAGGGGTGATTTCAAGGAATGCGCCGTAATCAGCAACAGTAACAATCTTACCTTTAACCTTAGAACCAACTTCGATAGTGGTATCAAGAGATTCCCATGGGTGAGGAGTAAGTTGTTTTAAACCAAGGGCAATACGTTTTTTCTCGTCATCAAAGTCAAGTACAACAACATTGATCTTCTGATCAAGCGACAATACTTCTTTCGGATGCTCGATACGGCCCCATGAAATATCTGTAATATGTAATAATCCGTCAACACCACCAAGGTCGATAAATACACCGAAGTCGGTGATATTCTTAACAGTTCCTTCAAGAACCTGACCTTTTTCAAGTTTGGCAACAATTTCAGTCTTCTGGTTTTCAAGATCGTCTTCAATAAGCACCTTGTGAGAAACCACCACGTTCTTAAACTCGTGATTAATTTTCACTACCTTGAATTCCATTGTTTTGCCTACATAGATATCGTAATCGCGGATTGGTTTAATATCAATCTGAGATCCGGGTAAGAAGGCCTCAACACCCATGATATCAACAATAAGACCACCTTTGGTACGGCTCTTTACAAAACCGTTGATGATCGTATCGTTTTCTAAAGCTTCGTTGATAAGCTCCCATGACTTCTGAGTTTTCGCACGTTTACGTGAAAGAACCAACTGACCATTAATGTCTTCCTGAGATTCAACAAAAACATCTACCTGATCGCCAACCTTCAGGTCGGGCGTATCACGAAATTCGGAAAGAGATACCATACCATCCGATTTAAATCCGATGTTAAGTACTACATCCTTGTTGTTAATGGATACAACAATACCGGTGATGATCTCACCTTTGCTGATCGAATTAAAAGTTCCGGCATACATTTCTTCAAGCCTGGTACGTTCTTCTGAACTGTAGCTACCAAAGCCTTTTTCATCTGCATCCCAATCAAAATCGCCTGAGGGCGTTACCAGTGTTTTAGACTTAATGTCTTCAATTGACAATGAATCAGCTTCTGACTCAATGCTTTCTTTTTCTTTAACCGTTGTGGTTTCTTCGCCATGGAGTTCTGCTGTTTTAGCGTGTAGCTCCTTTTCTGCTTCTTGTTTTTTGGCCATTAATTAATTTTTCTCCTTTGTCCCGATTTATATCAGGACTGCAAAGGTACGGAATTTGATTTTATCCTGAAGAAAAATATTTATTATTTTATTGATAGATAGCCTTTTTGCAAAAAAAAGTAAAAGGTTAAGGTAAAAAAGGTTTTATCTTCTTCATCGCAAATTCCAGTTGCTCCTCTTCGGTCAGCTCTGTATTATCCAGGATAATAGCATCATGGGCACGCGACAGGGGGCTTTCTTCCCGGGTTGTATCCATATAATCCCGATGGGCTATATTTTCAAAAACTTCTTCAAGCGTAATGCTTTCTCCTTTTGCCGTCAATTCTTTAAAACGGCGTTCAGCCCTGATCTTCGGATCAGCAGTCATGAAAATTTTAACCCTGGCATCCGGAAATACAGTAGTGCCTATGTCGCGGCCATCCATTACGATATTTTTGGATTTCCCCATCCTTTGCTGCTGTTTCACCATTTCCTTTCTCACCGCTTTTAATGCACTTACTTCACTTACGTTTTGCGATACTGCCATCTGGCGGATCTCTTCAGAAACATCTTCGCCATTAAGAATAATATGCGTCTGATAATCCTGAGAGTGGAAGTTAAGGTGAATGTCCTGTAGTGATTCTTTGACCATCTCTGCATTAGCTAAATCCGTTTTATTCCTGAGGAACCAGAGAGTAACCGCGCGGTACATTGCACCGGTATCTATATAAATAAAATGGAGTTGGCGGGCAAGGGCTTTGGCAAGGGTGCTTTTCCCGCACGAAGAATAGCCGTCTATGGCTATCACAAGATTTTTGGACATCACGGGGCAAAGGTAGTAATAGCAGCCGGAAGTCGGAAATCCCGGAGGTTAGAAATCATAAGTTTAATGCAGGCCGGAACCGGATGATAGATTTTGCTTAAATTTGCGCGATGGATTTTTCAAAGGAGGATTTACAGGCCAACGTAAGTTTTAAAACTTCAAGAAGCGGAGGGAAGGGCGGTCAGAATGTAAATAAGGTTTCAAGTAAGGCAGAGCTGAACTATGATCTTGAACGTTCCCCTCTTTTTAATGAAGTTCAGAAGGAGCGGATCAGGGAGAAGCTTGCAGGCCGGTTAACGTCGGAAGGATTGATACAGGTAATCAGCGAAGAAGAACGCAGCCAGTATATGAATAAGGAACGTTGTCTGATTAAGCTCTTTCTCCTCTTGAAAAATGCCACACATATTGCCAGGCCGCGAAAAGCTACAAGACCGTCTAAAACATCCAGGGAAAAAAGATTACAGAACAAACAACAGCAAGCTATAAAAAAGCTAAATCGCAGGAAAGATAGTTTTGACTTTTAATGTATCTGACATTACCCTGAAAGATATTTTCCATAAGGAATTTTATTAATAATTAATATCACGGTTGCGGATATCAGTAAACAGATTAGTGTTTTAAGCGGTATTCCAATTATTGGATGAAGCAGTTGCCAGTTCAATGCAGGATTGTCCAGATACTTTATTACCAATACATGTACCAGGTATATTCCAAAACTGTATTTACTTATAAAATTCCTGGATTTTATTGTTATTGTTCCGTTATAATGACGGTTCCTGAAATAAAGGAAAATCCCGATAGAAAGCAGCAGCACATTGGGACTGAAATTTCCGTGAAAGTAAGGGGCATAACTTCCCTTCTCTGCCGAAAGAAAGTAAGTTCCTGCCGCTGTAGATGCAATGCCGAAAAAAATAAATAACAGGGCTATGCTTGTAACTCTCCGCGGATTATCATATGATTTCACAGATAAATAATATCCTAAAACAAGGTAGCCGATAAAGCCCGAAAAGTAACT
The DNA here is from genome assembly GCA_015654985.1 of Sphingobacteriales bacterium. Classification (GTDB taxonomy): domain Bacteria; phylum Bacteroidota; class Bacteroidia; order Sphingobacteriales; family Sphingobacteriaceae; genus Arcticibacter. The sequence goes on along the minus strand of JAATFW010000221.1, from coordinate 14,383 downwards.
GAGATCAAATTCAGGGTTAAATTCCTTTGTAGCAGGCTGCGACAGCAGAAGTGTTAGCAGCCATAAGATCAGGAAATACAGAATTTCTTTTTCGTTACTGTTACGCGCCCATTTTCCAATAACCGGAATAAACAAGTATACGCCTATGATCATATATACGTACCATAAATGATAGGAAGCGCTTCCATCTTTAATCTGAACCAGCATCCAGCCGATCATATCAGTAATGCTCATTTCATCCAACCGCGCAGGAGACATTAATAAAAGGATCCTGCCAGCATAAATCACGCTCCAGAACATAAAAGGCAGCACAATCCGCACCAGCTTTTTTTTCAGAAAATCTTTCAGACGATATTCTTTCGGAATCAGCAGTGCTCCTGTAAGCATTACAAAAAGAGGAACACAAAACCTTACAGAGCTGTTATATATGTTTGCTACCCACCAGTTGGAAAGCCCGGCGTGATTGAAGTCGGGGAGTATAGTCGCTGCAATATGAAGAAAAATCACTCCTACTGTTGCTACGACACGGATATTATCGGCCCATATATATTTGTGATACTGATTCATTTATAGAGCAACAAAGATATAAATTAGAGATATTGCGCAGATCTTTTAATTAATTTGTTATTATAAAAACCCTGTACGCTTTTCCGGATTGATAAAAACCATTAACTTTAGCTCAAACCTAATAATTAAGTTAATTCATGGCTTTAGTGATGATGTGCCGGAGATTTATATTCATTTCGTTAGGATTGCTGTTTTCCGCGATAGTATTAGCGCGGCAGGAGCAATCGAAGTTCAGGCACATTTCATTTAAAGAGGGGCTGGCACAAAGCCCGATAGCCTGTATTTTTCAGGATAAACAGGGTTTTATCTGGATTGGCAACTGGAAAGGACTCACCAGATATGATGGGAACGAATTTAGAAATTTCAAGCATAGCGATGCCGGCAATACCTCTCTCAGTAATAACCGGGTAAACGGGATATTACAGGATGAACAGGAAAATATGTGGATCGCTACTGCTAACGGTATCAGTATTTTTAATCCGAAATCCGAAAAATTCAGATCGATCATCAGCGTGAATGTGAAAGGTGGAAAAAACTATATTTCATCTGTTATTTCTGATGAGCACAGAAGGATCTGGGTCTCTACCTTTGGCGGGGTAAAGCTTATCAGAAATTACAAATTGCTTGATATTCATTCTTTTAATAAACAAGCCTTTCCCGATCTTTATAACGGCGTTGTTTTTACCCTCTTTAAAGACAACAGGAACTTTATATGGGCGGGAACAAAACACGGGCCTGCGTATTTTGACCCTGTTTCTCTGAAAGTCCTTGACCTTCCACAAGCCCTTAAAACAAATATTAGCCTTATGAAGGCTAAAGTTCTCGTGATTAAACAGGATAAGACTGGTAATATCTGGTTTGGCACAGAAAGCTCCGGGGTGTTTAAATATAATCCGGCCTCCAATACCTGCATACAATATAAGCATTCTGAAGGCGACCGCGGCAGTTTATGCTCCGACTGGATAAAGGATATACTTATTGCCCGGGATGGCAATATATGGATAGGAACAAGAGGGGGAATAAGCGTCTGGCAGGGCGAAAACAGGTTTTTAAACTATATACATGAGGCTGCCGATGCTTCTTCAATGAACGACAGTACTGTATGGAGCCTCATGCAGGATAGTTCTCTGAATGTCTGGATCGGTACATTTGCAGGAGGCATTAATCTTCTTTATAACGGAGGAGATAACTTTTTAAATATAGGAGAACGGATAGGAAATAAACCGGGCTTGAACCATCCTGTAGTGAATGCTGTGGCGGAGGACCCTGATGGAAGCTTCTGGATTGGTACTTATGGTGGCGGAATAAACCACATCAATTTAAAAACAGGAGTATCCCAGTATTATTCCGTTCGCCTCAGCAATCTTGACAGACCTACAAACGGAGTGAAATCATTATATCAGGATAATAATGATAACCTGTGGATAGGCACGCTGGACGGTCTGTACCGTTTTAATAAAAAAACACATGCCATTAAGAGTTTCAGTTTTCCTGTGGACGATGGCAAATTAAGTGGGAACCTTATCAATACCATACTGGTAGATAAGAATGGAATCTGGGCTGGTACCAACGGAGGCGGCTTACGGTTCATAAGTAATGATGGTGTTATTAAAACTTACAGGCATACAGAAAACGATACAACTTCTTTAAGCGACAATTTCGTTACCTGTCTGATTAAAGACGATGAAGGTAATATCTGGATCGCCACGCAGAATGGGCTTAACTATTTTGACGCTGCAAAACAGAAGTTTACAGTAAGATTTAAAAGAAAAGGTTTTCCCCTCAGTCACAATACGATCCTCACTTTATTTATTGATTCAAAAAAGTTGCTTTGGATTGGTACTGAAGGAGGAGGGTTGAATTATTTCGACAGGGCACATGGAAAGATCTATTCTATAAGTTCTTCAAATGGCCTTTCTGATGACGTAGTGCATTCTGTTCAGGAAGATAAAACAGGAAACATCTGGGCAAGTACAGATAATGGAATATTTAAAATTCATACCGGTGGCTCAAAACCTCCGTTTAATCCCTCTTCTCTTAAAGTCACACATTATAGTTCCAGTGACGGTCTTGCAAGCAACCAGTTTTCTACAAATGCGGGTCTTTGCACCAATAGCGGCCTGATGCTTTTCGGCGGGGTAAACGGACTAACGATGTTTAAACCTGAGTCGCTGGTTACTAACCGTTTTGTACCGGCGGTTGTATTAACAGCATTATATATAAGGAATAACAGGGTACCTGTAGGAACGAAGAGATCGCCTTTAATCAGGGCTGTTAATTACACCAATAAAATCACATTGAATTATAATGAGCGCTTTATCAGCATAAACTTTGCAGCATTGAATTTTATTAATCCGGCAAATAATAAGTATGCCTATAAACTGGAAGGATTGACCAATACAGAAGACTGGCATTTTGCCGGCAACCATTCTTCTGCAACATATACCAATCTGGGTCCGGGCAGTTATACCTTTATGGTTAAGGCGGCAAATAATGATGGTATATGGAATGAAATTCCTGCTGTGTTAAAAATAACCGTACTCCCCCCATGGTGGATGACATGGTGGGCATACCTGCTTTATACATTAACAATTGCTTTCATCATTCTGGCCATCATCCGATTTTTCCGTATCAGGGCAAAACTAAAAAGAGAGCTCTTTTATGAACAGCTTCAAAACGAAAGACAGCAGGAATTATATCAGATGAAGCTGAATTTTTTTACAAATATTTCTCACGAGATCAGAACGCCTTTAACTCTGATTACCGGACCGCTTGAAAAGCTGATCAATACTATCGTTGACAGTAATGGAATCCACCGGCAGCTTATATTAATAAAAAACAATGCAGATAGGCTGATGAGGCTTGTAAGTGAACTTCTTGATTTCAGAAAAATAGAAACAGGACACATGAAACTTCATTTTTCGGAGTGTAACCTCATAAAGTTTACAGAAGAAATCTTTCTTTCGTTTCAAAGTATCGCATTGAACCGGAATATCGATTATGAATTTGATGCCAAAGAAACTGATATTCTGGTATGCTTTGACAAAAGCCAGATGGAAAAAGTGCTGTTCAATTTACTTTCAAATGCCTTTAAGTTTACTCCTGATAGCGGGAGTATAAAAGTATCAGTAAAAAGAGAAAGCCGGGAGGATACGGAATGGGCTGACGTTATTGTTACTGATAATGGAAAAGGGATTTCTTCCGAAAATCAGAGTAAATTGTTCAACAACTTTTTCCAGGCTGACGATTCTAAATCCCATCTCGGCACAGGCATAGGCCTGGCATTATCAAAGAGCATCGTTGAGCTCCATCAGGGAGAGCTAAGTGTTAGCAGTATACCATCTTCTATTGAGGGAGAATCAGGAAAAACCGACTTTACTGTATCTCTCCGTACCGGAAAAGAACACATTGGCGACAATGAGCTGATCCCTGAATATATGAACAGTGATAACCTGGTGCATTACCAGATACAGTCGGAGGTTAAAACAATCATAGAATCCGAAAAACCAAAATCAAAGCCAAAAAGATATTCTATCCTGATAGTGGAAGATAATGCGGAAGTAAGAAGTTTTATCAGCAGTTCACTGAATGATTCGTATTTTGTACATGAAAGCCCCGATGGATTAAGAGGTCTGGAGGATGCTTTTAACCTGATGCCCGATCTGATCATCAGCGATGTGATGATGCCCGGTATGGATGGCCTTGAGTTATGCCGCACCATCAAATCCGACGAACGGACCAATCATATTCCGGTGATCATGCTGACAGCCCGCGCCACCTATATTCATCAGGTAAACGGACTTGAAAATGGTGCTGATGCTTACATCACAAAGCCTTTCAGCATTCATATTCTGGAGCTTCATATCCGGAATATTCTTGAGTCAAAGGAGGTTATCAGGAAGAAATACAGCAGGGAAATAATTCTTCAGCCTAAAAATATTACGATTAGTTCTCCCGAAGAAAAGTTCCTGCAAAAACTAATGGAGATTGTTGAACGAAACATTGAAAATGATCAGTTTGGCGTGCAGGAACTCGTTGATGAAATAGGTATGAGCAAGACGGTACTATACAAAAAAGTTCAGTCTTTAACGGGTCTCTCCATTGCAGATTTTGTTAAGTCTGTACGGTTGAAAAAAGCTGCTATGATGCTTAAACAGAACAAAACGGGTATTTCTGAGGTTGCCTTTGCTGTTGGTTTTAACGACCGGAAATATTTCAGTAAAGAATTCAGAAAACAATACGGAATATCGCCTACCGAATATATAAACCAGGAAGAAATGAAACCGGCAGAGGAGAGAGTTTCCTGAGACATAGGGCATTAATTATCTTCTCCTGATTGCCGTTATATTTCTTTAAAATTCTCCTCCGGTCAATTTTACCCCCATTAAAGGAAGTTTTTACCCCCTGTAATTCCTTTTCTGACTTCATATTTGCCCATATCAATTAACGATAAATTAAATTATGAAAGGTAAAACAATTCCATCCCGTAAAGGAGGGTTGATCAGAACTACATGGCATGTTCTGTTCTCATTCTTCAACAGCTTCCCATAATGCTCCACTATTAAATAGAATCAGGGAGGAGAGATAATCTTCTTAATTAACTTAATCAATCAACCAAAGAAAATTAAATGAATATTTTTTACAAAATGAAGTATTTAAAAGAGAGCTTCCGGCCAGCACTGTTAAAGCCGGTGAGTATTTGCTTCTTACTGCTTTTCTTTTCTTTCAGCTTTTCAGCAACAGCTCAGATAAGAACAGTTACAGGAGTTGTTAAAGATCCGAAGGGCGAAACCTTACCGGGGGTTAGCGTACTGGTAAAAGGAACCACCACCGGTGCCGTTACAGATATTAATGGAAAGTATACTTTAAGGGTTACAGCACCGCAACAAATTCTTGTATTCAGTTATATTGGATTCGGATCACAGGAAATCACAGTGGGGCAGAGGGCCGTAATAGATGTGACACTTAATGATGATGCTACCGGCCTGGATGAAGTGGTGGTGGTAGGATATGGTGCTCAAAAGAGGGCAACCTTAACCGGTGCTATTAATACAGTAAGCAGTAAAGAGATCCTGCAGTCGCCTACCTCCAATGTTACCAACAGTTTGGCCGGGCGGCTTCCGGGAGTTTCTGTTATTCAGCAGAGCGGGCAGCCGGGGCTTAACTCCGCTGCCATCAAGATCAGGGGAGTGGCTACTTTTATTGATGGAAACGATGGCGCCATTGTTATTGTAGACGGCGTGGAACGCAGTAATTTTGGCGATATTGACCCCAATGAAATCGAAACAATTTCTGTGTTAAAGGATGCCTCTTCTACCGCAATTTTTGGGATCAGGGGTGCAAACGGGGTAATTATTGTTACTACGAAAGCAGGCAAGGAGGGTAGGCCAAGGATCAATTATACGGGTAATGCCAGCATACAAACCTATACAGGTATTCCCAAAGCTTTAAATTCATACGACAACACCCGGTTAATGAACGAAGCACGGGTAAATGACAATATCGCCCCGATGTGGACCGACGATGAACTTCAAAAATTCAAGGATGGTTCCGATCCCCTGGGTTATCCTGATATCAACTGGTTTGATTATGTTACCAGGAAATATTATCCGCAGACACAGCATAATCTCAATGTAAGCGGTGGAACGAAACTGGTTAAATACTATGCTTCGGTAGGGTATCTGTTTGAAGACGGGATATTTAAAAAGTTTGATTCTCCTTATGGATACAAGACCACACCGTCTTATAACCGGTATAACTTCCGCTCTAATCTTGATTTTAATTTCACTAAGGATCTGGAAGTGAGCGTACGGTTAGGTGGACGGCTTGGGCAACGGTATATGCCTTCCGGGCCTCCCGCTTCCTCATTTGGGTATGATCATATGCAGGGAATGATTTCCAGGATCCTGCAAACCCCATCGTTCGCGTACCCCGTTATGTTGCCCGACGGCAGAATAACAGGAAGCCAGGATATTGGAACAAATGTATGGAACCCATATGCGGTACTAACGCGCTGGGGTACCCGCGATGATGATAACAATACCATAGAAAGTACTTTTAATATTAACTACAAGCTTGACGCTTTAGTAAAAGGTTTGTCTTTCAAAGGACTGTTTGGGTATGATTCCTATTATAACAGCACATCCCGCAGGTCTGCGTGGTGGGCTTCCTACCAATACGACCGTAAAACCGGGGAGGTGAAACTAACCGGAGACAGCAGGAACAGAGACGAGCCACTGGGCGCCATCAGTTCTGCTTATGACGGAAATATAAATATGAACCTGCAACTGGGCTTCAACTATAACAGAAGTTTCGGTAAACATAACGTCAGCTCCGTAGTTCTTGGCACAAGACAGTTAAATCAGTTTGAAGGTACAGGTGCCGATGCAGCACCCCAGGCGGTTCAGGGAGTAGTAAACCGTACTACTTATAATTTCTCGGAGAAATATTTCGTGGAGTTTAATATGGCATACAATGGATCGGAGAATTTTGCACCTTATACGATCCGGAAGGGTACACAATATGGTTTCTTTCCTGCATACTCTGCAGGCTGGACAGCGACCAGGGAAAAATTTATGGAAAATGTGAAATGGCTTGATTATCTGAAGATAAGAGGGTCATGGGGAAAGGTTGGTAACGACAGGTTAATGCAAAATAATGAAAAATTAAGGTTTTTGTATTTAACGGAATACGCCCGGGTAAATGGGGGAGTAACCTTTGGTATACCAGGTCAGCAGGCAAGCAGGCCCATTGTTGACATTTTAGCGAGGGGTAATGAGGAAATTACCTGGGAAACAGGAGTCAAAAGAAATATTGGTTTGGAGAGTCGTTTTCTGAAGGAACGACTAACTCTTAATTTCGATCTGTTCGATGAGACCAGATCGGACATCCTTGTCTACAGAAATGCAAGTACAGGCGCAGGTCTTCTTACCTTTGGCGACGACTATCCGTATGTGAATATAGGCAAGGTCTATAACAAAGGATATGAAGTTGAACTCAATTTCAGGGACAGGGCCGGTGATTTTGGGTACGGAATCAACACTCAGTTTTCTTTTAACAGAAATAGAATACTAAACGCTGATGAACCCGCTTTAACTACCGAAAATCTGAAAAAGGAAGGCAAACCGGTAGGCCAGTTTTTTGGATATCTAACGGATGGATTTTTCACCTCACAGGAAGATATAGACGAATACAGCAAAACGATTACACCAATTGGAAGAGTAATTCCCGGCGACCTGAAATATAAAGATTTTAACGGTGATGGAAAGATCAGCCCGGATGATAAAGTGCCAATAGGGTATTCCCGGAATCCGGAATATATTTATAGTTTCTCCCCGAACTTTTCATATAAGGGAGTATCATTATCGGTTATGTTCCAGGGAGTTGCCCATGTAAGTTCAGATGTGATCTTAACTGAGCAGAATAACGGTTTCCAGATGTATGAACATCAGCTTAACCGGTGGACACCCGAAACGGCGGCCACAGCTACCTGGCCTGCACTGCATTGGAAAGGTGATAATTATTACAGTTATCAGTTAAACGATTACATTTTGCAGGATGCCGCTTATCTTAAATTAAGGAACATTGAGGTTTCATATAACCTTCCCAAGAAATGGCTTGCTCCCCTTAAAGTTTCTTCCATGCGGGTATTTTTCAGTGGTCAGAACCTCCATACCTGGACCAAGTTTAAAATGTACCTGGATCCGGAGAACCTTAATTCCTTTAATACAGAATTTTCAAAACAGTCTATTTATCCAACATCCCGTATTTACAACATGGGGTTAAACATTCAACTGTAGCAGATGAAAACGACAAAATTATTTATATATATGTCAGTATTGCTTACGCTGCTGACCTCCTGCGTAAAAGATTACTTAAACAGGGCCCCCGAAATTGCTCTTACAGAGGAAGGAGTTTTCGCCGATCCCACTCTGGCTTCTCAGTTTGCAGATAATGCATATAACTTCCTGATTAACGACTATGCGCGGCTTAACGGGCACCGGGGTATAACCGGGCAGTTTACAGATGAAGCAGTTTCTTCTAATAACGATGTTTCTATCAGGACTATTAATCAGGGAACCTATCATCAGCATTACGAAAGCGGGGGAGAATCAATTAACGACATTAAAGATGTTTATACACGCTGTTATAAAGGCATCCGCATTACCAATGTGGTATTGTCTAAACTGGAATCTGTTCCCTGGCCTTCTGATGGAGTATTGAAGAACAGGGTAGAGGGTGAGATGCATTTTTTAAGGGCCTTCTTTTATTTTGAGCTTACCAAACGGTTCGGAGGTGTTGTACTTATAAAGGAGGCGTTTGAGCCAAACGACGATATTGATTTTCCAAGAAACAGCTACGATGAATGTGTAAGTTTTATTTTGGAGGATCTTGATGTAGCGGTGTCCAGACTCGACCTGGATTATTCTGCCGGAGATTATGGCAGGGCAACCAAAGGAGCTGCTTTGGCATTACGGGCAAGAGCGTTACTTTATGCCGCCAGTCCTTTGCACAATCCTGAAAACGACCTGGCAAAATGGAGATCAGCGGCTGAAGCGGCAAAGGCAGTCATCGACTTGAATAAATATACCCTTGACGGTACAAATTATGACGAGATTCTGAATTATGCGCAGTCGAACGAATATATAATGATTAAGCCCCGCGGACCAAGAGGTAATAATGATGGGATCATTATAGATTTTGCGATGTCTCCCGGATCGGGGGGAACGCAGGGAACCCTTAATCCCACCCAGAATCATGTCGATCTGTATGAAGTAGTTCAGAGGGCAAATCCTGCGGATCCTGCCAGTCCGATTGTCAGCAGCGCTCCATTGGTAGACGGCGTTGCTCCGGGTTACAATCCGCAGAAACCATACGAGAACAGGGACCCCAGGTTTTACGCAAACATAATTTATAACGACATGCCCTGGCAGGGCAGAAGAATAGATATGTATACACAAGCGGCGGGTTTAGGCTATGACTATATTGCCGGGAATACTAACTACACAGTTACATGCTATTATTCTAAGAAAATGTGGCCCGAAGTGTATAAAAGAAATGTAACAGGCTCAACCCTGATCAATTTTATATTCTTCCGTTACGGCGAAGTGTTACTGAACTATGCTGAAGCAATGAATGAAGCATATGGCCCGGATGTCGTCCCTGCGGGATACACATTAAGTGCAAGGCAGGCTATCAAACAGATCAGGGACAGGGTAGCTATGCCCGAATTACCTTCTGGTTTAGCCCAGGCTGAGATGCGTCTGCGGATTCGTAATGAACGCGCTGTGGAACTTGCATTTGAAGACCTGCGGTGGTATGATATTTTACGCTGGAGGGCAAAGGAACTGGTTACTCAGCCTATGTACGGAATGAGGGTGGTTAAAAATCCCAATGGTTCTTTTACCTACACCCCTGCACTGCTTACATCCGGTTATCAGAAAGTACACGAGCCGTATATGGATTTGTACCCTATCCCAAGAAGTGAGATCTACAAGAGCAGGCAATTAACTCAAAATCCTGAATGGTAATGAGATTACAATTAAAAAACGAGTTCATCGTAAAACCCGCGTTCGTTTCCGGCATAAACCCGGCTGACGATAATAATGCGGGTTCAGTCAGGTATCCAAAAATAATTGATCATCTAATGAAACCTAAGTTTATACTATATATATTCCTGGCGTTGGTTTTCTGCACCTTTAGAGCGAAGGCCCAGGATTCCAACAGCCAGATTACCGCAAGCGGTATTATTAAAGACAGTAATGGTAAGCCGGTAGAAGGAGTATCAATATCGGTTCAGGAAAAAACATCAGAGAAATTAAGCTCGGCAGAAGGGAAATTTGAGGTTGAAGCCTTCGGAAATGATATGCTGGTTTTTAAAAAGGCAGGATTCAATACGCTGACCAGGCCGGCTTCAGAGCTGAAAGATGCGGCCATAGTGATGACTGCATCCCTCATTGATGCAGGTGATGACGATGATGTTTTCATTCCCTTTGGTGTTAGGAAAAGAAGGTATATATCCGCTTCTATCAGCACTGTTAAAGGCTCTGAGCTTCCAAAGCTTCCCATATCTTCTTTACCTAATACGCTGGCCGGCAGGTTACCGGGCCTGTATGTTCAGCAGTTAGGTTCGCGGCCGGGTACTGATGATGCATCATTCCTGGTTAGAGGAAGATCTTCCTATAACAGCAATCAGGGGCCTTTAATATTGGTAGACGGAGTAGAACGTGACTTCATTAATATGGATGTTAATGAGGTCGAAGGGATCAGTGTGCTCAAGGATGCTGCTTCTATTTCGTGGTATGGAATGCGCGGCGCTAACGGTGTTGTATATGTGACAACAAAAAGGGGAAGTGCCACCTCAACGAGAGTTACTTTTGATGCCCAGGGAGGGGTTCAGACCCCGGTATATAAAACCCGTCCGCTAAATTCTTACTCATATGCTGCTCTTTATAATCAAGCCAGAATAAATGACGGTGGCTCTCCCCAGTATAGCCAGGAAGAGCTTACGGCCTATCAAACAGGCTCAGACCCGGTTAAATATCCTGACAATAATTTTGTAGACCGGTTTCTCGGCGATGCGGCCCCCATTCAGCGTTATGTAGCTACGGTTAGCGGCGGAAATTCTTTTGCCCGGTATTTTACATTATTGAATTTTTATAACCAGGCGGGTTTACTTAAAGGGGATGATAATCCAAAGTATCAAACCAACGCAAATTATAAAAAATATAATTTCAGAACCAACCTCGATTTGCATGTGACGAAGACGCTGGATGCTACTATTGATTTTGGCGGACGTGTTGAAGAAATACGGTATCCCAGTTCCGGCATTCAAACCTTCATGAGTACTATTAATACTACGCCTGCCAATGCATTTCCTCTTCTTTATCCCGATGGTTCCTATGGGGGCACAGCACAGTTCAGTGCTAATCCTCTGGCTATGCTGAACAGTAATGGAAACACCAACGATCTTTCCAGGACCTTACTGGCTACAATTAGTGTGAAGCAGCAGTTAAACTTCCTGCAGGGTTTATCAGCAAATGCGTTATATAGTTATGATATAGTAGGCCAGTACCAATATGGTTATACACAGGGATATGCGATTTTTGGGCCTAACAGCAGCGGAGATATTGTTCAGATAGGATCTAATGAAAATACCCCTGTTACTTACAGAAACAGTTCATTTACAGGGAATGTAAGGAGTAACGATTTTTGGATAGGGCTTGATTACGATAAATCATTTAATCTTCATACCTTCAATTTTTCTACCCGCCTGCAAAGAAGAGTGTTATCTGTTCCCAATGCACTGGATCAGAAACGGGAGGGGATCTCTAACAGATTGTCGTATAACTACAAGTCAAGGTATTTCGCCGACATCGTAGCAACCTATTCAGGTTCTCAGGAATTTGCTCCTGGCAGAAGGTTCGGTTGGTTCCCGGCAATTTCTGCAGGATGGATCATTTCTGATGAGAACTTCTTTACGCCGGTGGCCCCAATTATTGATTATTTTAAATTAAGGGCTTCTTATGGTATAGTGGGAAGTGATGATGTGAGCGCCAGAGCCTCCGCTTTTAATAATTATTTCAACAGAAGCGCTTCGGGATATGTATTTGGTACAGGCTATACTTCTGCCAGCGGAAGTGCTGAAGGTTCGCTTGCAAATCCCTATCTTACCTGGGAAAAAGCAAAAAAAGCAAGTGCTGGCTTTGACACCAGGTTTTTTAAACAGTCTCTTAATATTTCCTTTGACTATTTTAACGAAGTGCGGGATGACTTGTTAACTTCTGACATTCTTCCCCGTACTATCGGCCAGAGCCGTGTGCAGGTAAATGAAGGAAAGGCGAAATATACAGGAATTGAAACGGGCCTGAATTATACCAAAACCTTCAATAAGGTCACCCTTGGCTTAAACGGTAATTTTACATCAGTTAAAAGCAGGATCCTTGCTCTTAATGAAGCAGCGAACCTGCCGGCCTACCAGAGTGAAGTTGGCGGAAATATTGGGAGGGTAGCCGTATTTAACCGGGAAGGTGATATTAGCTATCAGCGTCTCTTCCTTCAGGCAGATGGACTTTTTCAGAGCCAGGCTGAAATTGATGCCGCCCCGCCCCAACTCTTCTCTCCTATTACCAGACCAGGAGATATCCGGTATAAGGATCTTAACGGAGATGGCATTGTGAATAGCCAGGATATGGCTGCTACCGATTATTCGGATGTTCCAAAAGGTTACTATGGCTTTGGAATCTCACTTAAATATAAATCGTTTGATTTATCAGCCCAGTTTCAGGGAGTATACGGCCGGACCATCTCTATCAATAATGTCATCAATTCGGGATCTTCCTCAAACGGGTACCTTAATCAGTTCAGCGTAGACAGCTGGACTCCGGAAACAGCCTCAACAGCTATTTATCCCAGGATGACCCTGAGCAACAGGGGGAATAATACCCAGCAATCTGATTTCTGGTTGCGGTCTGGCGATTATACCCGGTTAAAAGTTGCCGAACTTGGCTATACGGTATCGGGCCTGACCCTAAAAGCCGCCCATATAAATGAAATGAGGGTTTACCTGACAGGCTTTAATTTGTTGACTTTCAGCAAGATGAATGATCTTTCAATGGACCCGGAAATCCCCACTTCAGGCTATAATACTTCTTATCCCTATGTGAGAACATTTTCTCTGGGTGTAAATCTTAAATTTTAATTAAACTGATGATCAGGTTGATAAAAACTTATTGTGATGAAAAAGATAAATTTTAGAATAATAGTGCTGCTGATGCCGGTGTTGCTGCTTGGTTGCGAAAAAAGCGGTTATCTTACCGACGGCAGTGATACAGGAGGAAGTGAAGTAACAGAACAACAGTTCTGGCAGCATAAAGACTGGGTAAGAAACTTTCTCAATAACACCTATACTCATTTGCCCGATGAATATAATATGGACGGTGACGGGGCAATGCTCGCTTCAGCTTCCGATGAAGCTGTTAACTCCAATCCAAATTCCTCCGTTACTTATCCTAATAGTGCTACCTGGGGTGCATCCAGAACTTTTAATGACGTTTATGGCGATATGTATACAGGGATCCGGAAAGCTAATTTATTTCTGGCGAATATAGAGACCAGCGGCATTCTGCCGGAGAATGAAGAAGTTGACGCAAATACAAATACCCTGCCCAGGCAGATTATGCGGTCAAAGGGCCAGGCTTATTTCCTTCGTGCATTTTTCCATTTTGAATTGGTAAAGCGGTATGGGGCAATACCTCTTGTCACAAGAGTTTTAAGTGAGACAGAGGATAGCAACCTTCCCAGAAATACTTATCAGGAATGTGTGGATCAGATCGTTACAGACTGTGATTCTGCTATTAAACTATTGCCTTTGTGGACCCAGACGTGGACCACAGCCAACAGGGGAAGGGCCACTCAAACAGCGGCAATGGCCCTGAAATCCAGAATGTTGCTATATGCTGCAAGTCCCTTAAATAACCCCGGTAACGATCAGGCTAAATGGCGGCTTGCCGCCGAAGCTGCAAAGCAACTGATGGATGTTAATAAGCATAAACTTCATACATCCTATAGCCAGATATTTTTATTTGGACAGGCGGCATATAATGACGAGGTAATTTTTGCTGCAAAAGCCGATAGCCGCAATGATATTGAGCAGAATAATGCCCCGATAAGTTACTCTGATGCCAAAGGCCGAACAAATCCTACACAGGAGCTTGTCGACGCCTTTGAAACAAAAAATGGAAGCCCTGTTTCGGAAACCGATCCTTATGTGAATCGTGACCCACGGTTTGACCTGGTAATAGCTTGCAATGGCAAG
>JAATFW010000094.1 GCA_015654985.1 Sphingobacteriales bacterium | reverse complement strand
TGTCCCCCCGAAAACATGAAGTTTGGATTGCGGCGTTGTTGTTCCAATACCGACATTGCCGTTCTCATCTATTTTAAAACTTTCATGTAATACACCCGCCCGATTGGTATATATACTCAAACCACCGTTATTCTCATTAGAATTATTTGTTCGTAATTGAAAATATCCCGCTCCGGATGTCGGATACTGAGCGCTATAACGGCCTATGAGTACTATGCCATCCTTACCTGTGGTTATGGTGTTAATCGATACGTTCCCCCGGTCAGTTACACTTTGCAGTGTTTCCTGCCCATAAGTTACAGAATAAAGGTTGATGGTACTTAATAACAATAATATTCTTTTCATTTTTGATTTGTTTCTGCTTATTCTCGCAAACTACATAGCACCCTCAACTTCTTCTATTTCACTTCTATCTGCAATTTGATAATTGATCCAACTGAATTACAACCATTGGATGTAAAGACCTTCAGCCTTTGGTAGTATAGCCATAAATCCTGATAATATTATTATAGAGTCATAATCAGTTACTTGAATGCTTTGAATAGGCTCTCAAATATTTTTTATTCGCTTGTAATGGAGCTATTTATATACTAAATGAAATTTCATAGCCTCGATTTGACTTGCCGACAGTTTAAACGTTCTTAATGTATCATACTCATTTATTATCTTTTTCCAACCCACTCTATCAACCTTTTTTTTATCAAAGATAAATAAGGTAACGGACGGGCCTTCGTCGCCTTCATAATTAATCTGATCATACCAGCTACCAGAGTCTTTAAATAACTTAGTGGAATCTACTGCAATTTCTTCTACCTGATAAAAATATCGACGAGGGTTCAATCGTTTGACCACAGTATCAAGCTCACGAATTCCTCCTTCGATTGATATATAGCAATAGATAGGGGTTTTGCCTGAGTTAGTAACTTTAAATTGATCCTGAGAAATCATATCATGGGGTTCCATTGAACAGGAATAGAAAAAAGGAGCCAAACACCAAATTATAATTCTAAAATTTCTCATTATTTTCTATTATTAAGAGTTTTTATCATTTCAGGTGAAACAGTTCTCAGATCAATAGGGTATTTTGCAGTCCACCAATACCCTCTATCTTGCCTGAAATATAACCACGCTAAAGTATTTGCTTGTATCTCTGTCCAGTTTCTCATATGATGATCACCAGACGCAGAAACAATACTTGAAGGTATAACAGCTAAAGCATACCAAAAGTTCCCTCCGTATTTAGCCTGAAGTATATGGCCGAATTCATGCAGGATTAATTGTCGCACCAAAGAATTTGGTATATTAATGTCATCTCTTCTTCTAAAGATGTCTCTCGAAACCGTAATCCCCGTTAAGGGAGTTGTCCACGCCTCAGTGCCACTAAGGTTATACCCCCAAGACACCCTAACCCCTTCAAATATTATTGACCTCATTTGATCTTGGCCTGGAGCATCATCCCAGGTACTCCAACTGGTACCCGCAAGAAACGGATTATTTCTGCCGCCCCCATTATCGCTGGATCCAGGTTTATCTTTTTCATCATCTGCCCCATTTATATTAGAAGATTCCATTTCATCCTCATCATAAAGACTCACACTGCTTACAGTACTTGCAAGAGTCGCCTTCCTTGAAAATATGCCGGAAACGCCGTTTAAATTAAACGTAGTGGAAAAATTTACCTGGAAGTTCTTTATTCCGCCATTTACCGCCTGATTTGCTAAATTCACTCCCAAATTAACCGCAGTCTGTAATAAGGAGGCCCATATAGAAGATCTCCCGCTCGGGTCGACAAGCTGAACAGGATTATTGCCGCAGTATACATAAGGGCTGTAATACTGATCATCCGGATCTGTTCCGTAAAATATCCCCAGATCACTATCATACATCCTGGCACGGGAGTTCTGCAATCCTGTCTCGTCGTCATATTCCTGCCCGGTGTATTTATAGTTTATTTGTGAAGGGTTGGTAGAACGCATGAGTGAGCCGAATGCAAGATAATCGAAATGGGCAACGACCGTTCCGCTTTCGGATACCAGTACCCGGGTAGAACCTAAATGATCTTTTAATGCATATTGCAATTGTCCGTCCTGTTTAATCGCTATGAGGCCGTTCGGCCCGTAAATATAGATCTTTCTTCCCTGAGGTGATTCCTCTATTAACGGATAATCTTCCGTGCCTCTGATGTAGCAGGTTGTTTGGGTCTGTCCGTTATAGGAATTCTGCTTGAGCACCCTTTCATTTTCAGCTCCATATTGAAATGCTGTAGTGGAATTTGCAGTTGCGATAGCGGATGTCTGGTTAAAATAGGCATCATAACTGATCGTGGCTCCCTTGGACTGGCTGCTGATGACATTTCCGTTCTCGTCGTATTTAAGCTGCGAGGTAATATTTTCAATATATGACAGTCGATTGGTGCCGTCGAGATATTTATAGTTGCGGGATATATTATTCTGATTCTGAAAGGTAATATTCCCATTGGCATCATAAGTAACCGGGGCACCTGCTCCCAGATCATAACTGTTGATAGAGTTGTCTGCCTTTACCAGGCGTCCCTGCTCATCATAGGCATACGAAACGCTGTAGGCGGAGGGTAAAGAAGTCCAGCCTGCCCCTGCTTTATAAGTGTTATCTATACTGGAAATTAATCCCCTGTATATTCCGGTATAGCCAAGATCTTCCCTGAAATAAGGGTCATCGATCTGTGAGACCTTACCTTGTGTGTTATAAGCATAGGTTCGTACCAGGTTCGCATTATTTAATTTTTCAGTACTCAGGTTCCCGTTTTTATTATAGGAGTATACTGCGTATGAAATACTTCCTGATCTTACAGAGCTGGTTCTTCCTGAAATATCATAGTCGATCAGAACGGGATCAAAGCCTGAAATATTATAATTAACCTGCGTTTTCTGGCCGGCATTGTTATACGCATAGTCTATATTATACACGCTGGATGAATAAGAGGATGCTTTGGTACCTTTCCGGATCATATTCCCGTCTATATCATAAGTAAAATACGCTTCCACTTCCGGTACTGCATCCTGGTTGTTATTGATCTCCGTTTTTACGGGTTTATCGTAATCGAAAAGTGTATTGCCAAAAGTTCCGTAAGATAATTTCTTCTTCCAGATCCGACCAGACGGATAACCGTCGGAAGTGTATGGCGATGCCGACAGGTAATTGCCCAGCACATTGGTGTCCCACGGCTGATTTACCAGATACCCTTCTTCTGTTATCTGTCCGAATAAATTGTAAACGGAATAGATAACCTGATTGTTTTTTGCTGCAACAGCGTCCTGCCTGAATCTTACCCGTCCTTCTTTGTCGTATAAGAACTTTGTGGTTCCGTTATCAGGCGTGGTTTTCTGGATTAATTTTCCCTCAAAATCATACACCATTTTATCAGCATAATTGGAAAAACTATTGATAGAAGCTGAAAAAGTACTGCCGCTTGAAAAACCAGGAAGCAAGGTAATACTCTTCGACGCAGAATAAATACCTGTAGTGTTCGCCTGATCAAGCTGAATCGATTCGGGGGTGTCCTGGACATAGTCCCTGTTATAGTTCGGAGAGTTATATTGAACCAGATTTCCATAAATGTCGTATTCGTAGGTGCTGACAGATTCAAACCTGTTATAGGTGCGGCCTACGCTTGCACAACCTTTACAGGGAGGGGGTAACGGACTTACATATTCCTGCACCAGGATTTTACCTTGTTCTTTTTTTACCAGTTTCTCTTCTTTATCTGTAACGGTTATATTCAGGTTCCCGTCTTCATCCTTCATTTTCTTTACATAATAGCTGTATTCGGGATAGCTGCCGACGTAAAACAGGGAATTGTTGGTGTATTCTGTCGTTACTGTATGACCGCTGCCGGTCTTAAATTCTGCTCCCGGTTTGCTTTGTTCTGTTACTCTTCCCAAAGGCGACAACTCATAAGCATTTTGAGTATAAGGATATCCTCCATCGTCGGGATTAACAGTAACGACTTCTCCCGACATAACCCCTGCAGTTGAAACCCCGGTAATGAAATCCGGGCGGAAGCCAAATCTCGCCGCAATCCGTGTTGGCCTGGTTTGGATGTACGGCCGGCCGGCTGCGTCTTTCAGAATTTCGCTCACCATGATCTGATTGTCCGGTTCTTCCGTTTGCTTCTGTACCACGTCGCCGTCTGCATCGGTAAGAGTTAACAAATGAACAGGGTCTGTATAAACAGTGATGTTGTCGATCCACCATCTCACTTCCTCGCCTATTCCGTAATCAATCAGCGAGAGCTTCCTGATCCCGGTAGATGGCATTACGAAAGGCACATCGTACTTTAAAAGCTTACCGTCTATATAAAGATCAGCTTTCTGGCTATTCACATCAGCTATTATTTTTAACCTGTATTTATTACTCCGCTTAAATGAATTGTTGCCGATCCGGCTCCACGCGTTGTTAGCATATACATTCCAGTTATAGCTGTCAAAGGCGGTAAGAACGCTGAGCTCTGTTCCGCCGTTAGAGCCGTCCCAGGCATCTCCTCCTAAAGCAATACCGAAATTCATACCGGCACTTTCGTTAAAACTGGTTACATCCATTTCCACTCCCACGCGGCCGGTATACTCTTTTGAAAAATCGATTAAAAAGCTGTTAACTTTATCTTCCCCGATCATTCCCATATAGGTGTCCAGTAACAAATGTCCGTTTTCTACTTGCCATGTTGATCCGCGGCCCCTGTTTATTTCCGTCCAGACTTTACCCGATGTTTCAAAATCTTCATAAAATCCGTCTTTACCCCGGACCGAAGTATTTAAAATCAGGTTGGGATCGTTCGCATTAAAGCTATTATTATTCCTCAAAGAAGAAAATGAACTGTTCACCGTTTCTACCGGAACGCCTTTAACATCTATGGTGGCAACCGTACGTCCTGCCTTATCCAGCAGCTTCCTTGTAATCAGTCCATAATTGTCAGTTGTCGATTTTATACTGTGATAATCTTTTTCGTATGCTGTGGAAACAGCTTTGGATGACGTTGAATATATCCGGAGGTTATCAAATTCAGAGAGGCAATTGTTTGTTGCCAGACCGAAGTATTTCCCGGTAGCTGTAACGGAGATTCCGGAAAGCTTAAGAATACCGTCAACATATACACTTACCATTCCCGCTTGCCTGATCACTTTGAACATATGCCAGCCGCCTGCATCGGAAATGGCGGCTGAAGCAACAGCCTGACCGGCATTAAGCACCTCTATAGTACCGTTGGGATGCAGAACAAGGGCAGATCCCGGGCTGGTGTATGAATCTCCGGGCTGGGTTTTATTGAACTGAAATCCTGCCCAGTTCTGATTTGAATTATCAGGAACAATGCGAAGCGAAAAATCGGCAATAAAATCTGTATTGCTTAGTTCTTTATCTAATGCCATTAACGCCGTGCTGCCTGCCGAAGAGCTTTTTAAGATCCCTTCTTTAATGAGCCATCCCGCTGTCCTGTAAACAGGAAAGGGATCATTGTCATCTAAATTCTCATCATCAAAATCCTCTGTAAGTATTTCATCGTACTGCGCGTTGATCGCCTGCATAACGGGAAGGCTCTTTTTATGACCGAAGACGATAGAGGTAGTGATACCCGAAACATTCTTAGAAGACAATATATTACCTTTCCCGTCTCTGCTGATAACATAATTAATCCTTTTCCAACCTGATTCTGAAGGCTCCTGGCTTCCTGAATATGCGGCAAAATCAAAATCACTGCTTCCATTCCCCTGCCATGTATAGATTTTAAAGGGGGCCCAGACATTATTTCCCCAGTCTTTATAAGTGGTAACCTGTACTTCTGTTACTGTACCGTTGACTGACTTTTGGGTAAGTGCAGGAACTGTCAGAATATTCAATCCGGCCATATTACTGTATATTTCGGAGGCATACCTGACCCTGGTTTGCACCTGGTCCTGGATTCCTTTAAAATTCGAATTGTAAGTGGTTGTTCCTGACAACAGGTTTTTATCATTATAAGTATTATCTGTAGTTGTAGTAACACCATCTTTTGTACTTTCGGAGTGCAGGGGCAATGTACAATATTTCAACGAAACGGCGTCCAGTTCTGAATAGAGCGACTCTGATTTAACTGTCCAGACAGTTTTTGCAGAACCTACCAATACGTTAGCATTGTTATAAATGCGTGTTTCGTACAAATTTCCGTTCAGAGGAACATAAGAACCGCTTGCCAGACCGGTCTGGTCGTATGCAAGAGCGGTCGCTTCTGCAGGTAATCCATTGAAGAAATACTGTTCGGTGTATCCAAATGGATTACCGGAATAACTGTTATCTGTTGTTGGCTGAACTCCCGGAACGGTAGTGATCTTGTTAAAGGAGGCAACCGTTGCGGTAGGATCTGTAGTGGCAGTCTGGAAATCGTATTTGAACGATGTATACGTGGTATTCATCCCGTCGGAGGCTTCAATACCGGCGACAGGGCAGCTTAATACTTCATTTCTGCTGCCTCCTTCTCTTTCTTCAAGCACTCTTGTAAGGGTTAACCGGGTTGCATTTAAACGTGTTTTGGTATTAAATACAGCAGTTGTCTGGTATCCCGATTCAATTTTAGAGTTTGTTTGGTTTGAAAAATAGAGATCTCTGATGTCTCCGTTTTTAACATTAAACGTATATAGGCTGCTGCCGTTGTTATAAGCGCCTGTATTGGTATAACCCGTACCAAATGCACCCCAAAGAATAGCGCCCGTTACAGAAATATTTCTCTTAAGCTCCCAGATACCAGTTGGATTCCGATAATAAAAATTATTATAATGCCAGAAATAATTATTCCGCGCATGAAGGCCGGAAAACCCACTGTAACTTCCGAGAGAAGCCGGAGATCTCCAGGAACGGGTATTGGGATTGAATGTAGTGTAAGATGCCGTACTGCTTGAAGCTGCATCCCATAAAATAAGATCTTCAGCATAAGCGGTCCCATAATTGTATCTCGTTGAAGTTTCATTGTTGACGAGCCACGAGTATCCGTCATACCTTGCTGCCCTGCCTCTTCTTGATTCTGTAATGCCGACCATGCTATTGTCAAGATAAACCGCGCTGGCATCGGTGTAGGCTCCCAGGACGTCATACCTTTTGAAGTTGCTGTAGTTTTCGTCCCATCCATATATGAACTCATTGTAACCGCCCGCCATCACGAATGAATAAGAATTAGAGCTATACCAGTAACTATTGGATCCGCCAATAGATATCGCGGAGGGGAGAACTGTACTGTTCACCTCACCTTTAGGACTAATATGGTAAAACGTGATCTTTGAACTGGCCTCATCATGAACCATCAGGTAATTGTTGGCAGCAGTTACATAACCCTGGGTCGGCCCCTGGCCCCCGCCGATAAGGCGGTGGCTCCAGTTATTGCCTGTAAGAGAATAGATAGACAGTAAATTAGAGAATGGACCAGACTTTTTCGCGACCACCGAAACAAAGTTATTGCCCGACACCATCGATGGCTTATCCAGAATTGATCCGAAAGGTCCTGTTTGATCTTGCCTGACCCACACACCTCTTTTGTTCTTGTCTCTTGAAAACAAGGAAAGTTTATAGGGCACGTTAGGTGTAGGGTTAGCCCATGGGTTGAAATCTGACGTAGTAGGAGACATAATAGCAAAAAAGTCATCCTGAAAAGTAGTGTAGAAATACTGACGGGAAAAATTCCTGTCATCAATATTTGCGTCGTTGCTGAATTTAAAATCTGTAGTATAAATGGAACTGTTGAGGTCCACTCCGTAGAAAAGCCCCAGATCCTGCTCTATCCATTCCCCCTCCCAGGTATAGAGTTTGGCCCAAACCGTTGATCGTCCCAGCGCATGCTGGTAATCATCAGAAGCCTGTCCATTCTGTAGTTTTAATTGCCGCCAGGATACTAAAACATAATTTTTATTCATTACAACTTCAGGTTCGGTAAACCCGGTTCCCGGGGAATTAATTACAAGGTCGGTATTAAGGTGACCCACTTTCTGACCGGAATTATAAATATATTTTATCCTTTTTCCATTAGGCGAAGTGCTGGTTTCAAGTTTTCCCTTGTTATTTCCGGACTGTATATATGTGTAGGTTGTGGGGACGGGATCATCAGACTCATCCATTTTCTTAACCGAGATTAGCAGCCTTTTTGTCAGAGAACCTGCTCCTATTGAGCTATAACCGAGACGTATCGTCGAAAGCACTTTTCCTGCTTCATTTTTTACTTCAACGGAAGATAAAAACAGTTTTTCATACACTTCCTGATATGCGTCGGGTTCACTCTGCTCCGTATGAGGTTCCTGGTACTCATTTGCACTTTTGTTCTCATAATTTAAAGTAATTGTCCTGCCAAAAACATCAGTTATTTTTCGGAGATAAGAGGCTTCTGTTTGCTCTTTTCCGCCTATGCCTACCGGTTGGTTAACATTCAGATACTCATAAAGTATTTTATCCTGCCAGATATTGGTGATCTCAGATAAATTCCAGATAACAGCCTGTTGCTGCTGTATGGGGGTTAAGCGGTCATCTACTGCCTTTGTGCTGTTACCGATCCAGTTACCCCATTTCACTATCCATTGGACGGTACTCCGGCCGCTGTTTGCGTCCCCGTAAACGTAGGTGGTCCCGCTTTCTACCGTTACTTCCCATCGTTCTGTTGACGGCTGGTATTTTACGATCCATCTTTGACTGCCGGTTGTGGCATACATCTGCCAGTTAGGAAAATTCGTATTGTCGCTGATTCTTTGAAGGGGGATATTTTCTCCGCCGTCGTAAATATAAAATATATCGTCTTCCCGTGTCCCGGTTTGTTGATTATCGACAACGATACGGGGAAAATCCAAAGACCATCCAAGGCCTGCTACGCCCGTTGGGGCATCCAGATTCCAGGTACTGATCTTTTTTGATATACCGGCCGAACTGTAAGTTAATGACAAACTTGCACTAAGACCATTCCTTCCGTCGAGCGAAACCAAATTCACCGGAAAACCGACTTCTCCTGTAGCGAGATTAACCGTGTTACCGATTGTTTCATGATTGTCGCTTTTGGAATTCCTGAGCGGAACTGCACTGCTTGTTAAGGCATTGGTCTGGGCAAAAGCCGAAAATCCAGGAAGAAGCAATAATGCAGATATAATAGTAGTTAAAAGATTCTTCATAATTAAAGTATACAAACTGACGGGCACCTCCATCAGCACCTGAAAACGCAGTATGGTATCAGGAGAAGGAGGAAATATTATCCGGCTAAGTTAAGTACCCAGACTGCAGCCACACTGCAGTGTGGAATTTATTTTGATTTTTTTTCGCTTCTTTTTTCAAGCTTTTGGATTCGTTTATCCTGGTTAATAATGTACAGTGTGAGCTCTGAAATATAGTAAGTGAAATATTAACGATTCTTTTTAAGGTCATCTATTTCGGCCTGCTGCATTCCAAGCTCTTTCTTCAATTCAATCATATACAGGGTAAGCTCTTCAATTTTCTT
>JAATFW010000327.1 GCA_015654985.1 Sphingobacteriales bacterium | reverse complement strand
TTAAACTATTGTTCTAATCTTATTAAAAGACAGGCTTAAAGCCGGTCCTAATTTAAACATCAACTTAAGGCAGATGCAGTGCATCTACATTTATGATAATTACTACTTTATTCTTAGCAGTATTTAATGTATACATCGACGGATTTGTAAGGATTACAGCAAGGGCGACTTTCTTGCCTGCGTAGGTCTTTAGCTGATTAATATCAACAGACAAATAAAAACTTTCACCATATTGCCCTGCCGGGACAGAGACGGTTTGAGGTAAAGTGTAGGCTTCTGCAGGCAAAAGCACTACTGCCTTGGTATTATCAGGATCAACCTTCAAACCGCCTGAGCCTATAAGTTGAGTAATAGTGTCTGAGTTGGTTGAAACTTTTACGGAATATGAATCTAATGACTGTTTCCCCGAACGGGTTACACCAAGAAGTACATTCAACTTATTATTCTTCTTATCAATCTGAAAATTATAAGTGGCAGAGTCAAGGCCGGCTGGTACCAGATAATTAAGGTTAGTACCACCGGAAGTAAGAGCCTGAGGGATATAAATATTTGAATAACCAAATTCCTCATCGCTGTCATTTTTTTCACAACCAACGAAAATGACTGTTATCACGAGAATAGAAAGAAAGGCAAACTGTTTAATATTGAGTTTCATTATCGATCTTTTTAATATTATAAATATTGATTCTTAGTACCCCGGATTTTGCACCAATAAACCATTGGAGTTGACTATCTCTGATTGAGAAAAAGGATAATAATACATTGACGATTTAAATACCCGGGTGGCAGCATTAAACACCTGATAACTAAAGGCACCTGTAGCACTCTTTGTAACACTTACCCCCTGTATTGGCTGATTTAAAACCGTCTCTGCATCTTTCCATCTTAGAAGGTCCCAATAGCGGTGATCTTCAAAAGCAAGCTCTATCCTTCTTTCATGTTTAACAACATCCCGGAAAGCACTCACTGATGTAATCGTTACAGCCGGCAAGGACGAACTTGCCCTGGCTCTGACCATTTGAAGCGCCTGTCTGGCGGTTAGGGTATATCCCGAAGGTAATCCATCAGGACCATACGCTTCATTCATCGCTTCAGCATAGTTGAGCAATATTTCAGCATATCTGAATATTGCCCAATGATGAAGGGCTGTCCCTCCCTGAACCAGATTTAAATTATCTGTCAGAAACTTCTTTAAATAATACCCGGTTTTACTGGTATTAGCTTTTCTCATATCATCGGTTCCGCCTGCCGATTCATCAATGGTACGGCCATTCCAGGAACTTCCATTAGTTACAATTGAAGCAGATAAACGCGGATCCCTGTTCTTGTATGGATCGGCAGCGTCAGGAGTACCGATATATTCATAATCAGAAACCAGATTATGTGAAGGCGTTACCCCGCTGCTCCCTCCCGGGGTAGAAATCGGATAATTCCGTGTCTCAGGCGCATTATCGGCAGGTCTGCGAACTGCAAAGATAGTTTCACTACTGGTAAGAGTGTTATTGGCAATAAAGTAGGCACCATAGCTGGCGTCTAAGGAATAATGGTTTAGTTTAATCACATCATTCGCTGCTGCGGCCGCTGCCTTCCATTTCTCAATATCATTGGTTGTATTATGCAGGGGGCTGGCGGCATATAACAAAACTCTTGATTTTATAGCCAAAGCGGCACCTTGGGTAAAACGACCATCCTGATCTGAATAACTGGAAGTCTTCCAGTCAGCCTGCAAACTATCTTTATATTTATCAACTTCGGAGACGATAAAATTAACCACTTCATCATACCCTGCTTTAGCAACCTGTATATTGTCTGATTGCTGCAGGGTCTGAGTTATTAAATGTACCCCTCCGTATCGTTTTGCAAGTTCAGAATAATAATATGCCCGTGCAATGTGAGCCTCGCCACGATACCAGCCCATAAAAAGCTTATCTTTGTTATATCCGGTGGGGTCTGAAACTGTATCCCGGTTAAGGGCTATAAAAGATCTCCATGCTTTGGAATAATCGAGGAAAAAGTTAGCTGCCCGAATGCCGTCATATAAGCTTTTGTATGTTCCGGAACCTGAACTCATTACGATACTATTTGAATTAAGCCCTCCCTGATTAAATATCTGCGCATTGGTGTTGTATACCGTTGTTTGCTGCGCTTCGTCAGATGCTGCAGCAAAAAGATTATTATCAAGGCTTGTAAAACCATATGGCAAAGAGGCATAGAATGCATTTGCAAAAGAGAAAAGCGTTGCCCTGTCTGTTGCTATTGTGACCGGTGTTGCATATATATCTATTTTAGTATCCAGAAAATCCTTTTCACATCCTGAAGACCCCAAAAGCAGAACTGCGGCAAGAACAGGTACATATTTAAATTTCATTTTCATTTCGGGTTTAATTAGAAAGTTACTGAAAAGCCTGCATTAATTGATTTTAGACCAGGATAACCGGTAAGAGCTTCGGGATCCATATTATAATCTTTTAAGAGAGGACTCCAGGTAACCGGGTTTACTGCATTAATATATATCCGCACCTTATTCAGACCAACGCTGTTAATTAGGCGGGTAGCAAACGTATATCCTAACTCTATATTACGGATTTTAAGGAAATCGCCACTTTTTATCCAGAAACTGCTTGCTGTATAGTTATTTGTATTTCCTACAGTAGTTAGTCGTGGATAAGTAGCCGTAGCCCTTGTATCGATTCCCTGATCAGGATAATAAGCCCATGCTCCCTTTGCAATTTCATATACATTACCATTATTTACCAGAGCTTGCGTTGTAACTGTCGATCCGCTCAGTATGTCTACTGTTGATCCGTGCGTACCCTGTAAGAACGTACTCAGATCAAATCCCTTATAACTAATATTTGCACCAAAGGAATAAGTAAGTTCCGGATAAGCTGGTTTTCCAAGAGAGGTAACATCGGTCTGATCTATTTTATTATCATTATTTAAATCCTGGTATTTGATATCACCGGGCTGTACGGCGCCAAACTGAGGAACAGGAATACCGCTCTTCAACGATCCATTGGCATTAAAATCACTGAGTTGATAAAAACCAGTGGCTATTAAGCCTACAGGAGTACCAATTGGCCTTCCGGTATAGGAATTGTAAGAATAAGCAGGGGGCACTTCTGCCATATAATCAATCTTATTTTTAGCAAACGAAACTGTGCCAAAAATGGAATAGCCGAGAGCTCCTGTTTTATCAGAATAAGCAGCGGTTGCCTCAATACCTTTATTAGTTACTTTACCTAAATTCTTAAAAATAGTATTATAACCAAAAGCATCCATGAATGAGTTATCGATGGTAAGAATATTACTACGCTTATCAAGGAATATATCAAGATTTATGTCCAGAACTTTAAGGAGCGTCAAGTCAGCGCCCATATTATATTTCATGCTTTTTTCAGCAAATACATCAGAATTAGCAATATAAACCGGGTTAAGGACATTGGCGTACGTCGGTCCCGCATTACCAGTGTAGAATGACCCGGTATTAGATCCATTATAATAATATTGCTGATAAAGGAAACGGCCATTTTGATCACCAAACGCGTCTGAACTTCCTGTTTTACCGGCAGAAGCGCGTAACTTAAGAGAACTGACAATTGGACTATTCTGAAGAAAAGACTCATTAGAAATGATCCAGGCTGCTGAAAGAGCCGGATAGAACCCCCACTGATTGCCAGGGGCATAGGCATCTGCGCCGAAGTAAGAAAAACCAAACTCTGCAATATACCGGTCTTTATAAGTATAATTCGCCCTGCCACTCAAGTTCTGATAATGATACTTGAAGGAATAAACACCGCCGTCTCCACGATAATCGGATTGATGATAATTAACGGCAGTTTTGAGATGATGATCTCCAAACTGCCGTTCATAACCTATGGTAACAGCAGCTTGTTTCCAGTCTTCCTGTCCGGCAGGGTCCTGAGAACCGGCGGCGATAGGAGAGGTTTTGTCTGTTGTTGTTGTTAAGCCATTAAAGTACCTCGCATAAGTTGCTGTTTTATTATAAGAACTGGCGGTATAGCTATTGAAAGAAAATGTTTCCTGAAGATATAGGCCAGGGGTAATAAAACTTAGATTTTCCTTCAATCCAAAATTTCCCTGGAGGATCCTATAATGCCTTGAAGACCAACCAAGTGCATTAACAGAGGCTAAAGGATTATTTGGATAAAGAGCGGTACCAGACCAGTTATCCAAGCCCCCTACTGTGTCTTTTACATTATAGATATTTGATGGATATCTGGCCATGTTATTCCAAAGATCTCCTGTGCTAATATTTGGCATTTTCCGATCCTCAATTCTCCCTCCCAAATCCACTCTCGCTTCAAAGATCTTAAACATCTTGAAATCCAGATTAGTACGAAGATTATACCGTTTTAACATGATATTAGAAGTTGCATCGCCGTTTGGGACATCGTATAATCCCTGCTGATTAGCATAATCCAGCACTACGTTATATTTTGCGGTACTATCGCCGCCGGAAAAGATCAGATCTGCATCAGTGTAAGGTGCAGATCTCTTAAGAACCTGATCGTACCAGTTTACATTGATACCTGTTCCGTTATTATATGCCTGTAATTGAGCATTGGCGTATTTTGGGGTCCATATACCTCCGTTATCATTACTAATAGCTTGGTTGTACAGGTTCGCATAATCATAAGAACCCAAAGGCTTGTTAATATTGACCGCCCGCTGCATGCCTGTACGTGTCTGGAACTGTACAGAGGACTTTGCAATTTTTCCTCTTTTTGTAATAACCCAGATCACTCCGTTAGCTCCGCGCATTCCAAAAGTTGCCAGGGCTGCTGCATCTTTCAAAACAGATACGCTTTCGATTTCCGCAGGAGAAAGGTCGGCAAAATAATTAATGTTGGTTTCAAAGCCATCTACAAAAATTTTGTAGGTATTATATCCCTGATTGCCTGTATATCCATAAGATCCCCGGCCCCTGATTCCCATTAAAGTGACATCGCCAAGATTTTGAGTTCCTACAGGTTCGCCGGACACCTGCTTAATTGTCAGGCCGGGTAAGCGGCCCAGAAGTGTGTTAGCCAGATTAACAGAGGGAGTTTTATACATCTCTTCTCCGGATATGGAAGAAACAGCAGCAGGCGAATTTACCTTCTTTAAGTTAAAAAACCGTCCTGGCTCTACTTCTTCCGAATGAACTCTGTTAATGGAACTACTGTCACCTTTGGTCAGGCCATCTCCGCTCCGGGCCATTAACCGGCCAGTAACCAAGCCAAGCACTGTGCTGACCAATATTCCTCGTAAAATATATCGTTTGTTCATTGTACTCTTTTGTAATGTTCGTGATATAATTGGATAGAAGATTAATAACCCGGGTTCTGAGTCAATACACCTTTATTGATTTCGTCCTGAGGAAACGGGTCCAAAAACATTTTTGGAGCCCAGTAAGCCTGGAAAACAACCTGGTCATAATAAGTTAAAAGGTTCTGAGCTAACCTATCGCTCTGGCCATTAGTAGTAAACTGAAACTCACGACGCGGGCCTCCAATGATACCATTTCCAATGTCATCAAGCTTCCAGTGCTTGGCATCAAAATACCGGTGATTCTCGTTGTAAAATTCCACAGACCACTCACGCTGGATAATTTTGCGGAGATTCACCTGGTCTGTTTCAAAAATAGAAGGCAGGCCGGCCCTGTTATGAACAATATTAAGATTTTCCAGCGCTTTTGCTTGATTTCCAACTTCATTATATGCTTCAGCGAGGCTCAGATAGATTTCAGGCATCCTGAATAACGGGTATTCAAACCATGTTCTCGAACCGGCCTGGTAATAGTATTTAACGCTATTTGCAACACCCTTTCCATACGATCCGCCCTGGTTAACCCCTCTGTCGGCATTTAAAGCAGACCATCCCTGATCGCCGGGATTATTTAACGGATCTATTCCGTGAGCAAAATTATCAGCCAGAAACCGGGGTTCCAACTCTTTCATCCTCGTGTTATAATCGGAATACGGGCGAACAGCATCTCCCGGCATCGGCCAATTCTGGTCGGTACCATCCGCTTTATAATAATTTGAAAGGAAATTACTTTCCATGCCATAGTTATCCATGTCATAGCCGGCACCATCTATGTTGTTACCATACGTAGAAATATTATAATATTTCCAGATGTTATTATTCTCGTTAAGCTTATAAGCAAGCAATACTTCTTTATTAGCGGGAGTAGAAGTTGCTGTGGCATAGTCAGCAAAAGCATTCGCATTTTTTATGCCGGTAC
This sequence comes from Sphingobacteriales bacterium, assembly GCA_015654985.1. Taxonomy (GTDB): domain Bacteria; phylum Bacteroidota; class Bacteroidia; order Sphingobacteriales; family Sphingobacteriaceae; genus Arcticibacter. Next base: position 4,572 of record JAATFW010000327.1, on the reverse strand, counting down.
CTCCAGCTGTATTAATAATAGCATACCCGTTCTGTGCTGCCCATCCAAGCACTGCTTCATTGGCTGTTATAGCATTTTGCCATCTTTGCTGATCAGCAGAACCAAAGCAAATAAGATTATTGTTTTCGCCAGCGCTGAGATAAGGAGTAGCGGAATTAAATAAAGGACGGGCAGCGTAAGTAAGCGACCTGGCCTTAATAGCCAAAGCTACTCCTTTAGTTAAACGCCCGTAGAAATTATCAGGCCATTTGTCTGGCAGGGCTGCAGAAGCCTCGTCACACTTCGTTACTATAAAATCAAGAGTTTCCTGAAGGGAAGCACGGGAAATATTCAGGTCATCACTTGAGGTAAGGCTTTTCGACACGAGGGGAACCCCGCCATAACGAATAAACATTCCCATATAACGGTAAGCGATAAGTCCAGCCATTTCACCCTTTACATATTGTTTTGTAGAGGCATCCATGTCGCTAACCTTGTCTATATTTTCCATTACAAGATAAGCTTTCCTGATGTTTGTATAATTGCTGTTAAAGTCATCTTCACGGTTGCCCGACGCTGACATTCCACTATTTATAATATTATATACTTCATGCCAGGAATAACCCCGGCTAAGCTCGCCTGAAAGAGCTGCCAGAGTACCATGTCCCTGAGACAATCCCATAGACAGGCATTCCCGGTATGCATTTGCTATTGCAGCCTGTGCATTAACAGTCGTAGAAAAAACTGTTTCTATGGTAGTATTACCGGTTGTATCTGGTTTCTGAAGAAAATCTTTCTGACAGGAACAGATGCCAGTTAGGATACTTATCCCTATTAAAAAATACAATCTCTTTTTCATATTATATTTACTTTATAATAATAGATTAAATTAGAACCGGACATTTGCGCCGAAGCTAATGACACGGGTGAGCGGGAAGATATACGTACTGCTGTTATCCCTTAATTCGGGATCTAATCCCTTCATGGCATTGCCCCACGTTAGTAAGTTATTTCCATTTACATAAATGCGGACGGTACTGATGTTTGCTCTTTGCAAAAAGTTCAATTGAGGCAGTGTGTACCCAACTTCGGCATTCTTAAGTCTTTTAAAATTATTCGATATCAGCCAGAAATCGCTGCCGAGGTAGTTATTATCACTGCCGGTGTACCCGATTGAAGCACGTGGATAAGTAATTTCTTCTCCTTTTGCAACTTTTTCCGGAGTCCAGCGACCGTCATACTCCCATTGCAATGCATTTCCCGCATTCTTAACAAAGGTTGCAACCATGCCAGGATTTAAATAGTACGACCCTTTTGCCGAACCGGTAAACAATGTACTTACATCGAATCCTTTATAATTAAAACCAATTTTTAAACTAAAGGAATACTGGGGCAAATTTGAAAAGCCTATAGGAACTCTGTCTTTGTTGTCAATCAGGCCGTCACCATTAATATCTTTATAATTTATGTCGCCCAGAACAGCTTTATTACTGGTATAAGCATTATACGGACGATTATTCAACTCATCCCGGGTATCATAGAACCCATCGCTTACCAGGCCAAAATATTGTCCGATTGCATATCCCGTCTGATTCATCCAGGGATACGGGTTTGGAGCTTCTGCCTTGTATACTACCTTGTTCCTTGCATAATTCACATTACCGGTAATATTGTATCCTAAAGTACCTATTCTATCATTCCAGCCTAATACAAGTTCATAACCGTGATTGTTAGTTATACCTACATTTGCAGGAGGGACAGAACTACCGGGCACTCCATATACCCCCGGAATTGTCTGAAGGTCGGTAAGAATATTATCCCGTTTGTCTCTGAATATGTCCGCAGTAAAGGAAAGCCTGTCATGCAAAAACCTGGCATCAAGTCCGATATTGGTTTTCTTAGCCCTTTCCCAGGTTACGTCAGGATTACCTATTGTTCCTTCTGTGGCGCCACTGTAAGAGGGATTTGCTACCGATCCATTGCTATTACCCCAGTAATAGCCTCCCTGTCCTGTATTAAAAGTGCTTGGCAAGTACAGATACCGCCGGGTAACATCGTTTATTCTCAATTGGTCATTTCCAACCTCTCCGTAAGATCCCCGTACCTTCAGATAGGTAAGCCAATCATTTTTAGGGAAAAATGATTCGTTAGAGATTACCCATCCGGCAGAATAGGCCGGAAAAAATCCGAAACGCTTATTTTCTATAAACTGTTCAGTTCCATTATACCCCATACTGAATTCTACCAGGTAGCGTTCTTTATAGTTGTAAGTAGCCCGTCCAACCAATCCCATCACGCCCGAAGGAGTATGTTCAGATCCATCGGGAAGGCTATACTTCTGGGCAGTACCCAGCAACAAACCAGTAACAGTATGATTACCAAATGAGCGGTTATAATCCAGACCAGCCTCATAATACATTTTACGCCAGGTAGAATTATGGCCGGGGTTAGAATTGAATGTATTTGCGCCGATCGCTCCATTGAAAAATTCTAAAGTATTTGGATTATCGGCATTTCTACGAACAGAATACACCGGAAGCGAAGGAAAATAGCTAACTGCTTTTACATAATCATCGTCATAATTTGCAGTAGCCCTTGCTGATAAGCCTTTGGTAAGGTAATCCATTATATATTTAAAAGAAATACTGTTGCTGAGCAGAGTATTATATAAAGTTTCATTTCCACTGATCAACAAATTATAAACTGCATTCTGGTTGCCGATAGAACTCCCGGTCTTTAGTCCAAGTGGATTTGCAGCACTTCCGGCAACACCTGCATAATAGTTGACCAGATGCCCATCCACAATTCCCGGTGCATAAAAAGGATTGGCATCATAAATATACTGCATGATTGCCTTATATCTGCCGCTCAGATCATACGGCCCGGCGTTATTAGCTCCAGGACCAGAAGTTGTTCCAAATTGCCCCGACAGGTTAACTGATATTTTAAGATTTTTAACAACATCGATATCAAAGTTCGACCGGAAATTATATCGTGTAAAAGTTGACTTGGTATTGGAACCATAGTAATTTGTGTTACTTAGAATACTTCCCTGATCGAAATACCCGAGAGATGTAAAATATTTTACCCTGGCAGTTCCACCTGAAATATTCATATTCACCTGCTTCTGTGGTCCTGTATTTCCAAATTGTTCCTTCATCCAGTCATGGCTTCCGTAGTACAGTGCAGGGCTGGCATTCAATTGAGCCTTCTGTGCGTCAGTGAGGTTAGTCATAGCTGCAACCTCCGCCGGAGTATAATCGCGGTCATTTTTAAATTTCCACAGGTCATCGTCATCGAACAGATATTGACTCAGACCTGTATTACCAAAACTGCTCATTTCAGTATGGATGGCTTCATTCCTCATTATTCCATACTCATATGAATTTACTGTATTCAATAAATCAGTTGGTCTGGTAAAGCCGAAATTCGTAGCAAGGCTAAGAACCGGCTTACCTATTTTTCCTCTTTTGGTTGTTACAATGATAACACCATTGGCCCCCCTGATCCCGTAAACTGCTGTTGAAGAGGCATCCTTGAGAATGCTGACGTTTTCAATCTCATTAGCATCCATGGAATTTAACTGATCATAAGCCCGTTCTGAAGCTTGCTGAACCCCGTCAATTACTACCAGCGGATCCTGACTATAAAAACTGGAAACGCCGCGGATAAAAATTGAAGCGGAATTTCGACCTGGTTCACCACTGGTTTGAACACCACTTAATCCGGGAGCATTCCCTATAAGCATGTTAGTAATGTTGGAAGTAGAAGTGGCTACAAGCTCTTTAGCAGAAACGGTTGAAACGGAACCGGTTAATGTTGCTTTCTTTTGAGTAGCAAAGCCAACCACCACCACTTCATCCAGAGAACTTGCCTGTTCCTTTAATATTATATGCATACCGGCAGTTGCCGGCCGTTCCTGTGAAACGAATCCAATATAACTAAAGGTTAATACAGATCCGTTAGCAGGGATTTTTAAAGTAAACTTGCCGTCCGGTCCGGAGGAAGCGCCATTGGTTGAGCCCTTTACCTTCACGCTCACACCAATCAAAGGTTGTCCCTTTTCATCGGTAACACTACCCTGAATTGTTCTTTGTTGGGCAAACAGGAAGGTCCCGCCCGCAAACAACAAAAGAATAATCGAAAATGTTAATCGTAAAACTTTTTCCATTGGTTAAAAATTGATTAAATTAGATATCATCTCGGGTTTATAATTTAATAGCAATTATACATGTATAGCTATTCTATTTTAATAGTATTTTAACAAAACACAATATATATTAGACCTGGAAACTATCGGCTTAAACAGAATAAAAGAGCTGGCTTTTGCTGTTCGCTCAAATTGGGTTTATAAGTACTCTTTTTAATATTGATAATATTAAGTAAGATTGCTATGTTTGAATTATTAATTTTACTTTTAACGTAAGAAACAACTGATAATCAGTGCAGTAAAACAAACAACCCAATAAAAGGAGATTTGACCGGAGCAACATAATACTATTTTAACAAAATAATATAATATTATTACAGCATTTCAAACTCCCTTCATTGTTTAAAAGTTAACTATTAATACCAGACCCGATGAATAATAGC
>JAATFW010000007.1 GCA_015654985.1 Sphingobacteriales bacterium | reverse complement strand
GGTGATAAGTCGGTTATAGAAGGAGAGGACAAGGCCGGTTTCTGGAAATGCCCATACCATAACAGCAGGGCTTGTATTGAACTGATCTCAAGAATTAAATAAATTAGATAATCAGGAGGATCGAAATAATGACACCTCTTACTCCCTGTTCTTTGTATCCATGATAATGGTAACCGGTCCGTCGTTAAGTAATTCTATTTTCATATCAGCTCCAAAAATGCCCGCGGCTGTTTTTTTGCCGGTAAGTTTTTCCAGTTCATCAAGCATCTGCTCATAAAGCGGAATGGCTTTTTCCGGCCTTGCTGCACGGGTGAAACCCGGACGGTTTCCCTTTTTAGTTTGTGCAAACAAGGTAAACTGAGAAACAAGTAAAATATCCCCCTCAGCTTCCATTAGAGATTTATTCATCAGTCCTTTTTCATCAGCAAATATTCTCATGTTAACGATCTTTTGAGACAGCCATTGAATATCTTCCATCGTATCAGGATCCTCAATCCCTAATAAAATCAAAAGTCCTGCTTTTATAGATCCTGTGATTTTCAGGTCTACCTTGCAGGAAGCTTGAGTAACACGTTGAATAACTGCTCTCATTTATTTTATATGAAAATTTGAATCCCTGTAAGCCAAAAGGACTTCCCGCAATTTTACGAAATCTTTCATACAGATAATGTAAGTATAAATGACTTTCTTTCCCTGTTACATCCTTGCAACCCTCAACTTACTCCTTTCAGCTTCTCGTATCATTTTTATGATAAATACTCAGGTAACTGTCATACCTTGAAGCCTCAATTTCACCCTCTTCAACGGCCTCTATTATTACGCATCCCGGCTCATTAATATGCCTGCAGTTATTAAACCGGCATTCATTCATCCGTTCCCGTATCTCAGGAAAAAAATGCCCGAGTTCCTGCGGTTCAATATCAATAACCCCAAGTTCCCTGATCCCCGGGGTATCGATCAGATAGCCGCCCTGGGGAAGCTGGTGCATTTCTGCAAAAGTAGTAGTATGCTGACCTTTATCGCTCCAGTCTGATACGGCACCTGTTCTGAGTCCAACTCCCGGGATCAGTTTATTGATCAGGGTAGATTTCCCTACCCCCGAATGGCCTGAGAATAAAGTTACTTTATCTTTGAGCAATTCCATAATCTGTTCCACATGGGTACCTTCAAGCGCCGAAACCTGGTAACAGGGGTACCCGATGCCGGTATAGATTGCTTCATATTCTTCCAGTATTTCCAGCCCCTCTTCACTAAAAAGGTCCAGTTTGTTAAATATCAGTCCCGCCGGAATATCATATGCCTCAGCAGTAACCAGGAAACGGTCGATAAACCCCAGGGAAGTTCTTGGAGATGCCAGTGTAACCACCAGCATAGCCTGGTCCAGGTTTGCAGCAATGATCTGCGCCTGCTTCGACAGGTTTACAGATTTCCGGATGATGTAGTTCCGGCGTTCGTGCAGCCGGATAATTACACCCGTTTCCTGATCGGGTTCCAGTTCGATCTCTACCTGGTCTCCCACGGCAATGGGATTGGTTGTCTGAATCTCTTTTGTCCGGAATTTGCCTTTGATCCTGCAATCCCTTATCTCTCCGTTGCCGGTTAAAACATGGTACCAACTACCTGTCGACTTAATAACTAATCCCCGCATGAATTGGTAAAATTAAAAATATTGCAATAAGTTTTGCTCTTTTCAAAATTAACTGCTTATTTTAGACCCCGAATAAAAACAATGATTAAAATTAATTATACCATTACAACAACAATCACCACCACCTGGACATCATTCTCAGGAGGAAGATCGTTCATGGTATAATCTTAATATACAAGAAACCAGCAAACGCCTTCCTCTGCTAAAGGGAAGGCGTTTTTTTTTAATATTATATTTGATGAAAGTCTTAAAATTCGGAGGTACCTCTGTAGGGTCAGTTAAAAGCATCAGCACTTTAATTGACATTCTTAAAAATGAAACTGCTGCAGGCCAAAAGCCGGTGATCGTATTATCTGCAATGGGGGGAGTTACAAACCTTCTCTCAACAATGGCTGCAAAAGCTGCGGCAGGGGAAGATTTCTCAGGCTATATAGCAGAGCTTGAAAGCCGGCATTTTGAAGTTATCAAGTCACTGCTCGATGTACATCAGCAAAATCCTGTATTTACCAGACTAAAGATCCTGTTTAACCAGTTGGAAGATATCTTACAGGGCATTTCAAGCCTGCGCGAAATCACACCGAGGACTCATGATCTTGTGCTGAGCTATGGCGAGCGCTGTTCTACCTTCCTGATCAGCAAAATAGCAGAACAGCACTTCGGGGCCTCTGTATATGCTAACGCGTCGGTATTAATTAAGACCGACAGCAGTTTCGGCCAGGCCAGGGTCCAAACCAGGGTAACAGAATTGCTTATCCGCGACTTTTACGAGCAGAACAAAGAGAAACTGATCTTTGTAACCGGTTTTATTGCCAGCAACGACGAAGGGCGCATCACTACTTTAGGCCGTGGCGGAAGCGACTATACCGCCGCAATTTTTGGCTCCGCCCTTGGTGCTGAAGAAATTCAGATATGGACAGACGTCAACGGGATGATGACTGCCGATCCCCGGATGGTAAAAAAAGCATTCCCTCTTAAAGAACTTTCGTATACAGAAGCAATGGAGCTCTCCTACTTTGGGGCCAAAGTAATTTATCCCCCTACGATGATTCCGGCCTTCATGAAGAAAATTCCGATTGTGATCCGTAATACATTCGAGCCCTCATTCCCCGGTACGGTAATAAGTCATGAGAGCCGCGAATCGCAGCATAGTGTAAAGGGGATCTCTTCTATAAACGAGATCAGCATCATCAATCTTGAAGGAAGCGGCATGGTTGGAAAGGCTGGTTTCAGCGGACGGCTGTTCTCCCTGCTCGCCCGTGAACAGATCAACATTATCCTCATAACCCAGTCTTCTTCCGAACACAGCATCACTTTTGCCGTTAACCCTGCAGATGCCCTGAAGGCGAAAATGCTCATGGAGCAGGAGTTCGAACTTGAACTGGAAGCTAAAAAGATCGAAGTCCCCGTAATAGAAGACGGACTATCTGTTCTCGCTATAGTAGGCGAGAATATGAAGAAAACTCCCGGTATCTCAGGAAAGCTTTTCCATGCTCTGGGAAGAAACGGGATCAATGTTCGTGCTATAGCCCAGGGCTCTTCAGAGTATAATATTTCTGTAATCATTTCACGGGTAGACCTCGCGAAGGCCCTTAATGCAGTCCATGATGCCTTTTATGCCGATCTTAAAAAGACTCTCAATATATTCTGCCTGGGTACCGGAAATATTGGGAAGACGCTTTTCAGACAACTGCAGGAACACGGAGACTTCCTCCAACGGCAAAACGGAATCCTTGTAAATGTTATCGGCATCAGCAATACACGTAAAATGGTGTTTGATGAAGAAGGCCTTTCACTTCAGAACTGGCCCCAAACGCTTGACGAATCCGGAGAACCGGCCGGTCTTGAACTCTTTATAGCAAGGATGAAGGAGATTAACCTTCCCAATGCTGTTTTTGTCGATAACACCGCCAGCCTGAAACCAATTGCTCATTATGCAGAAGTTTTCAAATCGAACATTTCTGTAGTTACCTGTAATAAGATCGGCAACTCATCTTCTTACCAGCAATACCAGCATTTCAGAAACCTGGCAAGGAAACATGGTGTCGATTTCTATTATGAAACAAATGTGGGGGCAGGCTTGCCGATCATCCGTACTCTTAAAGATCTGATGATGAGCGGCGACAGGGTGATCAGGATCGAAGCGATCTTATCAGGTACAATATCCTTTATTTTTAATAATTTTAACGGCGATACCACATTTCACGATATTGTTAAACTTGCACAGGAAAAAGGCTTTACCGAACCAGATCCAAGGGACGATCTCAGGGGAACAGATTTTATGCGGAAAATGCTGATCCTTGCACGTGATGCTGGCTATGCCCTGGAACCTGAAGATGTCAAAATTCAGAATATGCTGCCCCAGTCGTGCCTTGATGCAGGGTCTGTGGAAGAGTTTTATCAGGAACTGAATGTAAATAATGAATATTTTGAAGATCTTAAAGCCAGGGCCCGAAGCAATGGGAAAGTATTAAGATATATAGGAAAGCTTGAAAACGGCAACGTCTCCATCTCCCTGGAAATGGTTGATGAAGCGCACCCCTTTTACATGCTTTCAGGCAGTGATAATATTATCTCCTTTACAACCGACCGCTACAAGGAGCGTCCTTTAGTAGTAAAGGGGCCTGGCGCCGGTGCGGAGGTAACAGCCGCAGGCGTTTTTGCCGATATTGTAAATGTAGGAGCGTGAAAAGGGATGTGGGTTGAAAGTTGCGGGTTGTGAGTTGAAGGTTGTGAGTTGCAGGTTGAAGGTTGTGAGTTGCAGGTTGAAGGTTGTGAGTTGAAGGTTTCCAGCGATTAAAAAAAATTGATTTAAATATACAACACGTTTTTATAGCTGATAATCATAGAGTTGAAATGTGTTGTACAGGTTGAAGGTTGAAGGTTGAAAGTTGCGGGTTGCAGGCTTCCGGTGATTTCAATAAATTGATTTAAAGACACAATAAATTTTATAGCTGATAATTGTTACCTTGGAAATGTGTTTGAAGTTCGAAGGTTGTTGAAAGTAGTAAATAGTGTTATGTTAACGATAAAATGGCTGTTACATTTTTTAAAAAAAAGAATTGCAGGCGTTTTATACTTGCAACCCATAACTTACAACTCACAACCCGCAACCCGCAACTTACAACCCGCAACCCATAATATAATAATTAAGTAATAACATAGAGTCCGCTGAGCGGATTTAAACATGAAAGAATCGATCAGAGTTTTTGCTCCCGCTACTGTTGCCAACGTAGTATGTGGCTTTGATGTCCTCGGTTTTGCAGTTGATGCTCCGGGCGACGAAGTAATAATGAAAAGGAAAGATGAGCCTGGCATAATCATCACAAAAATCACCGGCGATGATGGCCGTCTTCCCCTTGATGCTGCTAAAAACACGGTAAGTGCCAGTGTGCAGCATTATCTCCGCGATATAAACCGCACCGATATTGGCCTTGAAATTGAGCTTCATAAAAAGATGCCTATAGGCAGTGGCCTGGGCTCGAGTTCAGCAAGTACCGTAGCCGGTCTGTTTGCTGTCAATACATTGCTCGGTAATCCCTTAACCCCGAAAGAGCTGGTTCCCTTTGCCATGAAAGGCGAAGAACTTGCCTGCGGGTTTGGCCATGCCGATAACGTAGCCCCAGCCCTGCTTGGTGGCTTTGTACTGATCCGAAGCTATGAGCCGCTCGACCTGATTAAGCTTCCCTATCCCGAATCTTTATATTGCGCCATTGTCTTTCCTGATGTGGATGTTCCAACCCGCGATGCCCGGCAGATGATCCGCAGTAAAGTTCTGCTTAAGGATGCCGTTACACAGTGGGGCAATGTAGCCGGACTGGTTAGCGGGTTGTTTATGAAAGACATTGACCTGATAGGAAGAAGCATGAAGGACGTTCTGGTAGAGCCTGTCCGCTCGATCCTCATCCCCGATTTTTATATCCTGAGAGAGAAAGCCATGGAAACAGGCGCGATAAGCTTTGGCATCTCCGGGTCTGGCCCGTCTGTATTCTCCTTTGCAAAGGATGCCGGTACCGCGCACAGGATTACCGGAACAATTCAGCGCCATTTATCTTCCCTTAACATCCGGAGCCTGGCATATGTATCACCCGTAAACGGAGAAGGACCGAAGGTGTTATGAACTATGTTATGAGTGATGAATTATGAATTATGAATTATGAATTATGAGTGATGAGTTATGAATTATGAGTGATGAATTATTATAGCAATATCCGGAACTCTCTGAAGAATATAACTTTTCCGTATCCGTATTCTAACTCTGCCAAAGCAATCGCCGAAACTCATAAACTGTACAACATATTCCCGATCCATTACTTTGACCCGCAACATCACATGTTGTATATTTAAATCGATTTTTGTAAAATAGCTGGAAACCCATAACTCATAATACATAACTCATAACTCATAACCCATAATACATAACGCATAACTAAAACGACGACGACGACGTGAAACTCTATAGCACCAACAATCCCAATCTGACAGTAGATTTTAAGGAAGCGGTATTTAACAGTATGCCCCAGGATAAGGGACTTTATATGCCGGTATCTATTCCCGCACCCGATGCTGATTTTATCGGTAATATAGAGAAATTTTCACTTACGGAAATAGCCTTTAAAGTAGCCGGTGATCTTTTGCAGGGAGCTATTCCCGAAAGGGACTTAAACGCAATTATTGAAGATGCCATTAATTTTCCGGCCCCCGTACTCAGGCTAAACAGCAACACGTATGTACTCGAACTCTTTCATGGCCCTTCTCTGGCCTTTAAAGACTTTGGCGCCCGCTTTATGAGCCGGGTAATGAGTTACTTCATGGAAGAGGGAGAGAAGATGCTGAATGTGCTGGTTGCAACATCCGGAGATACCGGGGGAGCCGTAGCTCTGGGATTTTTAGGAGTTCCAAATACACAGGTTACCATACTTTACCCAAAAGGGAAAGTAAGCCCGATACAGGAGCTTCAGTTAACAACAAACGGGCAGAATATACGGGCAATTGAGGTTGACGGTACATTCGACGACTGCCAGGCCCTGGTAAAGCAGGCCTTTACGGATAAAGAGCTGAATGAAAAATTCCGTCTTACCTCTGCTAATTCCATTAATATAGCACGGCTTATCCCTCAGACTTTTTATTATTTCAATGCTTATGCCCAATTGAAGCGGGAAGGCAAAACAGACGTAGTATTTTCAGTACCCAGTGGTAACTTTGGAAACATCGGAGCCGGATTGCTGGCTTGGAAAATGGGGCTTCCGGTAAAGCAGTTCATTGCTGCCACCAATGTAAACGACACTGTTCCCTCCTTTTTTAAGTCGGGGCAATATGAACCAAAGCCTTCTGTAGCAACCCTTTCCAATGCCATGGATGTAGGAGATCCGAGTAACTGGGTACGCATTATGAACCTGTTTAAAGATGACCTGCAGGAAGTAAAGAAAGTGGTTACGGCCTTAAGCTATACGGACGAACAAACCCGCGAAGCTGTTCCCGAAGTTTTTCAAAACTATAATTATGTGGTATGTCCCCATACCGCTATCGCCTGGAGAGCTATTGCTGATTACCGGGAAGAATCCGGTGATTATAATAGTACTGCGGTATTTCTATCCACAGCCCATCCCTGTAAATTTCCCGATATTTACGAAGGGAATATAGCAGACAATATAGAAATTCCCGGTCAGGTAAAAGCCCTTGAAGGAAAATCCAAACAGACTGTTGAAATTAAAGCGGATTTTAACGAATTTAGAAAGTTTTTAATAGGGTAAAGATGGAATTTCTGCAAAACATAGAAGCTTCTGCCCTGATGAACGCAAACAGGACGTTGGAAAGTTGGACCAGAGCTTATAAAATGATTGCAGAGAGTTAATAGCTGAAGCCATATAGAACCCGCAATGAACCTGCAATGAAGCCACCTTCCTTTTATTAAAAGGTGGCTTCATTGTAGGTTCATTGCGGGTTCATTGTGCCATTGGGTACCATCCGGTACCGGATTATCTTCCTGCTTCCGCCGAAATCTTTGGGAATGTTCTTAAAATGTTTCAGGTACCTTCCCCGTTAAAAAACAGCACTGGCAATACGCCTGGTAGGTTCAGGGTTGCCCATAGTATAAAAATGTAATACCGGCGCTCCCAATTCCTTCAGTCCCCTGCATTGTTCGATCATCCACTCAATACCAACCTCTTTTACCTCTTTTTCTGATTTGCACTTCTGTACAGCCTCGCTCAGTTCGAGAGGGATATCAAGATGAAAAGTTTTTGGTAAACTAATCAGTTGCTTGCTGTTGGTGATAGGCTTTAATCCCGGAATAACAGGGACGTTGATGCCATTAGCCCTGCATTTATCAACAAAAGCCTTATACTTCTGATTATCGAAAAACATCTGGGTAACAATGAAATTAGCTCCCAGGTCAACTTTAAGCTTAAGATATTTGAAATCGGTATCGAGGTTGGGCGATTCAAAGTGCTTTTCGGGATACCCGGCCACGCCTATACAGAAATCGGTTTTCTCCGAACTTTCTATATCGGCATGCAGGTATTTCCCGGTATTCATATCTGTAACCTGCTGCAGCAGTTCAGATGCATAGGAATAGCCGCCCGGTGTAGGGATAAAGGCACTGTCGCTTTTCCGTGCATCGCCCCGCAATACCAGAACGTTATCTATCCCCAGGAACTGAAGGTCGATCAACGCGTTTTCGGTTTCTTCCCTGGTAAATCCCCCGCAAATTAAATGTGGTACAGCATCTACCTTATACCTGTTCATGATGGCTGCACAGGTTGCTACGGTACTCGGACGTTTCCTGTAAGCTACTTTTTCTAATAAGCCGCTTTCATGCTGCTTATAAATGTAGTCTTCTCTAAGATAGGTAACATCGATAAACGGGGGGTTAAAGTCCATTAACGGATCTATCGCATTATAGATCTGCTGAATGCTCTGCCCCTTGATCGGGGGAAGCAGTTCGAATGAGAAGAGGGTTTTGCCGTTGGCGTGGGTTATGTGATCGGTAATTTTCATTGAGTTGCAGGTTGTGGGTTGTAAGTTGCGGGATCCGGATTTCCGTTATAATACCGGATAAATCCGTTTAAAAGTTTTCTAACAGTTTCGAGTTTTTGTAACGAATCCTGCAGGTGAGTTTTTGGCAAAAAGTGTAAATCGAAGCTTAAGTAAAGCTGGGTTTCCAGTTCATATAATGATCCTCTGGCTATAAAGAAAAAATGAATGCTGTCTTTTTTATGATAACGTCCGCATCCTTCAGCTATATTTGAAGGTATGGAAACTGCACATCTCCTGATTTGACTTATTAAACCAAATTGCTCTTCCTTTGGAAAAGAATTTGTAATGGTATATATGTTTGTAACGAGGTTTCGTGCCTCTTTCCAGACGTCCAGATTAACGTAGTTCATGCCATTTGTCATTTCTTTCAACCCGCAACTTACAACCTTCAACTTTAATATGCAAGATTCGGTCCCAGCCATTTCTCTACTTCTTCCAGGGGTTCGTTCCGGCGGCGGGCATAGTCTTCGGCCTGATCTTTTGTTATTTTGCCAAGGCCGAAATAGCGGGATTGGGGATGCGAAAAGTAGAAGCCGCTGACGGAGGATGCAGGGTACATCGCTAAGCTTTCGGTGAGGTGTATCCCGGCGTTTTCCTCTGCGTTTAACAGTCTGAACAGGGTGCGCTTTTCTGTATGATCGGGACAGGCCGGATAGCCGGGCGCCGGGCGGATACCCTGGTAGCGCTCTTTTATCAGATCTTCGCTTTTTAATTTCTCATCCTTTGCATAGCCCCAGTATTCGGTGCGCACCAATTCGTGCATTTTCTCTGCGAATGCTTCAGCCAGGCGGTCGGCGAGCGCTTTTGTCATGATGCTGTTATAGTCATCGTGGTCTTTCTCAAAACGGGCTACCAGTTCGTCGCAACCGATACCTGCTGTTACGGCAAAACCTCCGAAATAATCTTTGATCCCTGATTCTTTGGGGGCGATAAAGTCTGACAGAGCGTAATAGGGTTCGCCTGCCGCCTTTTCCGCCTGCTGCCGCAGGGTGTGGATGATTATGGGTTGCGGGTTGCGGGTTGCGGGTTGCGGGTCGTAAGTTGCAGATTGTGAGTTGTGAGTTGCGGGTTGAGAGTTGAGAGTTACAGATTGTGAGCTGTGGGTTTCATTCTGGATTGAACCGTTTGCAAGCTGAGACGGATTGCCGTTAGCCGGGTCCTTCAACCCGCAACCTTCAACCTTCAACTCATGACTGTCCTTCAACCCGCAACCTTCAACCTTCAACTCATGACTGTCCTTCAACCCGCAACCTTCAACCTTCAACCCGTGACTGTCCTTCAACCCGCAACCTTCAACCTTCAACTCATCATTGTCAACCTGCAACTCAATATCATCTCCCACAGAGTTTGCGGGCCAGAAGCCAATAACGGCTTTAGCAGTGAGCAGCTTTTCGTCTACGATGCGTTGCAGCAGCTTCCGGGCGTCGTCGAACAGTTTTTTCGCTTCGGTTCCCACTACAGGGTCGTTGAATATTTTAGGATAGCTTCCGCGGAGCTCCCAGGTGTGAAAGAAAGGAGTCCAGTCGATATAGGGGACTAATTCTTCCAGCGGGAAGTCGCTGAAAACCTTTGTTCCCAAAAATGAAGGAGGAGGGGCTATCGCACCGTTCAGGTTGATTTTGAAGCGGTTTTCCCTTGCTTCACGGATACTTTTGTAGCGTTTGTCGGAGCGTTTGTTTAAATGTGCTTCTCTTGCTTTCGCATATTCTTCCTTAACGTTCTGTATGTAAGAATCGCGCAGTTCAGCATTCATCAGGTTACTGCAAACGCTGACGCTTCTTGATGCATCAAGCACATGGATGGCTGCCCCGGAATAATTGGGATCAATTTTAACGGCAGCGTGTATCCTCGAAGTGGTTGCACCTCCTATCAGAAGCGGAATTTTGAACCCTTCGCGCTCCATTTCTTTGGCAAAGTGAACCATTTCGTCAAGAGAAGGAGTGATCAGTCCGCTCAGGCCTATAATATCCACATTTTCTTCTTTTGCCTTCTGTATGATGTTCTGAGCGGGCACCATCACTCCCATATCGATCACTTCAAAATTATTGCAGGCCAGAACTACCCCTACGATATTTTTTCCTATGTCGTGCACATCTCCCTTAACGGTTGCCATCAGGATCTTTCCGGCAGAGCTGGAACTGTGATCTTCAGGATTTTTAAGCTTTTCGGCTTCAATGAAGGGAAGGAGATATGCTACCGCTTTTTTCATTACGCGGGCAGATTTAACTACCTGCGGCAGGAACATTTTGCCGGCGCCGAAAAGGTCGCCCACGATGTTCATGCCGTTCATCAGGGGGCCTTCTATTACCTGCAGGGGACGGTCGTATTTTAGTCTGGCCTCTTCCACATCTTCGTCGAGATATTCTATAATCCCTTTTACAAGGGAGTGAGAAAGCCGTTCTTCAACCGGTTTCTTCCTCCACTCTTCATCCCTTACGGCTACTTTACCTTTGGCTTTTACCGTTTCCGCAAAATCTACCAGCCGCTCGGTAGCATCGGGCCGGCGGTTGAGGAGAACGTCTTCTACCCGTTCTAAAAGTTCTTTAGGGATCTCTTCGTAAACCTCCAGCATCCCTGCGTTTACAATGCCCATATCCAGTCCGGCTTTTATGGCGTGATAAAGGAATGCCGAATGCATGGCTTCGCGTACCACATTATTTCCGCGGAAAGAGAAGGAGATGTTAGAAACCCCGCCGCTTACTTTTGCCAGGGGAAGATTTTGCTTGATCCAGCGGGTAGCGTTTATAAAGTCGACCGCATAGTTGTTATGCTCTTCAAGCCCGGTAGCTACGGTCAGGATATTGGGGTCGAAAATAATATCCTGGGGTGGAAAACCTATCTGGTTTACCAGGATATCGTACGAACGTTTACATATTTCGGTGCGCCGTTCGTAACTGTCGGCCTGGCCCTGTTCGTCAAAAGCCATCACCACTACTGCCGCACCGTACTGGAGTACCTTTTTAGCGCTGTAAATAAACTTCTCTTCGCCTTCTTTCAGGGAAATGGAATTTACGATTCCTTTGCCCTGCAGGCATTTTAGCCCGCATTCTATGACGCTCCATTTGGAGGAGTCTACCATGATGGGTAGTTTGGCTATATCAGGTTCGGAGGCAATGAGGTTGAGAAACTTCGTCATGGCCGCTTCCGAATCGAGCATCCCCTCATCCATGTTTACATCGATAACCTGGGCGCCGCCCTCTACCTGTTGGCGGGCTACAGCGAGGGCACTTTCGTAATCGCCATTGAGAATGAGTTTTGAAAATTTGGGTGAACCGGTAATATTGGTTCGTTCGCCGATATTAACGAAGTTACTTTCGGGAGTAACCGTAACGGGCTCTAATCCGCTTAAGCGCAGCCAGGGCTTTACTTTGGGGATTTTTCTGGGCGGATATTGAGCAGCCCTTTCGGCAATACAGCTTATATGTTCGGGGGTAGTTCCGCAGCAGCCGCCAACAATATTTACAAAACCGTTTGCCATGAAATCATCGAGCAGGTGTGCGGTTTCGTGGGGTACTTCATCATAAGCGCCGAATTCATTGGGAAGGCCGGCATTAGGGTACGCAGATACGTAACAGGGTGCTTTTAGCGACAGCTCTTCTATATGCGGGCGCATTTCTTTAGCGCCCAGGGCACAGTTGAGCCCGATACTTAACAGGTTACCATGACTTAATGAGTTGAGAAAGGCTTCAACCGTCTGGCCCGATAAAGTACGTCCGCTGGCATCGGTAATGGTCCCGGAAATCATGATTTCCAGTTTTCTGTTAAGAAGCTGTTCGTATTGTTTGATGGCATAAACGGCAGCCTTTGCATTCAGCGTATCGAAAATGGTTTCAATAAGCAACAGGTCGGCGCCTCCGTCTACCAGCCCTCTGATTTGCTCGTCATAGGCCGTCACAAGATCGTCGAAAGTAACTGCCCGGTATCCGGGATCGTTTACATCGGGCGACATGGATGCCGTGCGGTTGGTAGGGCCGATGGCACCTGCCACAAAGCGGGGTTTGTGAGGATCTCTAAGGGTGAATTCTGTTGCTGCTTCTTTGGCAATGCGTGCCCCTTCATAGCTCAGCTCATAGGAGAGGTGCTCCATCTGGTAATCAGCCATGGAGATCCGCTGCGTACTGAATGTGTTGGTTTCAATAATATCAGCACCTGCTTCCATATACAGGGCATGGATCTCCCTGATCACATCGGGCCTTGTGAGGTTTAGAAGGTCGTTGTTGCCTTGTACATCACAGGGATGATCTTTAAACCGCTCTCCACGAAAATCTTCCTCGGTAAGCTGATAGCGCTGGATCATTGTCCCCATAGCGCCGTCAATTACCAGGATGCGTTTTTCAAGTTCTTTCCTTATATCCATTTGTCTGTTGTGGGTTGTCTGTTGTGGGTTGAAGGCTCCTGGATGACGGTTAAAAGGAAAAATATCTTTGCGGACAATCTTTCCCGGAACACACAACCTGCAACCTGCAACTCACAAAATCCCGCTTATTTTCGAAAATCCTTCGGATTCTGACTTTAACTTATCTTCTCTTTACGCCGTGTAGCTGTGTAAAGAATAGAATGTAGCACCTTGTAAGCACAGGTTGCTAAGACTTCGCAGGGTCTACTCCCTCCGTCTTTCTCAATAAGCAGTACAAAGGTGCGATATAATTTGATGAAAAGCAAATGCCGGAATGGTCTTGCAGTACCTGAGGCAGGCTCTCATGATGGAGGGTACGGTTTTGTCCATGACAGCGGAAACAGCAGGTTTGGGGATAAGTTGCTTCTGATGAATGTTTGTAATTGACTACTGTTTTGATGATTGACTACTATAAAGATTCACTGTAAGCTATAAAGATCCGCTGTAAATATAAAATAAGCAGGATGGAGAGATACTTTAATTTAAGCGCTTCATTAATTGCTCTTCCACTTTTTTAAAAAGCTGAACCGGCTTGAGGCCGCGCCAATCAATACTGTCAAGGGAACCTCCGAAGTTAATATAGTAATCTATGTTAGAGCGTTTAAATTCATCGATCACATGATCCCTGAAGTTGATTGCTGCAATCCATCCATCCTCTACATCCTGAAACCACTCTTCGTAATAAAGGTCGTCGGAGGCATGAAAGTTTAAAATGTTTTCGCCCAGGAGGATAAACTTATTAATTCCTTCATGCATCATCAGTTCAATAATTTCCCGCTTAAGCAGCATGATGTCATTGTAAATGGTATCATTCCACTCCCCGATAAATTCTATGATGGCGTATTGTTTTTCGTAATCGGCAAAAAGGATCTTTATATAAAGAGTTTGAGATCCAAAGTAATCCCATTGAGGATGGATGTAATAGTTATAGATCATTTTATCAAACTCGAATTCACTGTATTCGGTTTGATAAAAAGGAGATCGTTCATCCTCTGCTGCCACATAGTCGTCGCGCCAGCGATAAAAAGGTTCTATTTCGTGCATTGTTATCTTCCCATTCTTTGCCAGCCGTTTCAGCACAGGCTTTTAATAATATTAGTTAACTGAATATCCTGATTTTTGTTGCCCGGCGATATTATAAAATTATCTGAATATATCAGGCAACAAAAAGGCCCTTTTTGTTTTATTCCATTCATTGAATTAATCAGGAAAAGGTCGGCAGGGACCTGATTCTGTTGATTTATATAGTGTTCGGACGAAATTGAACATAAAACAAATTTCTCAAAGTTTAAACTAATATTACCAACCGTTGTAGTAATTTAGCAGGGAAATAATCAGAGCTTTGTCGACAAGGAATAATTTAGTAATTGCGGGTTGTTATGCCGGTACTTTAATACTGGGAATGGTCCTGGGACCAAAATTTCAAAAGGAGAGTGGAAATTCACGAAACGGTACTTTTATTCCTTTTTTGCCGGGTGGCCGTGAAGAGAAGGTAGACCAGGTTATCAGCCTGATCAAGGATAATTACGTAGATCCTGTAAATGTTGATTCGCTGCAAAACCTGGCTATTAACGATATCCTAAAAGGGCTTGATCCTCATTCAGCATACCTTCCTCCTGTTGACGCCCAACAGCTTTCTGAAGACCTTGAAGGAAACTATAACGGAATCGGGATAGAGTACCATCTTTTAAACGATACTTTGCTGGTTACAGGAGTTAATAAAAGCGGGCCGGCAGCAAAAGCGGGACTGAGAACAGGCGACCGGATCATTCAAATAAATAAAATTAAGATTGCGGGAACCGGTATTACTTCAAAAAGAATTATAGAGCTTATTCGTGGCAGGAGAGGTACTTCTGTATTGCTTACAGTAAGGCGGCCGGGCCTTCCGGCTGTTAAGATGATCTCTGTTTTAAGGGATAAAATAATAGTAAGCAGTATTGATGCGGCGTACCTGCTGGGAGATAAGATCGGCTATATAAAGATCAGTAAATTCGGATCGCGTACCGATGAAGATTTTATTACAGAACTTGACCGCCTGAAGCAGATGGGGATGAAGAGCCTGATCCTTGATCTCAGGGAAAACGGCGGGGGCTATCTTAATGCTGCTACAGCTCTGTCTGACCAGTTTCTTCCTGATAAAAAGCTGATCGTTTATACCCAGGGCCTGCATGAGCCGCGAACGGATTATTTTTCTACTCCGGAAGGTAAATTTCAAAACGGAAAACTTGTGGTTCTTATTGATGAGAATACTGCTTCGGCCAGTGAAATTGTTGCCGGGGCGATACAGGACCTTGACCGGGGGACCATTATAGGACGCCGCTCATTTGGTAAAGGACTGGTGCAGGAACAGTTTAATTTTGGGGATGGTTCTGCCCTTAATTTAACAGTAGCGCGGTATTATACTCCTTCGGGACGTTCAATCCAGCGGTCGTATGAGCACGGCGCCGGCGCTTATTATGAAGAAGTGTTGAACCGGTATAAGAATGGAGAGCTTAGCTCAGACAGAAAACATCTTATAGACAGCCTTTATAAGAAAGGTAAAATATATAAAACAGCTTCAGGCCACCTGATATACGGCGGGGGAGGAATTATGCCTGATGTTTACGTACCGCTTGATACTGTAGGGTATAATGATCTGTATTTTAATCTGAATGCCAAAGGGGTGCTTAATGATTTTCTGTATACCACTCTTATTAAGGAAGAACAGCCTTCTTCGCTCAACGATTTTATCCATAGTTTTTCCTTAAAAGACAGGCATTATCATCAGCTTCTTTCTCTGGCTTCAGCAAAAGGAGTGAAGTATAATGATACGCTTTTTAAAGTTGCAGCCAGACATATCAACACCGACCTTAAAGCCATGCTTGCCAGGTATTACTTCGGGGAGGAGGGCTTTCAGAAAGTTTTGAATTCGGAGGATACTGTAATAGCACGGTCGCTTGAAGTATTAAAGCAACCGTGATCTGATGGACATTATTTGGCTTTTGTATTGTCTTCTCCGATAGTATCTACACTATCCTGCAGGCTGCTGGCTGGTGTATCGGCATTAAGTTCGTTCTGAAGCATTGAATCGGCAGATCTTACAGCCTCTATAGAATCTTTATCGTCTGTTTCCTGGCGTTTACCGTTGTTACAGGCTGCGAAGGAAATACATAAAGCGAATACATAAATAATAAGTGACGTTTTCATACTGTTAATGTTACTTCTGACGGAAATATACCTGAATAGGAACACCGCTGAAATCAAAATGTTCTCTCAGCTTATTCTCAATAAATCTTCTGTAGGGCTCCCTGATGTATTGCGGAAGGTTGCAGAAGAACGCAAATATCGGAGAAGAGCCATTAAGCTGCGTAATATATTTGATCTTTACATATTTTCCCTTGAGTGATGGCGGAGGATAGTTTTCAATTACCGGAAGCATGATCTCATTGAGTTTAGAAGTAGGAACTTTCCTGATCTTGCTTTCGTAAACTTTTGCGGCGGCTTCTATTGCTTTAAAAATCCGCTGCTTTTCTGTTACGGAGGTAAAAACGATGGGCACATCGGTGAAGGGAGCGAGACGTTGTTTTATCTGCTCTTCAAATTCTTTGGTGCTTTTATGAGTCTTTTCGATCAGGTCCCACTTATTGATCAGGATAACAATTCCCTTTTTATTTTTTTCTGCGAGATGGAAAATGTTAATATCCTGCGATTCGATCCCTTCAACGGCATCGATCATCAGGATGATGACATCGGCTTCTTCCAGTGCCTTAATGGTGCGCATTACAGAATAGAATTCTATATTCTCTTTGACCTTGGTCTTTTTTCTGAGCCCGGCAGTGTCTATCAGCATAAATTCATGTCCGAACTGGTTGTAATGAATGTGAATTGAATCGCGCGTAGTTCCGGCGATAGGGGTAACGATGTTCCTTTCTTTGCCCAGCAATGCATTGATAAGAGAAGATTTACCTACGTTAGGCCTGCCTACAATGGCGTATTTAGGAAGCTGAGAACCTTCCTGCTGGTCTTCTTTGAACTGTTTAACCACTTCATCAAGTAATTCTCCTGTGCCCGACCCGGTCATGGAAGAGAGCGGGTAAATTTCGCCAAGGCCAAAACTATGGAAAACGTGGGTATCATTCAGAAGCTGGTTGTTGTCGACCTTATTGGCCACGATAAATACAGGCTTGTTGCTTCTGCGCAAAACGTCAGCAATGCTGTCGTCAAGATCGGTAATTCCGGTGGTAACATCTACCAGGAACAGAATTACTGTAGCCTCTTCGATGGCGATCATTACCTGTTCGCGGATAGCTGCTTCGAACACGTCTTCTGAGTTGGCTACATAACCGCCGGTGTCTACTACCGTGAATGTTTTACCGATCCATTCAGCAACTCCGTAATGGCGGTCGCGCGTTACTCCGCTCATATCGTCTACAATCGCTTTTCTCGACTCTGTAAGACGATTATATAAAGTGGACTTTCCTACATTAGGCCGCCCTACTATTGCTACTATATTACTCATATTTTATTTGGTATCAAGTATCAGGACACAAGTATCAGGATATGGTGATCATAATATTTCGTGTATTTCTGAGACTCCTTTTTGTTTTTTGTTTAATTATTACTTTACTCTTTAAGCTTTCTGCTTCCACCTTTTTGCTTTCTGCTTCCACCTTTCTGCTTTTACCTTTCTGCTTTCTGCTTTCCCCTTTCTGCTTTAAGCTTTCCCCTTTCCCCTTAAATCAGCTTTCGTATCCAAACTGTTTCAGGTAATTTTTTCTGTTGCGCCAGTCGGGTATCACTTTAACAAACAATTGGAGAAATACTTTTTTCTGAAGGAATTCTTCCATGTCTTTACGGGCATAAGTTCCAACTTTTTTAAGCATTTCGCCTCCTGTGCCGATGAGGATGTTCTTTTGGGAATCGCGCTCTACTATAATTTCAGCGCTTATCCTGTTGATCTTTTCTTCTTCTTTAAATTCGGTAATGATCACTTCTGTACTGTAAGGGATTTCCTTCTGGTAAAGCTTGAAGATCTTTTCCCTGATCATTTCTGATACAAAGAAACGCTCGTTTCTGTCGGTAAGGGCATCTTTTTCGTAATATGCCGGATGTTCGGGAAGCGAGTCGAGAATAAACTCCATCACTGATTTAACATTATGATCGAGCAGGGCAGAAACGGCAAAAACTGCCGTGGGATTTAGTTGTTCTTTCCAGAATTCAATTTTGGTAAACACATCTTCCTGGGTAGAGGTATCAATCTTATTAATGATCACCGCAACAGGAGAGAGAGTTCCTTTGAGTTTTTCAATTACATCAGCCTCGTCGTAACGTTCGTTTATATCGGTTACCAGCAGAATGATATCCGCATCGACGAGGGAATCAGTTACCACATGCATCATACTTTCCTGGAGGCCGTACTGCGGTTTGATCACTCCGGGGGTGTCTGAAAATACGATCTGATAGTCGGGTTCATTGACAATTCCCAGAATACGATGACGTGTGGTCTGGGCCTTGGGAGTGATGATCGAGATCTTTTCGCCCACCAGCGCATTCATCAGGGTAGATTTTCCTGCGTTTGGCTTCCCTACAATACTCACAAATCCGGCTTTATGTGTCATGAAAAAAAATTTTAAAATATATTTGGACTGCAAAGAAACGAAATTTATCTTTGCAGTCCAATTCAAACGGTGCTGATCGTTAATCAGCATTAAAGAAAAAGGCCTTCCGGGGATCAATTTCAAAGTTTAAAGAGGAAAAAAACAGTGCGGGGTGGAGCAGTTGGTAGCTCGTCGGGCTCATAACCCGAAGGTCGTCAGTTCGAGTCTGGCCCCCGCTACCAAAAAAGGAATCATGCGAGATGATTC
>JAATFW010000191.1 GCA_015654985.1 Sphingobacteriales bacterium | reverse complement strand
GTTTAATTTTATATTACACCTACGGCAAAAAGCATTCAATAATCAGGAATGAGCATAAAGTCGTTCTCCCTGTTGATCCACCCAAACCGGAACTGGAATAATAAACTATAAAGGAAATAATATCTAAAGGTTTCGGCACTCCCGAAACCTTTTTGCTTTTACAGGTGTGTACCCAAACTTTAATATCTTTGCATCTCAAAGTTCGTGAACTCATGGAAGAATATTTAAAATTCGATCATAAACAGATCATAACAATAACGATGATCCTGTTTGCTATCATAGATATTATCGGCTCTATCCCTGTTGTTATCGAACTCAGGAAAAAAGCCGGCTATATACAATCAGAAAAGGCCACTATTGTGTCAACCATTCTGATGATCCTTTTCCTTTTTCTTGGAACCCAGTTACTGAAGATCATCGGCCTTGATGTAGCTTCCTTTGCCATTGCAGGTTCATTAGTGATATTTTTTATTGCTATGGAGATGATCCTGGGGATTAACTTCTTCAAGGAAGAAGTCCCTGAAACTATATCCATTGTACCCCTAGCATTTCCCCTGATCGCAGGTGCCGGTACCATTACCACCCTCCTTTCTCTCAGATCAGAATACGACACGCAGAATATCCTGGTGGCCATCATCCTGAATATGGTATTCGTGTATTTTGTTCTTAAAAATGTAGTAGTAGTAGAGCGTTTACTTGGCAAATCGGGACTGAGTGTCCTCCGTAAAGCTTTTGGTGTGATCCTGCTGGCTATTGCAATTAAGTTATTCAGATCAAATACAGGGATTTAGGGCGTACTTTGTTGTACCTGGTAATGTTTTGAATCTTTGACACATAGAAGCTATGAAGTAAAAATAGTATTTTATTTTACAAGGCGTGCAACAAACATCGTATCCGCTTTTTTATCATATCCTTTAATGATCTGCTGTTCTTCGAGCTTTAGACCAAAGTTTTTAATAAAGAACTCTACATTCTCTTCGTTTTCTTCCCTGAAGACAGAACAGGTGATATAAACAAGTGGTTTACCTGGCTTAAGATATCTGATCACATTACCGGCGACGGATCGCTGGAGACGTTGAAATGCAGCAATTTTTGATCCTTTGAACTGGCTGGTCAGCTCCGGACTGCGGCCCCAGGTGCCAGAACCGGTACAAGGAGCATCGAAAATAATTCCGTCGAATTCGTAATTATGCAGAAATAGCTGAGGGTCTTTAGTGAGGTCGAGAACTTTTTTCTGATATTTATTAAGGCCTGCGTTCCTGAAACGTTCATCCAGATTGTCCAGAATATTGTCGCGAAGATCAGATACCAGCAGCTTAATTTCTGGTTGCTGATGGAACAGGAGCAATGATTTACCACCGGAAGCTGCACAGCAATCCCACCAGTAATCATACCTGGCTGGTTTGAAAAAATCGCCTGTTCGCTGAGACGACAGGTCCTGTACCTCGAATCCCGGCGGATTCCCACGGTCAGAAGGGAATAACTGATCAAGTTTGGTCCGGTTGGGTAAAGCAAGTGTATGTTCTGCTATCTCTGTAAATGGGATCCCTTCATCTGCAAGCTTCGATTTTATAACGTGTTCTTTCCCCGGATGTATCCGGATAAAGAGATCAGGCTGAATAAAAAATGATTTGATGAAATCATGCAGGTCTATTCCCTTTGAGAGGTGCTGGTGAAAGGGAAAAACATCTTCTGTCTTAAACCCATAATTACCATTTTCGAGAAGCGCTATCTTTTCTTCAACAGGCTGACCCGCTTTATCATTAAGCGCGGGAGAAAACTGGCCTAAAAACGGGTCCGCTGTATTATTGCAAAGAAATTCTGCAAGCATCAGCCGCTCTTCGGGAGGCAGTGCTGAACAAGCTTTTCCCAGCCTGAAATAATTATACAGCAGCCTGCTTGCAGTACGCCGGTCGCCTGCCCCCATCTGCCTGTTCGCCCTGAAAAAGACCGGCAAAAAGCGCGAAAGCTGACCGTCCTGGGGATACTCGTTTAAGATCCTTAAAAAAGTACGGAGCTGATTATGATATTTCGTATTTTCTACTCCCATTCAATAGTAGCCGGCGGCTTTGAACTGATGTCGTAAACCACCCGGTTGATCCCTTTGACATTATTGATGATCTCATTGGAGATTTTGGCAAGCAGTTCATAGGGAAGGTGGCTCCAGTCAGCAGTCATTCCGTCTACGGAACCTACCGCACGGAGGCAGATCACGTTTTCGTATGTGCGCTCATCCCCCATCACCCCAACTGATTGAACCGGAAGAAAGATTGCTCCTGCCTGCCATACCTTATCATACCAGCCGGAGGTTTTAAGATTGTTAATATATATGGAATCAGCTTCCTGAAGAATGGCAACTTTTTCAGCAGTAATTTCTCCAAGTATGCGGATTGCCAGCCCCGGCCCCGGGAAAGGATGACGGCTGAGGATAATATCGTCGATACCCAGCGCTTTACCCACTTTTCTCACTTCATCTTTAAAAAGAGTGTTGAGCGGTTCAATTACCTTCAGCTTCATAAAGTCTGGCAAGCCACCTACATTATGATGCGATTTAATAGTTGCCGAAGGCCCTTTAACGGAAACAGATTCAATTACATCAGGATATATAGTGCCTTGCCCCAGCCACTTAACATCTTTAACCTCATGTGCCGCATCATCAAATATTTCAATGAATACCCTGCCGATTATCTTACGTTTCTGTTCGGGCTCTTTTATGCCGGTAAGCTGACTGATAAAGCGGTCTTTAGCATCTACCCCCCTTACATTTAATCCCATATGCTGATAGGAATCAAGCACCTGCTGGAACTCATCTTTACGCAGCAGTCCGTTATCTACAAAAATGCAATGAAGATTCGTGCCGATAGCCTTATGTAAAAGTACTGCCGCTACCGACGAATCTACTCCTCCGGACAGGCCAAGAACTACTTTATCGTTTCCTATTTTCCCGCGCAACGAAGCAATAGTGCTTTCAACAAACGAGTCGGGGGTCCAGTCCCGGCTGCATCCGCAGATATCCACCAGGAAGTTTTCAAGTAATTGTTTTCCATCAGTACTATGTGTAACTTCCGGATGGAACTGAATCCCGTAAGACTTTGTTCCCTTGATATGGAAAGCAGCTACTTCAACAGTATCTGTACTTGCAATTACTTCAAATCCGGCGGGGATTTCGGAAATAGTATCACCATGCGACATCCACACCTGCGACCCTTTTGGAATATTCTTCAACAGAGAATTGCTTTCATCGATATACAGAAGATTTGCACGCCCATATTCGCGTATTGTTGAAGGAATTACTTCCCCCCCTGAATGCTGCGCAAAATACTGTGCGCCATAACATACCCCGAGTACCGGAAAGTTAGCATGAAACAGGGAAAGGTCGATTTGTGGTGCATCCTCCTGCCGTACAGAGTACGGGCTTCCCGACAAAATAATCCCTTTTACACTTGAATCAAGCTGAGGAAGATGATTGAACGGATGGATCTCGCAGTAGACATTAAGTTCTCTTACCCTTCGTGCAATAAGCTGGGTATATTGCGATCCGAAGTCAAGAATGATAATTTTTTCTTGCATGGGCGAAGCTACTGAAAATTTATTTTTTTCCTACTATTACTTTATTAAATGAGCTGAAGTCAAGATAGAACTTTGCTAAACCGAGTAATTTTTCGGACGTTATTTCTCTTACTTCCTTTATATAACGGTCGTAATAATCATAATCCAGTCCGGAAAACCAAATGTTCTTAAACTTGTCAGCATGAGAAAAAGCATTTTCCAGGCTGCCGAGGAAAGATCCAAGCATGTAATTTTTCACGAGGTTCAGTTCTTCCTCAGGTATCAGCTCAGTTCTCAGCAGGTTGATCTCTTTTTCAATTTCAGTCATTGTAGAAGAACAAACTTCAGCCCCCACTTCAGAAGCAATTACAAAATATCCTGAATTCTGCAGCGATACCAACGCTGAACCGATTCCGTATGTATACCCTTTGTCTTCACGGATATTTGCCATCAGGCGTGAACCAAAATAGCCTCCAAGCACGGTATTTAAAACCTGTAAAGCCGGAAAATCAGGATGGCTCCTGTTAACTGAAATTTTCCCGGCCCGTATGGCCGACTGGAGAGCATCAGGTTTTTCTATGTACTGTAAAACACCCCCTTTAGCCGGAAACGAAAACGTATTTAGCGATGTATTTAAGCCTTTATCCCAATTACGTCCGAAAGAGCGGTTCAATGTATTAACAATCTCCCCGTCTGCTTTTCCCGACACTATAATAGTGCAGTTTTCAGGCCGGTAGGCAAGGTGAAAATATTCCACGAGTTCATCTCTGCCAAGCTTATCATAGTCATCTGCCTCCGTGCTGTAGCCATACAAAGTATCACCGAACAAGGTTTTATTAAAAACGCGTCTTCCCACATAATCATTTTTCTCAAGGCTCACCAGCAATTTCTGCTTCTGGTTCCGTTTAAAGGTTTCCAGCTCTTCGTCCGGGAATATCGAATCCGTAATGATATCTTTTACAACCGGAAGCACATTATCCAGGTGTTTGCTAAGAGTATAAAGCGTAACCATAGAAGCGTCGCTATTGTAATCCGACTGAAGAAAAGCCCCGTAATAATCCACACGTTCCGCGATCTGATAAGCGTTTAATGTACTGGTCCCTTCAGTCAGCATGGAATTAACAGCAAAGGCCTGCAGCGGCTTCCTGATATTCCAGTTTACATTGTGAAATATGAGTTCAACCCTCACCAGTTCCTGGTCGCCCGCATTTACAACAAACAACTGAATTCCGTTATCGAGCGTAACCTGCCGGGCCTTAATTATATTGATATTTTCAACCTGCTTAAACACAGGCGCTACCGTTCTTTCGATCATTTGTTTGCCAGATATATTAATGTGGATGAATTTTCTTTTCTGAAGACAGAAGCTGCACGGCTTTGAATCTCCTCCGCTGAGATCTTCAGATATCTTTCCGTTTCATTATTGAGATCTGCCGCATTGCCCATCAGTTCGAAGAACGCAAGGTTCATTGCCTTGTCCAGAAGGCTCATTTCGGCAAAAACCATGGTCGATTCGATCTTATTCTTCACCTTGGTAAGCTCATCCACGGGTATGAGTTCTGTTTTAAGCCTTTCAAGTTCGTTCCATACCGATCTTTCAGCTTCTTCAGTTGACACTCCTTCCAGGGGCTTGCCCTCCACCACAAACAGTCCCGGATCAATACTGCTCGTAACATAAGCGTTAACATCACTGAAAAGTTTCTGCTCTTTAACAAGATTAAAGTACAGCCGTGATGAATTTCCCCTCGACAGGATGTCGGAGATCAGCTCTGTTTCATAATAGGCCTGCGTATTTCTTCCCGGCATATGAAAAGCAATATAAAGGGCGTTGAGAGGAACGTCAGCCTTTATTGTTTCACGTCTGGCTTCCACTTGTTCGGGCTCCTGAGGTAAGTTTCTTACCGGTTTGTCACCGGGAGGGACACTACCGAACCATTTTTCAGCAAGTTTTTGCACTTCTTCGGGGTTCACATCCCCTCCTACCACCATAATGGCATTGGAAGGATTATAATGCTTCTTAAAAAACGATCTTACGTCGTCTATTGACGCGTTTTCTATGTGCGATAAATCCTTTCCGATAGTTGCCCACTTATAAGGATGTTCTTTATACACCAGAGGTCTGAAACGAAGCCAGACGTCTCCGTACGGCTGATTAAGATAGCGCTGTTTAAATTCCTCCGACACTACGTTCCGCTGAACTTCCAGGCTTTTCTCCGAGAAAGCCAGGCTTAGCATCCGGTCGCTTTCCAGCCAGAATGCTGTTTCAAGATTTGATGCGGGAAGCGTAATGTAGTAATTGGTGATATCGTTACTGGTAAAAGCATTATTTTCACCTCCTACCCGCTGGAGAGGTTCGTCGTAAGATGGAATATTTACAGATCCGCCAAACATCAGATGCTCAAAAAGATGCGCAAAACCTGTTTTATCGGGATCTTCATCTCTTGCCCCTACGTTATATAATATATTTACCACCGCCATGGGGGTGGTATGATCTTCGTGGATCAGTACTTTTAGTCCGTTACTTAAGGTTACTCTGTTAAATGTTACCATTCAGAAAATAAATTCGATGTATTGGGCAAAGGTAGGGATTTTAGGCAAAAAGCAGAAAGCTAAAATAGGCAGAAAGCAGAAATAGGCAGAAAGCAGAAAGGTGAAAGCGCCTTTCTGCTTTCACCTTTCTGCTTTCACCTTTCTGCTTTCACCTTTCTGCTTTCACCTTTCTGCTTTCATCCTTTCTGCTTTCATCCTTTCTGCTTTCGCCTTTTTTTACGTAGCTTTGTAACCCGTACAAAAGCATTATTTGAATCGTATAAAAACGATCAGATTTTGTAAATCCAATAATCTCATGACCAAATATATTTTTGTTACGGGCGGCGTAACTTCGTCGTTAGGGAAAGGCATTATTTCTGCTTCTATTGCAAAACTTTTACAGGCACGCGGCTACCGTGTAACGATTCAGAAATTTGATCCCTATATTAATATTGATCCGGGAACACTGAATCCTTATGAACACGGAGAATGTTATGTTACCGAAGACGGAGCAGAAACAGATCTTGACCTTGGTCATTACGAACGTTTTCTCAATGTCCCAACCTCACAGGCCAACAACATCACTACCGGACGTATTTACCAGAATGTAATCAATAAAGAGCGTGAGGGGGCTTATCTTGGTAAAACAGTACAGGTTGTACCGCATATTACGGATGAAATAAAGCGTAATATCAGGATACTCGGAGAAAACGGAGAATATGATATTGTGATCACAGAATTGGGTGGCACAGTAGGCGATATCGAGTCGCTCCCCTATATCGAAGCTGTAAGACAGTTCAGATGGGAAATAGGGTACAGCAATTCTCTCGTCATCCATCTTACCCTCATTCCCTTTCTTGCTGCTGCGGGGGAGCTAAAAACCAAACCCACACAGCATTCGGTTAAAACCCTGCTCGAATATGGCATTCAGCCCGATGTACTTGTATGCCGTACGGAACACCATCTTTCGCAGGACCTGCGCCGTAAAATTGCTTTATTCTGCAACGTAAATATCAATGCGGTTGTTGAGTCGATAGACGCTTCCACTATTTATGATGTGCCTCTTCTGATGCTGAAAGAGCAGCTCGACAAAACGGTACTTTCCAAGCTTAAACTGGCGCAAAAGAATGAACCAAACCTCGAAAACTGGAAAAACTTCCTTGGACGTCTTAAGAATCCTACATCTGAAATACGGATAGGCCTGGTTGGTAAATATGTGGAACTCCCCGACGCCTATAAATCTATTAACGAATCGTTCATACATGCCGGGGCCAGCAATGAATGTAAGGTAAAAGTGAGCTGTATCCATTCAGAAAGCATTACAGATGAAAATGTTGCAGAAAGGCTTGAGGGTTTACACGGGATCCTGGTAGCCCCCGGCTTTGGTAACCGCGGGATCGAAGGAAAGATCACTGCAATAAAATATGTACGGGAAAAAAACATTCCGTTCTTTGGGATTTGCCTGGGTATGCAATGTGCGGTTATAGAGTTCGGACGCAATGTATTGGGCCTTAAGAATGCCCATAGTACCGAAATGGACGAAAAAACCCCTTACCCTGTTATTTCCATGATGGAAGAACAGAAAAAAATAAAAAATAAGGGAGGAACGATGCGCCTTGGCGCCTATACCTGCGACCTTAAAAAAGGCACAAAAGCTGCACTGATCTATGGCAAAAGCCAGGTAACGGAGCGTCACAGACACCGTTACGAGTTTAACAATGAATATTTAAAACAATACGAAGATGCAGGCATGATTGCTTCCGGAATGAACCCCGACAATCACCTTGTGGAGATTGTGGAATTGAAAAATCATCCGTTTTTTGTAGCAGGACAATTTCATCCTGAATTAAAATCAACAGTTGCTAATCCTCATCCACTTTTTGTTAACTTTGTCGCCGCTTCTTTGGCTTTTGCCAGGAAAAAATAAATTAGAAAGAGGATATCATCAAATAATGGATAGAAACACATTCACCGGTCTATTTTTAGTCTTAATTATTCTAATAGGTTTTACCTATCTCAGTAAACCCTCGTCAGAGGAGCTTAAAAGAGAACAAATAGTACAGGATTCAATAGCCCGGTCAAAAAACATCAAAGCAGCTTCTTCTGCAGACACAACTGCTGCAAAAAACAATACAGCAGAGGCTGTTGCCGACTCCTCTATCCTTAAAGGCCCCTTCGGCCAGGCGGGCCAGGGTGCAAGTAAAATCGTTATACTTCAGAATGAGCACTTAAAGGTAAGCCTGGATACTAAAGGAGGACGTATTGGTTCTGTTGAACTTAAGGAGTATAAAACATTTGATAAAAAGCCACTTATCCTTTTTAACTCAGAAGACAGTAACTTCGGCCTGATCTTCAGTGCAGGCAATAATATTGTCAGCACCAAAAATCTTTACTTCAGTCCCTCAGCGAACGACTTAACAGTAAGCAATAAGGACTCCGGATCGGTGACAATGCGTTTAAGTTACTCCGAAAGCCAGTATATAGATTATATATATTCTCTCAAAGGCGGAAGTTATAAGGTGGGCCTTACCATAGTGACCAAAGGGCTGCAGAATGTTATCTCTCCCAATCAGCCCCTTTCCTTAAACTGGGAAGCTGTTCTGAAACAAAAGGAAAAGGATATTAACAGCGAACACCGTTATTCGGGTTCTTATTATAATCATGCAGCTAATGAAGTTGATCACATAGGAACTACCAAAGACGAAAAGAAGGAACTGGGAGACGATGGTAAGGTAAAATGGATCTCCTTTAAACAGCATTTCTTTTCTAATGTGCTGATTGCTAAAAATGGATTTGACAAGGGAACCCTGGCTGTTACTACCTCAACAGCTCCCGGTATAGTTAAATCATTCTCGGCAAATATGCAGCTTCCTGCACCCAGGCTGGATGTTAACAGCTATCCGCTTGAATTTTATTTTGGTCCCAACCGCTTTACCACTTTAAAAGCACAGGGTTATGATCTGGAACGCCAGATCGATCTGGGCTGGGGGCCGCTGAAATGGATCAACCGTGTGGCTGTAATTCCGTTATTTAATGTTCTGGAAGGACTTGGCTGGGGTTATGGCTTGATCATTCTTGTTTTGACCATCATTTTAAAGCTGGTATTAACTCCTTTGACCTATAAATCTTACCTTTCAATGGCTAAGATGCGGGTGCTGAAGCCTGAGATGGATGAAATTAAAGCTAAAGTAGGTGAAGATAACCCCACCCTGTTACAACAGGAGTACCTCAAGCTCTATAAAAAGGTGGGAGTCAACCCGCTGGGAGGATGTATACCAATGGTGTTACAACTGCCTATTGTAATGGCCTTCTTCTTCTTCTTTCCAAACCTTTTTGAACTCAGGCAGGAAAGCTTTTTATGGATGAAGGACCTCTCAACCTACGACTCGATTATTAATTTCACAAAGATTCCTTTGATAAATATTGATCACATCAGCTTAATGTGCCTGCTGATGACGATCTCTACTTTGATCATTACCTACTTTAATAACCAGACCTCCGGTGCTACCGGACAAATGAAATATATAGGCTATATCACTCCCGTTATCTTTCTGGGTGTTCTGAACAGCTATCCTTCCGGTTTGAACTACTACTATTTCCTTGCCAACCTGCTTACCTTCGTTCAGCAGGTTATTATCAGGCAGTGGGTAAATGATGAAAAGATCCATGCCCGCATTCAGGAAAACAAGAAAAAACCGGTAACGGAGAAAAAGAAATCAAAGTTCCAGCAACGTATGGACGATTACCTGAGGCAACAGCAGGCCACAACTAAAGAACCAGCTAAAAAGAAAAAATAACCGGCTTTAGCTGTCTGATAAAAGCCGTTGGAGTAAGGTCATGTTAAACCTTATTCCAACGGCTTTTTTTTAACGTTTATCCGGGCCGTCAGCCTTATCCATTCAGGGATCAACAACCTGATGGGCAGTTACTGGCATATTTTTTGACCATTACTCACATCTGTCTTATGAGTAAAATGAATCAACAGGAATATTCTTTTGAATCAGAACCTGATGCTGTTTTAATCGGCGCCGGAATTATGAGCGCCACTCTTGCAACGCTGCTCAAACAACTTGAACCGGACATCAGTATTGAAATTTTTGAACGGCTTGATGCTGTAGCTGCAGAAAGTTCAGACGCCTGGAATAATGCAGGAACCGGACATTCGGCATTTTGCGAACTAAACTATACACCTGAACTTCCGGACGGAACAATAGATACTTCAAAAGCTGTCCAAATAGCCGAATCTTTTGAAATTTCAAAACAGTTCTGGGCTTCTATGGTACAAAGCGGCTTTATTTGTCCTCCAAAAAATTTCATTCATACCATTCCGCATATGAGTTTTGTCTGGGGCGATAAAAATGCTGAATATCTTAAAAAGCGTTATGAAGCATTGACAAAAAACCCGCTCTTCAAGGGAATGCAGTTTTCTGATGATCCGGAAGTATTAAAAAAATGGATCCCTCTCGTAATGGAAGGCCGTAACAGCTCTCAAAAAGTTGCTGCTACCCGCATGGATATTGGCACCGACGTTAACTTTGGAAGTCTTACACGCTGTATGTTCGGCAAGCTGAGAGAGTTACCCGGAGTTTCTCTTAATTTTTGCAATGAGGCTCGGCGGTTGAAACAGGACAAAGACGGCCTTTGGCATATAAAGTTTAAGGATACCCTCACCGGCAAAAAAAGGGAGGTTAAAGCAAAATTTGTCTTCATCGGTGCAGGTGGCGGGTCGCTGCCCCTCCTGCTGAAATCAGGAATAAAAGAAGGGAAAGGGTTCGGGGGTTTCCCGGTAAGCGGACAATGGCTGGTTTGTACAGATCCCGGTATTATAAAAAGACACCATGCTAAAGTGTACGGGAAAGCCGAAGCAGGATCACCCCCTATGTCGGTCCCTCATCTGGACACCAGGATCATTAATGGAAAGACGGCCCTTCTGTTTGGCCCCTATGCAGGGTTCTCCACCAAATTCCTGAAGCAGGGGTCGTTTCTCGATCTTATTTTATCATTAAGGATCAGTAATATTATTCCTATGATCGCTGCCGGATTAGCTAATATTCCCCTCACAAGATACCTCATCGGCCAGGTAAGACAATCGCAGGACGACCGCCTTAATGCATTAAAGGAATACTATCCTGAAGCTAAACCGGCCGACTGGAAGCTTGAAGTTGCAGGTCAGCGTGTACAGGTTATCAAAAAGGACTCTAAAAAAGGTGGAATCCTTGAGTTCGGCACCGAAGTTGTAAGTGAAGCAGATGGTTCGCTTGCAGCCTTGTTAGGGGCGTCTCCCGGCGCATCTACTGCCGTTTCTATTATGCTCGGGCTCCTTAAACGCTGTTTTAAAGACCGGTATGACTCTAAAGAATGGCAGGATAAGCTAAAAAAGATGATCCCCTCTTTTGGTCAGAGCCTGAACGATCACCCCGGATTGTGTTTTGAACTTAGAAACTGGACCGGCCAGGTGCTGAAACTAAAGAATATACCGCGGGAGGAAATGACAGAGGTGTAATTTTCTCCCGCCAGGTCTCCTACCGGCATTTGACAATCAACGGTGGGTGATCGTTCTCTTCCTTATTCTTTCATTAATCATAACATATACCCAGGCAACAAAAGTAAGAGCGGCAGCAATATAAAAATTAATAGGAATATGGGAAATAATATCCATATAAAGCCATCCGGCAATGAGAGCACCCAGGCCAATTCCTGCCTCAAGGGCTATATACATGGTGGCCATCGCCTTTCCCCGGTGATCCGGATCGCTTAGATCGACTGTCCAGGCGTTGGTTGCCGGCGACAGGATACCGCTGGCAATACCGTAAATTACAGATGCAAATAATAAAGCGGTAACAGAATGGGCAATACCGATAAGGATAAAAGCAACGACGAGTAATAGTAAAGCTACTTTGATCACCTTTACCCTCCCATACTGATCAGAAACCTTTCCGGCAATAAAGCGGATCAGCAGCGACGAAACAGTAAAGGTCATAAAAAACATCCCCTTGTTTCTCATCCCCAGATGATCGCCGAGGTCGGGAATTAAGGTAAGCAAAACGCCATATCCCATATAAGATAATAAGGTAACCAGAGCTGCCGGAAAAACCCGCCATTCTATAATTTCACTCCAGCCTATCTTTAAAAGGGAAAAGCGGAATGATTGTTTATGTTTCACAGTCTCCTTCATGTTCATCAGGATGATGATAGACATCAGGGCAAAAGCCGAAGAACAGTAGAAAAGAATATTGATAGAATAATTTGCCGTGATGGCGCTTCCGATTGCCGGACCGACGGCCATCCCCGTGCTGAAGCACAAGCCGTGGATCCCCATAGCCTCTCCCCAGCGGCTTACCGGAACGATATCAGCTACATACGCTGCTGTAGCCGTAGGCTTGAAACCTGTGGAAAATCCATGAACCAGCCTGAGCAGCAGGAACCCTGAAACTGAAGTGAGCACCGGATACAGGAACCCACACACAAAGCAAACAACAGAACCCACAGCCATCACAGGTACCCGTCCTACCGTATCGGTAAGCTTTCCGCTGAAAGGTCTTGAAATACCGGCTGTTAATGTAAAAAGCGCTATAATTAACCCTTTATATCCGGCCCCTCCCATTTTACTCAAATATGCCGGTAATTCGGGGATCAGCATATTAAAACTGGCCGAAAAAAGCAGCGAACTAAGGCAGAGAAGGCCGAACGACCAGTTATAAATAGGGTGAGGCTGAGCAGTCATATCGGGTGCAAATTAAGAAGTATCTGTATAAATATTATATATCTTTGTATTATGTTTACCAATACCCTGAAATACAGCAAGCTGATTAAAGAAGAAGCCCAAAGGCTCGGCTTTATGTTCTGTGGTATCTCTAAGGCCCAATTCCTTGAGGATGAAGCACCCCGCATGGAAAACTGGCTTAAAGAGGGGTTTCATGGCAGGATGTCGTATATGGAGAACCACTTTGATAAACGGCTTGACCCGCGAAAACTGGTAGAGGGTGCCAGATCTGTTATTTCTCTTGGATTAAATTATTATACAGAAGCGTTACAGGAAGATAGCGGATCACCTAAAATTTCAAAGTATGCTTATGGGGCCGATTATCACGATATAATCAAAAGCAAGCTTAAAGAACTGCTGAACATCATTTCAGAGAATATCGGCGATGTAGGGGGACGCGCCTTCGTTGATTCTGCTCCTGTTCTCGACAGGGCATGGGCCAAAAGATCGGGACTTGGCTGGATTGGCAAAAACTCCAATCTCATCAATAAACGCAGCGGATCTTTTTTCTTTCTGGCAGAACTTATTATCGACCTGGAACTCGAATACGATACTCCTCTCAGCAAAGATCATTGCGGTACCTGCACCCGTTGTATAGACGCCTGCCCTACCGATGCTATTATTGCCCCGCAGGTAGTAGATGGAAGCCGCTGTATTTCTTATCTCACCATAGAGCTGAAAGACGAACTTCCTTCTGAATTTAAAGGAAAAATGGACAACTGGATGTTCGGATGCGACGTTTGTCAGGACGTGTGCCCCTGGAACAGGTTCTCTACGCTTCACAATGAAGCTGCCTTTAGCCCTCACCCCGCTTTACTGGAAATGAGCAAAACCGACTGGGATGAAATGACAGAAGAAGTTTTCGGGAAGGTATTTAAGGGTTCGGCGGTTAAACGCACAAAATTCAGCGGGTTGAAAAGGAATATCGATTTTCTGAAATCAACAGAAAAAGCCCCCCTTCTGAAAAAGGGGAGCTGAGCTCTTTTGCTTTATTTATTTACCGAACTTCTGCTTTAAAAGTTCCAGCATATCGCCGGTAATAGGTTCAGCCTTTTTCTTTACATCAGGCTGAGGGCCCCGGTTTGGCTTCACTTCTTTTTTCTGAAACTGCGGCCGCGGTGTTTCAGGCGACTGAGGAGTTGAGGCGGAAGTATCGATAACAATTGTTTTCTCCGTTTTCTGTTTCACAATCACCTTCTTTTCATTCCACCGCACCCAGATCTTTTCAAGGCAACGTTTGGTATAGCGTGGGAAATCGCCCTGCTGCATCCATGAATAATAGCTTGGCTCAGCCTGAAAAACATCTTCCACACATTTACCCTTGTGTTTGCCAAAGTTAAACACCTCTGTTCCCTCTTCATTAAATACCAAACGTCCGGCAAAATCAACAGGCCTGCTCAGGTTGGTAAACGCATGAAGCGCATCCACATCATTCTGAACAGGGAACGATTTATTCCCTTTTTTATCTTCCCACTCTTTATCCTGGTATTTATCCAGTTGCGCCATCAGAACTTCATAAGTTGCCAGGGTATCTGCATCAGCAGAATGAGCGTTCTCTATGCTTTTTCCGCAGTAAAATATATAAGCAGCCTTGAGCGTACGCTGCTCCATCTGGTGAAAGATGTTCTGCACATCTATAAAACGCCTGTTTTCAAGGTCAAATTCAATTCCCGATCTCAGAAACTCCTCCATCAGCATAGGGATATCAAATTTATTTGAATTATACCCCGCAAGATCGCAGTCGTTCAGAAATTCGGCAAACTCTCTCCCGGCCTGCTTAAATGTAGGCGCATCTTTCAGATCCTCATCAAAAATACCATGGATCATAGACGATTCATAGGGAACAGGCATTTCAGGATTGATGCGCGAATTTTTCATTTCCTGCGTCCCGTCAGGGAATACCTTCAAAACAGCAATTTCCACAATTCTGTCTATCCCGATCATAACACCTGTGGTTTCGAGGTCAAAAAAAGCAAGAGGGCGCTTAAGATTCAGTTTCATTAATTAAATGATAATTGTTAAAAGCAGGTTTTCATGATCCTGCTGCTATCTGCAAAAGTCGGAAAATTATGTCAGAATAAAGGGTAATATGCTCAGATTTTATATAATAGTATTATAAATAAAAAATGACTTAAAAGTTTGAAATTCAGTAATACCTTACTATCTTTCGCCGACCATTTCCTTATTTGATGAAAAAATTACTTTCCGTTATTCTGACATTGCTGACCGCTTCTTATGCCGGTGCGCAGGAAACCCCTTTTCCCTTTGGTAAACCCACTCATGATGAATTTGAATTACAAAAATATGCTAAAGATACTACTGCCAATGCGGTGGTATTAAGAGAATTCGGCACAGCATATATCAGCACCAGAACAGATTTAAGCCTCGTATTCGAGCATCATGTGAGGATTAAGATCTTTAACGAAAAGGGCTTTAACCAGGGACAGGTAAGCATCGGTCTTCATAAAAACGATGCCAATGTCTTTGAGAAGATCAGCGATGTAGAAGGCGTTACCTTTTATCCCGACGAGCAGGGCCTGATCCGTTCCAGCCCTCTTGATCCGAAACAGGTTTTTAAGGAGAATAAAAATAAGTACAACGATCTTATCAAATTTGCAATGCCCAACCTCCGAAACGGCTGTATCATCGAATATAAATATACGATCGAATCGCCGTTCATTCATCATTTCCGCAGTTGGGAGTTCCAATCGGATATTCCAAAAATGTACAGTGAATATCTTGCCCGCATTCCGGCTGTATTTAACTACAATGTGTCTCTCCGGGGGCCCTATAAACTGACTAAAAGTACCGGTGTGGTAGAAAAAGAATGCTATAATGGCGGCGGAGGCTTTAAGGCAGATTGTTCTGCCATGACTTATGCGATGGCAGATGTGCCTGCCTTCGTGGAAGAGGATTACATGACCGCACCGGCGAATTTTCTTTCGGCAATGTATTTTGAACTTTCCGAATACGTCACTCCTTATGGCGTAAAGCATAAGGTCACTCAGGAATGGAGCAGCATTGACAGAGAGATGAAATCGAATGAAGATTTTGGGAGTCAGCTGAAAAAGAAGGATTTCTTCAAGGATAAGCTGGCCTCTGTAACCGCAAATGCTCCCACTCCGCTGATGAAGGCTAAAGCTATTTATGACCATATGCATAACTGGTTCAGATGGGATAATATCTATGGCATCTATACAGAAAACGGGATTAAAAAAGCTTATGAAGGGCATACAGGGAATGTCGCAGATATTAATCTTGCGCTCACCGCCGCCATGCTTTCTGCAGGTATTGATGCGGAAGCTGTGATGCTCTCTACAAGAAGGAACGGGCTTATAAACAAACTATTCCCGGTTACCAGCGACTTTGACTATGTTATTTCAAAGGTCAATATAGACGGGCAATCGTATCTGCTCGACGCTACCGAACCTCTTCTTCCCTTCGGGTTAATTCCAATACGCTGCGTAAACGACCAGGGACGGGTAATGAGCCTGAACAAAGCTTCTTACTGGATTGACCTGAAGGCCTCAGTAAAGGAATCTAAAACATATTCATTGTTGCTTACATTGCAGGAAGACGGGAAAATTACCGGAAAGATCTCTTTTATATCCTCAGGCTATGCAGGGTTTAATAAGCGGCAGGCAATAAAAAAGAGCAGTTCCCTCGATGAGTACGTTGAAAAGATCGAAGAACGATGGCCCAGGATGAAGATCCTTAAGTCGGAGATCAGCAATATCGATTCCCTTGATAAGCCCATTAATGAGGTATACGACATAGAGATCACTGCATTCGACAACCTGAATAAGGACCGGATATTCTTTAATCCCTTCCTGATGGACCGCGTTTCAGAAAATCCCTTTAAACTTGCCGAACGCTCTTACCCGGTAGACTGGGGAGCTCCCTCAGAAACGAGGGTGCTGATGCAGCTCAATTTCCCAGCCAAATTTGAAATATTAAGTAAACCGGAAACGGTAGGACTGGCATTACCCAATAAAGGCGGTAAATTTGTAATGCAGCTTACACAGGAAGAGAATATACTTAATTTTTACCAGCTTACACAACTCGATAAATCGATCTACGAACCAGACGAGTATCCCTATCTTAAAGAACTGTTCAACAAAATGGTTTTATCGCAGAAAGCTGATATCGTTTTAAAGAAGAAGATATGATGAGATTTATACTGGCTGCCGTCGCAATAATCACCTGTTATTCAGTTTCGGGCCAGGAGAATTATGCGGTATCAGCCATTCCGAAAGCCTTACTGAACAGGGCTGCCGCTGTAGTGAGAAACAGTGAAATGCTCATAGAAGTGAACAGCCCCGACGACGTTACCTACCGCGAAAAAAAAGCAATCACCATATTAAGCAGCGCCGGGGATGACGAAGCAGAAGTGGTACTGTTTTACAATAAGAACCGCCAGATAAAATCGTTAAAAGGGATCGTGTACAATGAATTTGGCCTTGCCACCGCAAAGTTTGCAGAAAAAGACTTCAGGGATATGAGCGCTGTAAACAATTTTTCACTCTACGAGGACGACCGTGTAAAGGTGTTTAGGCCGGCCCAGATTACCTACCCGTACACGGTGGTTTATGAGTACGAAATAAAAGCAAGGCAGAGCCTGTTTTTTTCTGCATGGGAGCCGGTAAGTTCTGCGGGAGTAGCCCTTGAGAGGAGTTCGCTCCGCTTTGTCTGTCCGCTAACCTTTAATTTACGGCATAAAGAAATCAACTACTCCAACAGGGTTGAAGAAAACCGGGAGAAAGATAAGAAGATCTACAGTTGGGAAGTAAAAGAGATTCCGGCGTTACGCACCGAACCTTTTAGTCCCGACGCGGAAAAGTATATGACTTCCGTTAAACTTGCTCC
This sequence comes from Sphingobacteriales bacterium, assembly GCA_015654985.1. Taxonomy (GTDB): domain Bacteria; phylum Bacteroidota; class Bacteroidia; order Sphingobacteriales; family Sphingobacteriaceae; genus Arcticibacter. The sequence goes on along the minus strand of JAATFW010000191.1, from coordinate 4,624 downwards.
CGAAAGTTTCGCATACCGGGGAATCAAAGGAAATTTCAGTAACTGGACCGAATTTGGAAAATGGATGAATGATAATCTCCTGAAAGGGCGTGATGTTTTACCTGCCACAACCGTCCGGCTTGTCAAAGACCTTGTACGCGACATCCCCGATCCCAAATCAAAAGCAAAAAAGATCTATGAATACATGCAGGATAAAACGAGGTACATCAGCGTTCAGATTGGTATTGGCGGCTTCCAGCCTTATCCGGCAGCAGACGTAGACCGGCTGAGCTATGGAGATTGTAAAGGCCTGGTTAATTATACAATGGCACTTTTAAAAGCAGCGGATATTGAGTCGTACTACTGTATTGTAAATGCAGGATCTTTTAAAAAGGATGTTGCCCCTGATTTTGCCAGCATCAACGATGGTAACCATATTATTCTCTGCCTGCCCTTCAGAAACGATACCACCTGGCTGGAGTGTACCGATAAACACATTCCCTTCGGCTTCCTGGGCTATTTTACCGACGACAGGCTGGTTCTGGCCTGTACACCCGACGGGGGGAAGATTTTACATACGCCGAAGTTTTCGGCATCGGAAAACAGGCAGATCCGCAAAGCCACCTTTAAGCTTTCGGAAAACGGCGATTTAAGCGGCCATATAAAAACGCTCTTTGAGGGCACGCAATACGACAATCATGATATCCTTGAGGGCGAACCTTTCAAAGAGCAGGTAAAGCATCTGACTGAGATGTACCCGATGCCTGATCTGGACATCCAGACCCTCGAGTTTAAAAAAGAGAAAAATATAAAACCGGTCACGGTTGAAAACATCAGCTTTTCTTCAAGATCATATGCTTCTTTAAGCGAGGGACGTATGTATTTGTCGCTTAATCCTCTGAATAAAGAGAAACGCGTGGTTCCTGATTCAAGAAACCGGTCGAACCCCGTCTATATAAACCGGGGTTACCTTGATGAAGATGAATATATTTTTGATTTGCCTGAAAAGCTGAAAGTAGAATTTAACCCCCGGAACACGATAATTAATAAGCCCTTTGGGAAATATTCTGCCACTGTAACGGTAAACGGCGGTAAAGTGACTTATCATCGTGTTATGCAGCTCAATGAAGGTACTTACCCCAAAGAGCAGTATCCCGACCTTGTAAAATTCTACCAGGATATCGCTGAAGCCGATAATGACCGGCTGGTGTTAAAGTTGTTGTAAACCGGCAGCGGCTTATTCCGATAAATCTGTTCTGCAATCTTCCCCAAAACCAGCAGATATCCCGGAGAATAACAGAGGGGCCGGACCGTTCGGTATAGTATGGATATAAACCAGGGATAAGATAAGGGGTGAACCCGTTTTAATGCAAAAATACACCCGTGGTATGTCCGGCTTTTTGATCGGAAAAGCCGGACACACCACGGGTGTATACCGGATATATGTCGGGAATACCCCTTATCTTTATCTCAGTTTTTCGCTGCTCTTCTGTCTGCAAAACAGGGCGAAATACCAACAGTTCACCCTTTCTTCCATTTAATTGTGCAGCCAACAGCTTTCGTAGTTGTAACAGCAGGCTTTTTACCGGATGCCAGAGCATCTACCGCATCTTCAGCATATTTTATTCTGCCTGAGCTGGTGCCTTCGGTATCATTGTCTATAGCTCCGATATACTGAACGACATTCCCGGCGGAAGTTTTTTGGAGGATAAACAGATGCGGGGTACGGCTTGCTCCAAACTTCTTTGTAATAATATGACCGGGATCAAGAAGGTAAGGAAAAGTATACCCTTTCTGCTTTGCACGTTCCTGCATCTGGCTGTAAGAATCGCCGGGCGCCGCTTCAGAATCATTAGGATTGATCGCAATAACAGGGTATCCCTGTGCCTGATACTTGTTGTTCAGCGCTATAATGCGCTGTTCGTAAGCTTGTGCAACCGGACAGGTATTGCAGGTGAAAACAACAATAAAGCCCTTCGCCGACTTATAGTCCGCCAACGAAACCTCTTTGCCGTTCACATTTTTAAGGCTGAAATCAGAAACTGCATCGCCTACCTTGTAGCCGGAAGTCTGGGCGTTTGATAATAATCCAAACGCAAGCAAACATACTGTCAGTAAAATTTTCATAGCTGTATTATTTAAATGATTGATATGTTTTCTCAAGCTCATCGTAAGTAAATTCCTGTTCATAAAACTTACGTGTTTTTTTATCATTATTAATGAATAAAGTTGCAGGGATGGCCCCTGACCAATCTTTGCTTACCCGGTCTATAAACTCCTGCTGATTGCTTTCATTCAGTAGAAACACTTCATTTTGAAGGCCTGCTTTTTTCACAAAAGGCCTGACCCCACTCTCCAGCTTAGATTTAAAATCCAGGCTTACCAGCAAAACTTTAAAGGGGCGGTCTTTATAAGCCTTCTGCAGCTTCTCAAAATGAGGCAGTTCTGCAACGCAGGGGCCACACCAGGTTGCCCAGAAGTTTACGGCATAAACGGTATCCTTTCCATTTGCAAACCGCTGCTCCATCTGGTTTAAAGTCAATAATCCGACATTCTGCGCCTTTGTAAACACAGGAAATCCCAACAGCAGCAAACCGGATATTAATAACAACCTCATTCTCAATACAAAGTAAAATAAAATTTAAGTATAAGAAAACATATAACAGGAAAATTACGATTGCCTGAAATTTAACGGCGACCGGCAAAATTCAACCTGCATCTATACAGAATGTTTAAACGTTGTATTCTAAACCAGATGTTTAGCGGCTGCTTCCCAGTTTACGGTATTCCACCACGCAGCGATATATTCGTTACGCTTGTTCTGATATTTGAGATAATAAGCATGTTCCCAGACATCCAGACCTAAAATGGGAGTCCCTTTAACATCTGCAATATCCATCAGGGGATTATCCTGGTTAGGTGTACTTCCGATTCTGAGTGTGCCATGGTCGTCCACCAGCCAGGCCCATCCTGAACCAAAACGCCCTATAGCAGCCTGGGTGAACAGTTCTTTAAATTTAGCAGATGACCCGAAAGTTCCATTGATTGCATCTGCAAGTTTACCGGTTGGTTCTGCTGAAGATCCCGGCTTCATGATCTGCCAGAAAAAATTATGGTTCCATGCTCCACCGCCATTATTGCGTGCTTTAGCGGAAAGCTTAGAAGCGCCCGCAAAAAAATCAGTAGCATTTTTAAAAGTAAGATGCTCTGCCGCTATAGCTTCGTTCACATTCTTTATATAAGTGGTATGATGCTTTGTATAATGGATCTCCATGGTAAGGGCATCAATATAAGGTGAGAGAGCATCATACGAATAGGGCAATGCTACCTGCGAAAACTGAAAGGCGTCTGCCTTATCTTCTGTTCCGGCAAATACAGAGAGCGGTTTCATTGCTGAAGACGCCGCTGCCAGGCCTAATGAGAGTTTAAGAGAATCCTTAATGAATTTCCTGCGCTGTTGATTTTCCATTTTTTTGAGAGTTTATATGCAAAACACGTTGCACTTTATATTGTTCCCGGAAGATAATAATAGTTTAGACTAATTATAAGCTGAAACGAAATTATTACTTCAATCCGACGCATCTGCCTCCTGCACGGAACCGCAGCGTGAAAAATATTTATAATACCACGAGTCTTTCAGGTCACTGATAATCACTCCTTTGCTGGTGGATACATGAACAAATTTGTTATTCCGGAGATATACACCCACGTGGCTGTACTTTTGTCCGCTGAAATCAAAGAAAACCAGGTCTCCTTCGTTCAATTCCTCCTCATACTTCCGCTTTACACTTCCTGCCATCTGGTAAGCAGTGCGGGGAATGCTTTTGTTATAGATCTCTTTCTCCAGAATAGAGGTAAAGCCCGAGCAATCTATCCCTCCTTTATCCATCCCTCCGGTACGGTGCGGTACACCCATCCAGCTATCGATAAACTTATATAGCTTTTCATTTTTTATATCCCCCTCCCGCACGTTCAGAATAGCAGAATACCGCTGCTCAACCGATCCGGTGATCTCCTTTCCCCTCAAACCCGAAGCATCGGTTATGATCTTCTTCGTTTTACAGGAAGACAGGCTTAACAGAGCCAAAAGAAGTATAAAGCCATTGGTTATTAGTAGACCCGAACTGCCCGTTATCAGCATGCGGCTTCCGGCTTCCCGGCAAGTGTATAATTTATTCCACCTGTTTATCATAACACTTTTTCTTTATTTCCTGATCTTTTTCCCTTAAACTCTTATCTTTTTATTTTCAACCCTCTTCGCCACTCCCGGGACCTTATTTTCAACTTTTCACTTTCAAACTGTAAAGAACATTCCCAACTTAATGATTATCAGCTATAAAGAAGGTGTTGTATTTATAAATCAATTTTTGTTAAATCGCTGGAAACTTTCAACTTTCAACCCTCAACTTTCAACCCTCAACTTTCAACTTTCAACTTTCAACTTTCAACTTTCAACTCAACTCACCCCTTCAAAATCCTCTGAATATCATCAAGTTTCATCAGCGCTTCAACCGGTGTAAGCGTATTCACGTCGAGGTTGTTAAGCATATCCCTTATTTTAACAAGTACCGGATCATCAATAGAGAACATCTGCAACTGGTAAGCCTGCTGCTGTACTTTTTTGATGCTGTCTTTGATATGCTCG
>JAATFW010000145.1 GCA_015654985.1 Sphingobacteriales bacterium | reverse complement strand
TGACGTTCCCGGCAAGGATGTAATACTTTCCAGGCTCTTTAAACGGTGAGAAATTAAGCCTGTAAGATTGAAGAAACGGACCGTAAGAACCAAAAGGTTTGCCTGCCTTTCCTTTGAAGACTGCTTTATCGTTCGAGGCATCTATCAATTCAAATCTTTCGATCTTGTCATTTAATTTACTAACCCAAACAGCAACCTTAACGCTGGTTGGGGTATAGCCAAGCTGGTTAATGCGGATCCATGTATCATCGGCAGCTTTCACTCCAAGTGAGATGATACAACAATACAATAATACTGCAATACTTTTCTTCATTTGTTTAATCGTTTATTATACGAAAAATTGACGAAGCAGAAGCCTCAAGGAAAAATATTAAGTTAAAAAGATAAATTTTAATCATGATTTTGTTTACCAATGCTGAATTTGAATATATTACGGCTGCTCTATTAAATCTGAAACAAAAAGCCCTCCCGGCTTATATGCAATGGAGGGCTTTTCTTAGCTTCTTATCCTAAAGACAAATTTATTAATATCCGAAAAATTACCAATTCGCTGTTTGTGTAAGAGTGTAGCCTTTGTCCTTGTACTCGTTGATCTGGGTTTGACCAACAGGCGACATATAGACTTTATCGTCGAAGGAAAGTCGGTTTGAGGCATTAGGTGCCCTAAAAAAGCCGACCATCGCACTTGAGTTAGACCCATTGTACGTCACAATATCACCATTCTCTTTTCTAACCTTTAATATATTTTCATAACTTTTTACTAACAATGAAGGCATTTCTACCGGTATATTAACCCATGGTCCGAAATAATGGTCGTCCCCGTCAGCACCGAAATTCATGTATTGGATTTTCTTCCAGCGTTTAAGATCAAGCAAGCGTGAATACTCAAACACAAATTCCATACGTCTTTCACGGCGTATCTCCCATATTAATGCCGGTACATCGGCGTCTCGGGCAGGATCATTAGGAAGGGCCGCTAACTGTAGTGCAACAGTCTTCGTTACTCCTTTTGCACTGGCCTCAGCATCAAGAGGCCTGTTTCTTATAGCGTTAATAGATTTATCTAAATCCGCCTGGGTAACAGCAGTTCCCCCAAGATGCTGTGCCAAAACAGCCTTTGCTTCTATCCAATTAAGGACTACTTCAGCAAGCCGCATGACAGGCGCATCACTGGTATTTGTAAAACCACCCCACGCTGGCGGATACGCACTTCCGATATAAGTAATAGCCTGACGGGAAGCAAATTTATAACCGTAAAGCAGTGTCGACGATGTACTAAGCGGCCTATCAATAAAACTTGCTTCAAACCGGGGGTCCCTTGTAACATCAAGATCCTTTATTGTGAAGGTTCCTGCTTTTGGATTAGGCGAGTTTTGCCAGACATTTCCGTCATTACAGATAAAAGACTTAACTAACGCAAGATTTGGATCAACACCTACTGTTTCAGTTCCGTTTGAATATGATCCAATACCATGCGTTACAGTTAATGCCGCATCATATATTCTATACAACAATACTTCGGGATTCCCTGACAGGTTATCGGATGCAAATAAGCTTTTAAAATCGCTTCCAAAACTCCATTTATTACTATTCATCACTACTTCCGCAGCCTGTACAGCCAGTTCGAGATACTTTTTTGCACGTTCATTACTGATACCGTGATAGTATTCATAGGTCCCTTCAAATAACATAAAACGGGAAATGAAGGCCGCTGCAATATATTTGTTTAAATTTTGCTTTCCGTCATCCGACCTTATATTCTGCATTGCAAATACACAATCATCATAAACTTTGTCCATTACACTTCCCCGGTCATCGCGATCCTTATATAAAAGATCCAGTTCGTCATCTTTTACGTCCTTATCAAAATAAGGTACATTACCAAATACCTGTACCAGACGAGTATATTCGAACGCTCTGAAAAAGCGGGCTACCCCCATCCAGTGGTTATAAGCTTCTGTAGTTAAATTCGCCTGTGCTTTTGTTTGAAGACGATCTATCAATATGTTAGACTTACGGACCCAGGCAAAATCCCAGTTAGGACCAGCATACTGCGCCAACCAGGCAGCAGTTTCCAGATTTGATCCCCTGCTTGAAGGCACAGTACTTTCAAAATTACTTTGTACACTTTTACCCGTTACATCATCATTAAACGTATACCCTCTTAAAGGTGTATAATCAACCGTAGACGATGTATTATAACCTACAAAATAATTGGAATAAAAAGCATTGGCGTATAATCGTACATCGGATTCATTCCTCCAATAGTTATCATCTGTCGCAGCCGTTAATTGTGGGCGGTCCAGCACATCTTTATTGCAGGATGCCAGTAAGATACATGCCGAAAACATGCTATATATAAACCGATTGTTAAATGTCATTTTCATAATTTTAAAAATTCAGTTGAGCACCAAAAGAAACACTCTTAAAGGCAGGCACACCTTCACCTGTACGACCTGCGTTATAGTTAGTTTTATTCCACATGGAATAACCATTAATATATTCAGGATCAATTGGCAATCCATTCAAGTGATCCCAGGTCCAAAAGTTTTCCAGAGATATGTAAACACGCAACGAGTTGACACTTACCTTATTCAAAAACGCTTTGGGCAGTGAATAACCCACTGACAAGTTTTTAAGTCTCAAATAAGCCATATTCAATAAATATCTCGATTGAATTTGCATGTTATTATTAACGTTGCTTCCGCTGTTATTGTAAGCTCTCGGATAAAATGCACCAGTATTATCCGGTGTCCAATAGTTGTCGACAATAGCAGCGGGCATAGCACCGTCTGAGGAATTGTAACCTGGAATAGCCAGAAATCCATCACCCCACACCTTACGGCTACCTACTCCCTGCAAAAAGACAGACAGGTCAAATCCCTTATAGTCACCCCCTAATCTAAAGCCATATTCATACTTTGGCTGAGAATTCCCAATTATCTCAAGATCACCATGATCATAAGTTGTTGAGCTTCCATTATTTATTTCGCCGTCACCGTTTACATCTACAAATTTAACATCACCGGGACCGAACTTAAAATTGGCGGTGTTCTGAACAAATGGCTGATAAACTGGCTTTTCTCCGTTAGGGCCATTTTTCAATTTATAAACCTGAGGTCCAGCTATGCCTGGTTTCCCATACAAGGCGCTTTCCTCAGGAGTTAAATAGATCAGAAAGGGATTTCCGTTGGCGTCTAGTTCAAAGTCTTCTTTCTGATATAAGCGATCCGTACGATATCCCCAGATATCCCCGATATTCTTGCCAACGTAATAATTACTCAGACTTTCTGTAGTACCATATCGTTTAATGATTGAGTTAGCATTAGAAATATTACCGGTAAAATTAATTCCAAGACCATTTTCGAACCGGTGGTTAAAAGTAAGTGATAACTCCAGTCCTTCTGTACTTAAATCACCGTAGTTCCCATAAGGAGGAACAACTCCAAAAGTCAAAGGGACCCCTTCCTGAGGGACAAGCATATTCTTTGTATCCCTGCGGTACCAGTCAAAGGTTATACCAAATCTGTTATTGAAAAAGCTGGCATCAACACCAAAGTCAAGAGTATTGATTTCCTGCCAGGTGGGATCAGACTTGACTGCAGTCGGCGTACCCACATAGTTTAACTTGGCACCATCGCCTCCAATCCACGTTGATAAACCGCTTGGCAAGGTGGATACGTACAAATCATTGGTAACCGTTTGATCTCCAATAGATCCCCACGATCCTCTGAATTTCAATTGATTTAAAGTTTCTTTGGACCATTCCATAAAACTCTCCTCACTTAACACCCACCCAGCGGAAACTGAGGGAAACCATTTCCACTTCAACGCATCTCCAAACTTGGAGGTACCATCATACCTTAAGTTAGCTTCAAACAGATATTTGTTTTTATACCCATAGTTTATTCTTCCGAAGTAACCTAGTTGGGCCTCCCATAGCGCATCTCCGCCACCTGTCCAGGTACCAACTCCATATTGGAACTGAGGATTAAGGATATCAGTAAGATTGGTGACCTGGGTATAGTGATTTTCAGTATCTCCGGTTACCCGGTTCAAACCTAAAATAAATTTAAAGTCGTGATCCTCATTTAATTTCCAGTTATAGGTTGAAAATGCATTTATGGTATTGTTGCGGATATTCTCCGATAATCTGTACAAATGATCCGGACTAGCCCCATTGGCTGTATAAGTTTGATTAATAAGATCATAGGCGCGAATTGCACCTTGAGTAGTACTTGAAACAACCAGGCCTTCGTCGTTTACATATACAGGGTTCCCGCTTGCATCATTTCTGGCGACAGGAGCAACCCAAGAATTTCTGGCTGTATATCTGGTACCAGGTCTGTTCCAAACCTGTTCCTGATTTCCAAATGTATAATCAAAGTCTACTTTCCAATTATTGGTAATATTTAAGGTACCACCCAGATTCAGGTTCAGATAATTATAGAGTAAGCTTGCTGTGTTAGCAGCTGCTGCCTCACTTGCCGGGCTTCTGATCGGATCACCATTTTCATCATTTCCAAAAGGATAAATAGAGCTCCAGCGGTATAAATACAACCAAGGATCAGCAGTAGTCGAGTTTGTTATATAGGGATACTGCTTATTCCTCCTGGAATACATAGCACCGGCCCTAGCCGTAAAATATTTATTAATTTCGCTGTTTACACGTACAGAAGCATTATACCGGTCAAATTCATCCTTCTTTGCCGGCTTCATCATTCCTGATTGATCTAATGCAGCCAGACCAATAGTATAAGACGTTTTACCTGAACTTCCGCCAACAGACAAATTATGTTGTTGGGTAGGTGCCCATTCCTCTACCATATAGTCGTAAGGGTTATAGGTCCTTACTCCCATCTTGCCGGTTCCATCCAACTGATACCAGTCTCTACCGTAAACGGTTGGATCATTCGGACCTATTGTATTTCCATATTTTTCCTTCCAGGCAACAGCCTTTTCATAACTCTCTCTATTAACATAATAGAAAGCACCAGCTACTGGCGCACCTACCCGTTCAATGGCATCGACTGTATATTTAAGAGCGTTCACGTCTCCCATTTTCAGTTCTTTCCAAGGATTCTGAAAAGAAAAATTATTGGTATAAGTAATCTGTGGCTTTTCAAGTCCAATGCCTTTTTTTGTCGTGATGAGAACCACTCCAAATGCAGCTTTTGCTCCATATATTGAAGCTGAAGCAGCGTCTTTCAGTATAGATATTGACTCGATATCTGCAGGGTTAACAAGCTGGATGCTTGGAATCTCAACGTTGTCCAATAAAATTAAAGGAGTTGCCTCGCCTTTTATTGATCCGATCTGGCCCCTGATCTTGATAACCGGATCAGATCCGACTTCACCGCTGGGGATTACCACGCTCAAACCCGGTGTGGTACCCTGAACAGCCCTTCCAACATCAGCAATTGGCCGCCCTTCCAGTGTTTTCTTCACATCAATACTCGAAACAGCCCCTGTTACATTAGCTTTCTTTTGCGTTCCGTATCCCACTACAACCACTTCTGTTAAGGATCTGGAATCAGATGCCAGCTTAACATTAAAAACACTGTTGTTTGTAACCGTTACCTCTTGAGTAACAGCACCTACAAAAGAAAACACCAGAACCTGTCCATTCTGTGCCTTAAGCGAATACTTCCCATCTAAATCAGTACTTGTACCGGTTTTAGAACCTTTGATCAAAACAGAAACTCCCGGAAGCGGAGTACCATCCTCTGCAGAAGTAACCCTGCCCGTTACAGTCTTTTGCTGCGCCATCACGTGCACCACAATAAAGACCATACTCAAAATGAGTGTAAGTAGCCTTCTTTTCATACTTGATTTTATTTAATTGTTTGAGATCTAATTAATGATAAATATTAATTACCTATGTGCGTTTTATTACTTTATTGTTAATTTATCAGCATAAACACGCATTCATGCTCAAAAAAAGTCCTTTATTTTTTACAAAAGCGAATATATAAAACTATTTTATGAAATCTTGCATGTTTTTATGTGTTTTTCATAAAAAAATCAAAAAAACGCATGTTTTAATTAAAAAAAGGACTTAATCATTGAAAATTAACGACAAATACCGCATCTTTTACCTATAGATCAGATATCCAGTCCGAATTAACTTGAATTTTTTCAATTCAGAGCGCCAGCTTTTCCTTATTTCAGCTTCGTTTAATCCTGCAACAATCTGCGTCCTTAGGCTTTTGTCCCCGGCGAGTTTATCAAAATCCCCCATCTCTTTACTTTGTTTATAATCGAAGAACTTCTCTTTATTCGGATAAGCCTTATAAAGTTCAATCAGCCATTTGAGGTTTACCTGTTTGGCCTTTATTAGTTTATTGGTATCATAT
>JAATFW010000037.1 GCA_015654985.1 Sphingobacteriales bacterium | reverse complement strand
CATGGTCTTGGTTACTGAAACTGCTGCACCGCTGCTTATGAGTTCATTCCTGATGAGAAGATAGTTTTTGGTTGTTTCTCCCTGAAGCATACTAAAAACAAGCTGATCTTTTGAATATCCGGCATCGCGCAGGAGGGCATAGTTTATCTGATGCTTTACAATAATGGTGCAGATGATGAGGGTAATGGCAAAGGTAAATTGCAAAACGACCAGGACCTTACGCGGGTTAACTACTGCCTGCGCCGAACGGAAAGTTCCTTTTAATACTTTTACAGGCTTAAATGAAGAGAGGAAAAAGGCAGGATAACTGCCTGCCAGGATGCCGGTAAAGAGGATGAAAAAGATGATTGCCATCCAGAACCAGAGGTTGAAATAGTTGAGGTAAAGATCTATTCCAACTAACTGGTTATACCAGTGAAGACTGAGCTGTACCAGGAGGATGGCAAAGACGCCTGCTATCAGCGAAAGTAAAATACTTTCGCTGATGAACTGAATGATGAGCAGGATACGTGGTGCTCCCACTACTTTACGAATGCCGACTTCCCTGGCCCTTTTTTCGCTGCGGGCGGTACTGAGATTCATGAAATTGATACATGCAATAATCAGGATGAACACCGAAATTACCATAAATAATCTTACCCGTTCTATTCTTCCGCCTGTATAATAGCCGTTTACCGGCGTGGAGTATAACCATGAGTCGCCAAGCGGTTGGGTAAATACCTTCGTTGTCGACTTGTCGCCTGTGTTTGAATGATGGTTGATGGTAATGTTTTGGATCTTGTTGTCGAAAGCTTCGTGGTTTGTGCCGGGTTTAAGCAGGAGATAAGTCTTGATGGAGTTATTCCCCCAGTATTCATCGTCCCAGCCAATTTTCTTCATATACGACCAGGGGAGTAAGTACTCAAAGTTAAAGCGGGTATTGTTGGGCAGGTCTTTGAGCACTCCGCTGACAATCATATTATCTGTACTGTCTATCCGCACCACTTTCCCCATAGGATCGTCATCTCCGAAGAGTTTTTTTGCGAGCTTTTCCGTCAGTACAATCCTGTTATTGCTGCTGAGAGCCTCGCGGATATTTCCTTCCTTTAAGGGGAAGCTGAAGATGTTTAAGAAACCCGGATCGGTAAAAAGGCCGTCCGGCTGAAGCTGTTTGTCGCCAAGCGTAAGAAAGAATGTACACTCGTTTGCCCTGGCAATGTCTTCCACTTCGGGATAGTCGTGCTTTAAAGTAGGGCCAAGGATCTTGGGTGTAGTTGACCACGCCCATATTTCGCCATTAAACTTATCGCGGTTATTAGCTATATAAATGCGGTCGATCTTTTCGTGAAAGCGGTCATGGCTCAACTGGTTCTGGATCCAGAGGAAAATAAGCATCGCGCTGGCCATGCCTATCGTTAACCCGGCAATATTTATAAAAGAAAAACCCTTATTTTTTAAGAGGTTGCGCCAGGCTGCTATAAAGTAGTTTTTAATCATGAGTATGCCATTAACTAAAGCAATACTACAATTGCAGAATGTATGCCACAGGGTTAATATTTTGATATTTAAGATATTATCTGTTTTTGGATTTGCCGGGTGTCCGGTTCCGGGCAATACTACTGTCCTTATACGAACAGAAGGCAGGCTATGTCCCGTCCCGGAAAAGCTATACAGGCCGCCCGCCGGGCTTAAGTTGGGAGTTTTACAGTTGGCGTTTTAATTCAATCGCCTAAATATCTCTGGTAAGCAGTTTTTCGAGGTCGCGGTAACTTACATCCATGCGTACCCTTCCCTGTTTGGCATAGGCAATCTGGCCTGTTTCTTCGGAAACAATGACGGCTACTGCATCACTCATTTCAGTAATCCCGATTCCTGCACGGTGCCGCAAGCCAAACTGGGGCGGGAGCTTAATGTTGTCGCTCACCGGCAGAATACAACTGGCACATTTTATTTTCCCTTCGGAAATAACAACGGCGCCGTCATGTAAAGGGCTGTTTTTTTTGAATATCGTTTCTATGAGCCGCTTGGAAACTACGGCATCAATAGGTTCCCCCGAATTTTGATAGTATTGATCATCAAAAAATTTCGCAAAGACAATGAGAGCTCCCGTACGGCTGCTCTGCATGGTTTTACAGGCGTCAATGATGGGTTTTACGGAGGTTACGATAGCTTCATTTTCAAGCTCTTTTTTTCCCGACAGGATGGTTTTCCATATTTTATTCCTGTGCAGGGCAGCATTTTTTCCTATGAGTAAGAGGAAGCGCCGGATTTCCTGCTGAAACACGATAATAAGTGCCAGAAACCCTACGCTTACAAAACCTCCGAGGATGTTACTGAGCAGGCGCATGTGGAGCTGCTCTGTGATCAGGTATACCAGGTAAATGATAATAAGTCCCAAAACGATATTTACAGCTATGGTCCCCCTGATGAGGTTATAAATATAGTATATAATGAAGGCAACCAGGATAATATCAACGATATCCAGGAAACGAATATGCAGAAAGCTCAGATCGAATCTGTCCATGTTATTGTGAAATCGGATTAAATTTCTTGAGTTGTGTTATGATCGTTGACAAGATAGGAAATTCAGTGCATGTAGCAAAGAAGTTCTCTTCACTGTTTAGTATATGATACCAGTTTGACTGCCTCTGCTGCTTCTTTCACATCGTGTACCCGCAGGATATCCGCTCCTTTCAACAGAGCGATGGTATTTAATACGGTGGTTCCGTTGAGGGCTTCGTTGCTGCTGATGTTGAGGGTCTTCCATATTGTGCGCTTGCGGGAGAGCCCGGCAAGTACCGGAAGTCCCGTTGTTTTGAAAAGTTCAAAGTGATTAAGTAATTCAAAGTTCTGTTCTGTGGTTTTGGCAAAGCCAAAACCGGGGTCGAGAATAACATCATGTACATGAAACTCTCTGAGCAGAGAAAGTTTTCGGGAGAAATACTGCATAATCTCCATGAAAATATCATCATAATGAGCCATCGTATTCATAGTCTGAGGCGTTCCTTTCATGTGCATCAGGATATATGGAACGTTAAGCCTGGCGATGGTACTGAACATTCCGGGATCAAGTTCCCCGCCGGATATGTCGTTGATAATATGAGCTCCTTCTGTTACTGCGGCCTCTGCTACCGAAGCACGGAAGGTATCAATAGAAAGGATAGCGAGAGGGAATTCTTTCCTGATAGCCCTGATTACAGGGAGAAGGCGGCTTTCTTCTTCTATTGGAGAAATATCAGCAGCTCCAGGGCGGGATGAATAAGCGCCTATATCGAGCATATCTGCGCCATCGGCAAGCATTTTTTCTGCCCGTGCTAAAGCTGCGTCTGCGGAGGGCACGCGGCTCTGCTGATAAAATGAATCGGGAGTGACATTGAGGATGCCCATTACCTTCGGCGTTGAAAAATCAATCAGTTGTCCGCCTGCATTAATCGTTGTCTTTTGTTGAAAAACTGTACTTTTATCCCGCATAACACAAAATACAGGTTTATTCAACTTTTAATCAAATAATCAAAGCATTTTGGCAAATAATACTTCAGAAGAGTTCGATGTGGTCATAAAGATCTGTAAAGATCTTTTTATCAGGAAGACAAAGGATTACGGCACTGCCTGGCGTATTCTGCGCTTAAGTTCTATCACAGATCAGATTTTTATTAAGGCTCAGCGGGTGCGTACCCTGGAGGAAAAAAAGGTGTCGAAGGTGGGGGAAGATATTGCTTCTGAATACATTGGTATTATTAATTACTGTATTATTGCCATGATACAGATGGACATGGATGAGAGCGTTTCGGTTGACCTTCCTGTTGAGGAGGTTGAAGTATTATATGATGCAACAGTTAGAGAAACCAAAGAGCTGATGTTTGCCAAAAACCATGATTATGGTGAGGCATGGCGTGATATGCGGATCAGCTCGCTGACCGATCTTATTCTGATGAAGTTACTCCGGGTGAAATAGATTGAAGATAACCAGGGGCAGACGCTTGCATCTGAAGGTGTGAAGGCGAATTACCAGGACATGCTGAATTATTCGGTATTTGCGCTGGTGAAACTGGGGGATATGGGTTGAAAGTTGAAAGTTGAAAGTTGAAAGTTGAAAGTTGAAAGTTGAAAGTTGAAAGTTGAAAGGTGAAAGGTGAAAGGTGAAAGGTGAAAGGTGAAAGGTGAAAGGTGAAAGGTGAAAGGTGAAAGGTGAAAGGTGAAAGGTGAAAAATATTGGGGACTGAAGTTACGGATTAATAGATTGAATTGAATAAATTAAGACAAATAAAGTGATTTCAGCATCCTTTAAATAATATATATATAATGGAACAGCAATTAAAGGTAAAGCCTAATTATTTCCTGGCATTTTCGAGGGTATTTGTAGGGATACTGTTTATATTTTCTGGTTTAATAAAGGCGAATGATCCGCTGGGTTTCAGTTATAAGCTGGAAGAGTATTTTGAAGTGTTTCATACTACTTTCCTGAATAATTATGCGGTGCCGCTTTCTATTAGTATTTGTGCGCTGGAGGTTATCTTCGGGGCGGCCCTGTTGTTGGGATACAAGGCGGTAAAGGTGAGTTGGGGAATGCTTCTGCTGATTATCTTTTTTACATTCCTCACATTCTGGTCGGCTGCATTTGATGTGGTGAGAAGCTGTGGTTGCTTCGGCGATGCAATCCCTCTTACTCCATGGCAGTCATTCAGCAAAGATCTGGTACTGCTGGTTCTGGTTCTGGTGATATTTTTAAACAGGAAGAGTATTCATCCCCTCATTAAAAAGATGGGTGCAATGGATTCAGTAATTTTGATCGTTGTGCTGCTTTCCTTCGGATTTGGGATCTATACTTACAACTTTCTGCCGGTAATCGATTTCCTCCCTTATCATAAAGGGGCAAACCTTCCGGCTTACATGAGAATTCCCCAGGGGGCGCCATTGGATGTATTTGAGATTACTTATACCCTGAAGAATAAGAAAACGGGTGAAACGAAAAAAATGACGGATAAGGAGTATCTTAAAACTGAGATATGGAAGGATACAAACTGGGAAATAACCGGAAATCCGGAAAGCAAACTGGTGAAGCAGGGTTATCAGCCTAAGATCAAAGATTTGCGGATAATGGATAGCCAGGGTACCGATTATACCGGCGAGCTGATTGAAAACCCTTATTACAATCTCATTATAGTAGCATATGATCTTGATCGCACTAATGAAAAGGCTATTGGCGATCTGAATGCGATGGCTATCAATGCGGCCGAAAATTATAATACCCGTACTGTATTGCTTACAGCTAATTCTGCCCGGTCTGCTGCAGCATACAGTAAAAAACATAACCTTGTAATGGAGACATTCTATGCAGATGCTGTTCCGTTAAAAAGCATGGTCCGTGCAAATCCGGGTTTGCTGCTGCTTAAGAACGGGGTGGTGATTGATAAATGGCATTTTCATTCCCTGCCTTCTTATCAGGAACTTGAGGATAAATATTTCAGAAATAACAGGTAGATTTTAATGCCGGATCTTTATGCTTAAAGAACTGATCAGATATACGGAAGTTGCCGACGGAAAGGTAATTGATGCTTTTTTACAGGCCGGAAAGCCTTTGGAAGAGGCAGAGAGATTGTTCTGCCATGTTTTAAACGCGCAGCATATCTGGGTGAACAGGATCAGGGGAACGAAGTGTGATATTGGCAGGTTTGACCGTCATCAGGTGAAGGATTTTAATATCATACATCAGCGGAATATCGAAGACCTGTATACAGTATTAGCGGAAGGGAATCTCTCTGCGAAAGTGACCTATTCGACTTCGACCGGAGATGTGTTTACAGATATCGTTTCTGATATTCTTTTTCATGTTGTAAACCATTCTACGTATCACCGGGCGCAGGTTGCTACGCAGTTTAGAATAAATGGCATTAATCCTCCTGCTACTGATTATATTTTTTTAAAGAGGCAGGGCGGACTATGAGGATCTTTCTGGTTGGTTTTATGGGCAGTGGAAAAACTACCCTCGGCAGGAAACTTGCTTTCAAGCTTTCCTGCCCATTTATTGACCTCGATCATGTTTTTGAAGAACAGACCGGTAAAAACGTTCCTCAGTATTTTGAAGAATTTGGCGAAGATACCTTTCGCGAGATGGAAAAGCAGGTACTCCAGACAACAGATTTTCCTGAAAATGCAGTGATCGCTACCGGCGGCGGTGCTCCCTGTTTTTTTGATAATATGGACTGGATGAATGCTAACGGAGTTACCGTGTATTTGTCTTTACCCCCTGCTGCATTGGCTTCGCGCCTGGAGACCGCTGCTGAGGTGCGGCCTGTATTGCAGAACCATAAAGGCGAAGAACTTGTTGAATTTATCACCGGAAAACTGGCCGAACGGGAGCCTTTTTATAAAAAAGCGCAGCTTGTAGTGAAGGGAATAAGCCTGAATACTGAAAAACTGGCTTTGAAGATTTCCCTTTATCAGCGGAGATAGACCGCATCTTTTTCGCGGTGCTCATCGTCAAGAAGAACATCCACATGTTCTTTCGTAACGGTAGCCAGTTCTGTTCCGATATAATCAGGTGATACGGGGAAAATTCTGTGACTTCTTTCCATTAAAGCAACCGTACGCAGCTTTTTGATCGGGGTACCAAGAAAAAGGCCTGTTCCGTAGGCAAGTGTCCTTCCTGTGTTGATCACATCATCCACCACAATAACTACTTTATTACTGCAAAGTTCAACAGGCGAATCGGTAGTGGCTTCCTGGTAGGTACTGTTTTTGTCGAGCAGTATCTTCATAAGGGTTATCCGGATCCCTGAGATTTTCTCAAGTTCTGCTTTCAGTCTTCCTGCAATGACATAGCCATAATCGATAATGCCGGCAATAACAATCTCTGATTCGTCTATATTATCTTCCAGTACCTGGTAAGCTATGCGTGTAATTTTCTGCTGGATCTGCTGCGGGTTTAATATAAGTAACGACTGGTTCATCTGTTTAATTTCAATTCAATTTCAGTGCTGCAACAGCGAAATCTGTAAAAAGAGTTCTGCTGATGAACAATGGCTAATATACCAATTAAGATCTTATGCTTTATATGGATAAAAGACAAAGTTAGCGCCTTCGGGAACTACCACAAAAAGACACATAAAATTCTCCGGCCTTTTATAATGTTTAATGAAACGCTCCTTTCTTTCTTTTTGTATCACCCCTTTTTCTACAAATTCTTCAAGAGTGGAAGCCTGAATACTCCATTCTGTGTTCAGTTCATCTTTATCAAGGATCAGTTCTCCGATGTTTACTATATGCTGATGCGCTATAAAAATAGGGTAGGCCGAAAGGCCTTCAACCATAATTTCTGTTGATATCTCCTTTATAGAATCGCTGTAAAGTGCGAGGTCTTTTTCAAGGCTTTTAAGCGGGCTCTCTTTTTTCCCTGGCTGCCCGCCATCTTCCCGGTTCATCAAATCCTGTAAATCCATATTAGTTTTCTTTTTTGCAATTAGCGTCCGGCGATTAAGTTTTAAACCTTCAACTTTTGCTACAATACTTTCAACCCATACCCTTCAACCCGGAACCCGCAACTCACAACCTTCTTACAACTTTCTCAAGAAGTACCACATTCTCGACATGCTGGGTGTGAGGAAACATGTCAACAGGGCGTATTCTTGAAACGCTGTACTTTTCCCCGAGTATGGCCAGGTCCCGTGCCTGCGTGGCTGCATTGCAGCTTACGTAGACAATTTTGGGCGCTTCTATTTCTAGAAGACGCTGAACAACGTCGCCATGCATACCGGCACGGGGAGGATCGGTAATAATGACATCAGGTTTTCCATGTGCAGCAACAAAATCCGGCGTAAGAACGTCTTTCATATCACCCGCATAGAAGGTGGTATTGGTAATACCGTTGATTGAAGAATTGAGCTTTGCATCTTCAATAGCCGAAGGCACATATTCAATACCTATTACTTCTTTTACATGGCGTGCTACGAAGTTTGCAATGGTACCTGCCCCGGTGTAAAGGTCGTAGACCAGTTCGTCGCCTTTAAAGCCTGCAAACTGGCGGGCAATACTGTATAACTCGTGCGCCTGGAGCGAATTCGTCTGGTAAAAAGACTTGGCCCCGATCTTAAAGGTAAGCCCTTCCATTTCTTCAAAGATATAATCCCTGCCCGCAAATACATTTATTTCCTGGTCGAATATCGTGTCGTTTTTCTTTTGATTGAGGATGTATAGCAGGGAGGTTGTTTGCGGAAACCTTTGCTGAACAAATTGCATCAGCAGGCTAACTTCTTCTTCCCCGGGATATGCAAAAATCACAACGATCATTAACTCACCTGTTGTAGCGGTGCGGACAATGAGATTACGCAGCGCCCCTTCGTGATTGCGGAGATCGTAGAACGAAATGTTGTTTTCCAGGGCAAAGCTCCGTATACTGTTCCTTATCTCGTTGGATGGATCGCCTTGAAGGTAGCATGTTTCAATATTCAGGATCTTATCAAAGCGGAGAGGAACATGAAAGCCAAGAGCATTCATTTCGGCATCACCGCCGGTACTGATGTCTTCATTTGTTAGCCAGCGCTTGTTGGAAAAAGTATACTCAAGCTTGTTGCGGTAGTATCTTGTTTCGAATGACGGCAGAATCGGCTCAGTCTCCGATGTGTCTATTTTTGCCAGGCGCTGCAAAGCGTCGGTCACGCTTTTTTGCTTGAACTGAAGCTGGGCCTCATAGGTCATATGCTGCCATTTGCAGCCCCCGCAAACGCCGAAATGCTGACAGAAGGGCTCCGTACGATATTCTGATGGTTTGATCAGGCGGTTTATTCTGGCCTCTGCAAAGTTTTTCTTCTTTTTGAGCAATTCTATATCTGCCACATCTCCGGGAATTGCCTTCTCAATAAAAATAACCAGATCATCTGCTTTGCCTACGCCCCTGCCTTCCTCTGCTATATCTGTTACCAAAACATTGCTGATCTGTTTTAAATCCGCCGGAATCTTTTTCATACCGGCAAAATTAAGGATTTAGTTGGAAGGGCGCGAGTTGAAAGTTGAAAGTTGAAAGGTGAAAGGTGAAAGTTGAAAGTTGAAAGGTGAAAGGTGAAAGGTGAAAGGTGAAAGGTGAAAGGTGAAAGGTGAAAGGCATTATGTT
>JAATFW010000189.1 GCA_015654985.1 Sphingobacteriales bacterium | reverse complement strand
TGCGGGCAACATACAATCGTACGTGGTAGATGCAGACAGTTTTGCGGTGGTTACCCTCCCTTCATCTGTGAACGGAACCCGTTACCGGATTGATTTTGCGAAAGTTCTTTTTGATTAAAAAGTGAAGGTGTTCTTAATCGACGAAAAAACATCTCCTTCTTTTGGCCTTAGCGCTGGCAACAGGGGAGCTATGCCTTCTATTAATATTTCAAACTTTGCCAGAAAGATCTATCTTTTCGGAAGTTCCGGTAATTCTGTTGAAGTGATGGATAAGAAAAATTACAAAGACGTTTTGACCTCTGTACTGGCGGCATATCCAGACCTGGTGGATAAAGTGAACAGCAGTCAAACGGACTATGACGACATTGAGGCGCTTTCAAAAGAGTATTTGGAGAAGAAGAGAAAATAGGGGAAGCCTGAGTTAAGTTATACCTAATACGTCGTAAGTTATAAGTGTAATCGCCTGAAATTTATGTATTTTTAAACACAATAGCCGTTTTATCTTTAGCATAACACTGGCACCACACCTTTATATGAATAAACTAGACTTAGCTTTTCAGTTGTTTGATGCCTATAATAAAAGGGATCCTACAACTTTTATTTGGGAGGGTGAATCTTTCCCGCAGGAGTATTTCCTGGCAGTTAAGTTATATGAGTGGGTTTTGAAGCTTGAGCCGGCGGCCAGTGAAGAGCTTCTTCTTGCTTCCAGAAGTCAGCATATCGGGCGATGGGAAGTGCCCCGGGAAAGTTATCCTCCGGGCAGAGAAGCTTATTTGAAATGGCGGCGCGATCTGGCAGTTTTCCATTCTCAGAAATCGGCAGAACTGATGAAGGAAGCTGGGTATGAGGAAGAACTGATTTTTAGGGTAAAAAAGATCATCCTGAAAAAGGGAATTAAAGTTGACAAAGAGGTACAGACCATTGAAAATGCTTTATGCCTTGTTTTTCTGCAATTTCAGTATGAGGATTTTCTTCATAAGCATCCTGCAGACAAGGTGATTAACATTCTGAGAAAGTCGTTATTGAAAATGGATCAGGCAGGGCATGGTTTTGCTTTGTCGCTTGACTATAGTGAAGCGGGATTGGCATACATCAGGGAGGCATTGAAATTGATTGGCTAAGAAGGTAGCGAGCGAACCTAACTTGCATTTATAAACAATTTCATCTTAGTTTGCTCTTAACAGAAATAATCTTAATTATATATTATGGCTATGCGAATAGTATTGAATATAGACAGCAAGAAAAAATGGAACGTCCTGAAAACTATTTTAGAGGCAATGAATATAGACTATACAGCCCATGTTCCTGCAGAAAAGTTT
Source organism: Sphingobacteriales bacterium (assembly GCA_015654985.1). Classification (GTDB taxonomy): domain Bacteria; phylum Bacteroidota; class Bacteroidia; order Sphingobacteriales; family Sphingobacteriaceae; genus Arcticibacter. Next base: position 17,303 of record JAATFW010000189.1, on the reverse strand, counting down.
AGAGACAAGGAGATTGAAATATTAATGCGGGCCGAACAAAATATAGAAGATGACAGAGTGCATATTTATACCAGTCATCGGGATATTTTAGGCAGATGATGATCCCTGAAATAGTTCGGCTTAATCCTGAATCTGTAATTAAAAATTCAATGTTTGATGCAGTAATTATTGGTGCCGGTGCCTGCGGGTTAATGTGTGCGGTTCAGGCCGGCTTTTCAGGGAAAAAGGTACTTGTTTTAGAAAAGGGAGATAAGCCCGGGGCTAAGATCCTGATTTCGGGAGGAGGCCGGTGTAACTATACCAACTTGTATACCTCGGCTGCAAATTTCCTCTCAGAGAATGAGCACTTCTGTAAATCGGCATTTTCGCAATGGACGGTAGAGGATACGATCAGTTTCTTTGAAACGTATAATATTTACGGACAGGAGAAGACGCTGGGACAGTTGTTCCCGGAAAGCAATAAGGCGAAAGATATTGTAACTGTTTTTACGCAGCTCTGCAGTGACCTGGGGCAGGAAATCCGCTGCGGGGCAGAAGTGAAATCGGTTATTAAAGATCCGGAAGGGGAATTTATAATAAGTTATCAATATCAGGGACAGCAGGAAAGTATCAAAGCAAAAAGGCTGGTTATTGCCAGCGGGGGGCTGCCGGTTCAAAAGCTTGGTGCGTCGGATTTTGGCCTGAGGATTGCCCGGCAGTTCGGCCTCAGGGTAACAAAAACAGCCCCGGCCCTGGTGCCTTTAACGGTTACCGGGAAAGATGCAGACTGGTTTGCCGATCTTTCGGGAAACAGTGTTTTCTGCCGGGTAAGCAATGAAAGGGCCAGCTTTGAGGAAAATATACTGTTCACTCACTGGGGGTTAAGCGGTCCGGCTATTCTGCAGATCTCTTCCTATTGGCAGCCCGGCGAATCAATTGATATTGATCTGCTGCCGCATCAGCATCTGCCGGATCTTATTGAAAAAGAGCGCAGACTGCATGGAAAGAAACAATTTTCGTCCTTTTTGGCTGAGTTGTATTCTAAGAAGTTTGCAGAGGCCTTACGCAGATATTTGCCGGCAGATAAAAATCTCGCCTCCTTAAGTAAAACCGACATTCAGCAGGCTGAACAGGTGATACACCATTTCAAGGTCAAACCTGCCGGAGATAAAGGGTATGACCGGGCTGAAGTAATGAGGGGAGGGGTTGCCACAGAGGAACTTTCATCCCGGACCCTGGAATCGAAAAAGGTTCGGGGACTGTTTTTTGGCGGTGAATGCGTAGACGTTACCGGCTGGCTGGGAGGATATAACTTTCAGTGGGCCTGGGCTTCGGGTTTCGTGATCGCAAACAATCTCTGATATGCCTTTTTTTCAGAATTTCATACAAAACATTTTTGTATCTTTAGTTTGATTATAAGCTTTTTAACCTTACCTTTGCCCGCTAATTAACAGAATGTTTAACGCTTTAGTACTATTCAGGTAATGTATTTAAGTAAAGAGAAAAAGGCAGAGATTTTTGCCAAACACGGTAAGGGCACGACAGATACAGGTTCGGCCGAAGGTCAGGTAGCATTGTTTACTACACGTATTGCTCATTTAACAGGGCATTTGAAGAAGAACAAGAAGGATTTTTCCACTCAGTTAGCTCTTCAGAAACTGGTAGGTAAACGTCGCGCATTGCTGGCTTATTTATACAAGAAAGACATTGCCAGATACCGTGCTATTATCAAGGCTTTGGAATTAAGAGACATTATTAAATAATTCTTTTAAAAATCAGAAGCCATCTCATCCGGGGATGGCTTTTTTATTTTAATTTAGCCAACACAAAAGTCAATATAAATAACAGATGTACTTCTAAAGACGAAAGGTACATTGCAATGATCACAAAATGAGTTATAATTTAATCAAAAAGTCGTTCGATTTGGGCGATGGCCGGACAATCGAAATTGAAACCGGCAAACTTGCTAAACAGGCGGATGGTTCTGTTGTAGTAAAAATGGGAGATACGATGCTCCTGGCAACGGTAGTGTCTTCAAAGGAGGCAAAAGAGGGAGTGGATTTTTTACCCCTTTCAGTTGATTATCAGGAAAAATATGCTGCCGCAGGGCGCATCCCCGGAGGTTTTCTTCGCCGTGAAGCGCGTTTGTCGGATTATGAGATCCTGATCTCACGTTTAGTTGACCGGGCTTTGCGTCCGATGTTTCCGGATGATTATCATGCCGACACACAGGTGATGATCTCATTGATCTCGGCAGACAAAAATATTATGCCGGATGCTTTGGCCGGACTTGCTGCTTCTGCTGCACTTTCTGTTTCCGATATTCCGTTTAACGGACCTATCTCTGAAGTAAGGGTTGCAAAAATCGATGGTAAGCTGGTGATCAACCCTTACATGAGCGATTTGGAACGTGCTACACTCGAATTCATTGTTGCCGGTTCTGAAAACGATATTGTAATGGTGGAAGGCGAAGCCAGTGAGATCGCTGAAGAAGAGATGGTTGAAGCGATTGAATTTGCCCATAAAGCTATTAAGGTGCAGGTTCAGATTCAAAAAGAACTTGCTGCAGAAGCTGGAAAAACTGAAAAACGTGTTTATAACCACGAAAATAGTAATCCAGAATTAAGAGAACGCGTATTCGCAGAAACTTATCAGAAAGTTTACGAAATTGCTAAATCAGGATCGGCAAAACACGAACGTTCTGAAAAGTTTGAACTGATTCAGAAAGAGTTCATCCTTTCTTTAGGCGAAGACATCGATGAGGTGACGAAGTTTCTTGCAAAAAAATATTTCCATGATGTACAGTATGATGCTGTGCGGAACCTGGTTCTTGATGAAGGAATTCGTTTAGATGGTCGTGATGTACGTACCGTTCGCCCTATCTGGAGCGAAGTGGGATATTTACCTGCTGCTCATGGTTCTGCGGTATTTACCCGTGGTGAAACACAATCGCTTACTACTGTAACGCTTGGAACTAAACTAGACGAACAGATGATCGACGGGGCTTTTATCAATGGCTACCAGAAATTCATTCTTCATTATAACTTCCCAGGTTTTTCAACAGGAGAGGTTCGCCCTAACCGTGGCGCCGGACGCCGGGAAATCGGTCATGGTAACCTTGCCATGCGTTCATTAAAGAAAGTATTACCTTCTGACGAAGAAAATCCATATACCATCAGGGTAGTATCTGATATTCTGGAATCGAACGGTTCATCTTCAATGGCTACTGTTTGTGCCGCTACACTGGCATTGATGGACGCTGGCGTTAAACTAAAAGCTCCGGTTTCTGGTATCGCTATGGGGCTGATCACCGATGAAAAGACCGGAAAGTATGCCGTATTATCAGATATTCTTGGTGATGAAGATCATCTGGGCGATATGGACTTTAAGGTTACCGGTACTGAAAAAGGTATCGTTGCCTGTCAGATGGACTTAAAGATCAATGGTTTGAGATGGGAAGTGTTAAGGGATGCTTTAGGTCAGGCGAAAGAAGGACGTCTTCATATTCTGAATGAAATAAAGAAGACTCTTGCAGAACCACGTACCGAACTGAAACCTCATGCTCCACGGATCGTGATCCTTAAGATCGATAAAGAGTTTATTGGTGCTGTAATAGGGCCAGGTGGCAAGATCATCCAGGAAATGCAGCGTGAAACCAATACCACGATCACAATCGAGGAAAAAGACAATCAGGGTATTGTAAGTATTTTTGCTCCTGATAAAGACGCGATTGATAGCGCTGTAAGGCGTATTAAAGGGATCGTTGCCAAGCCTGAAGTAGGAGAGATCTACGAAGGAAGGGTAAAATCAATTATGCCTTTCGGCGCATTTGTTGAAATCCTTCCTGGTAAAGACGGATTGCTTCATATTTCTGAAATAGACTGGAAACGTTACGAAACGATGGACGGAATATTTAAGGTAGGAGATGAAGTAAGGGTTAAATTGCTTGATGTTGATAAACAGGGTAAACTGAAATTATCAAGAAAAGCTTTATTGCCACGTCCTCCGAAGCCGGAAAATACGGAAACACGACCTGCTACCACAGCAGAGTAATAAACAAAAGAAGCCGCTTTTTTAAGCGGCTTCTTTTGTTATATGCCATTTTTATCCTCGCCCTGACTTTTCCCTTTCCGCTTTTTCTCTAAAAAAACTACCTTTGCCTTATGAGCCATCTTATAGCCCCTTCTGTTTTGGCGGCCGATTTTGCAAACCTGGGCAGAGATATTGAAATGATTAACAGCAGTGAAGCCGACTGGTTCCATGTAGATATAATGGACGGTGTGTTTGTACCGAACATTTCATTCGGATTTCCAGTGCTGGAGACGATAAGGAAATATGCCGGGAAACCGTTGGATGTGCATCTGATGATCACAGATCCCGACAGGTACCTTGAAAGATTTAAGAATGCAGGTGCATCGGTGATTACGGTACATTATGAAGCCTGTACTCATTTACATCGTACTATAGCAGCAATAAAGGATTTAGGATGCAGGGCAGGCGTTGCTTTAAACCCGCATACTCCTGTTCATTTACTTGAAGATCTTATAGAAGATGCAGATCTTGTACTGATCATGTCGGTGAATCCCGGCTTTGGGGGACAAAAGTTTATTAACCGTACCTACGATAAGATCCGTGCGCTGAAATCAATTGCTGCCGGCAGGAATGAAAATTTGCTTATAGAGGTAGACGGAGGGGTAAATCTTTCAAATGCGGCAGCGCTGTTATGTGCAGGTGCCAATGTTCTGGTGGCAGGTAATTTTGTGTTTACTGCGAAAGATCCTGTAAATACTATTTCAGAAATGAAGAACCTTATTCCGGGTCTGATGCAGGCATAGTAATATATCAGCATCCTGATTTGGAAATGATTATCAGTGCGGTTAATCCTGGCAAACCAGGCTTGTAATGCGGTACGTACACTGGTTCTTGCCGGATGCTATATGATCCATTCGTTCAACGATCATATTAGGACCAAGGATTTGCTGTAATATTCTCATATCCGACTGGCAGAAATGCTTACATGAACTGGCGGCAGCACCTATCGGGCAGTTGTGTTCAAAGAGAAGAAATTCACCCTCTTTTTCTTTCCTGAATTCTGCCATATATCCTTCACTGGTTCTGATAGAGGCATACCCATTGATGAGGCTTTCGAGGTCATGACAATCTTTTAAAATAGCTTTGTATCTTTTTACAGTGTCAGCTTCGCGTGAAGCAATTACCGTATCCAAAGCCTGCTCACCAAGCTGTTCTTTAATCGTATCAAGAATCTGCACGGTAAGCGCCGCATGCGAATTCGGAAAAGATGCATTTCCTTGTTCAGTTAATTCGTATACTTGTACCGGACGCCCAACGCCTTTGGAAGAAGGCATGAATTTAACAAAGCCTTCTTCTAAAAGCCGCACCAATTGCTGACGGGCACCTTCGCTGGTGATGCCTAACTCTTCAGCAATAGCTTTCGCGGATAGTGGCCCCCGTGTCTTTAAAAGCTGTAAGAATTTGTTAGGACGCATAAATATTTTTCCAAGTTTTTACTTGTTTAATTGCAAAAGTAGTAACTTTGTAACAAATAATGCTAAACTATTTTTTAAAAAACTTATTAAAATATAGGCTATCCTTCTGATTCTTAACATAAAGAGGGATTAATGAATAAATTATGAGTAAAGACCAGGAGTTATTAGAATCGCTTGCATCAGGCGAATATGAATACGGGTTCAGCACTGATATAGAAATGGAAATGGCCCCCAGGGGCTTGAATGAGGATACCATTCGTTATATTTCTGCGAAAAAGAATGAACCTGAATGGCTTCTTGAATGGCGGTTAAAGGCATTAACCCGCTTCCTGCAGATGGAAATGCCGCACTGGCAGAGCTTTGATCTTCCGGAAATTGATTTTCAGGCGATCTCTTATTTTGCTGCACCCAAGAAAAAGCAGCTAAACAGTCTTGATGAGGTAGATCCCGAATTGCTCGACACTTTTGCAAAACTTGGTATTCCTTTAAATGAGCAGAAAATACTGTCAGGAGTTGCTGTCGACGTTGTTTTCGACAGTGTATCCGTTGCCACTACGTTTAAGGCGAAGCTCGCCGAAAAAGGAGTCATCTTTTGTTCTTTCGGTGAAGCGGTACAAAATCATCCGGAACTGATAAAGAAATATCTGGGTACAGTAGTGCCCGCCGGAGATAATATTTTTGCTGCGTTGAATTCAGCGGTATTTTCTGATGGCTCTTTTGCATATATTCCAAAAGGGGTGAGGTGCCCGATGGAACTTTCTACTTATTTCCGTATCAATGCAATGAACAGCGGACAGTTTGAACGTACGCTCATTGTTGCAGAAGAAGGAAGTTATGTTAGTTACCTCGAAGGTTGTACGGCCCCCATGCGCGACGAGAACCAGCTTCACGCGGCGGTTGTTGAACTGATAGCGCTGGATGATGCTGAAATAAAATACTCTACAGTACAAAACTGGTATCCGGGCGATAAAGACGGCAAGGGCGGCGTTTATAATTTTGTAACGAAACGCGGCATTTGTAAGGGAAATAATTCAAAGATTTCCTGGACACAGGTGGAAACGGGTTCTGCTATTACCTGGAAATATCCGGGGGTAATTCTTAAAGGCGATAATTCATCCGGAGAATTTTACTCTGTGGCTATGACCCGTCACCATAAGGCTGCTGATACCGGAACAAAAATGATCCATTTAGGTAAGAATACCAAAAGCAGGATTATTTCGAAGGGAATTTCTGCAGGAAAAAGCCAGAATAGCTATCGCGGACTGGTCTCAATTGGCCCCAATGCCGAAAATGCAAGAAACTTTACACAGTGCGACTCCCTGCTGATTGGCGATAAATGCGGAGCACATACGTTTCCATACATTGAAAGCAAAAACAGCAGCTCTATTGTAGAACATGAAGCTACTACCTCAAAAATTGCTGAAGACCAGATCTTTTACCTGAACCAGCGCGGGATTGATACTGAAAAAGCAGTTGCATTGATCGTGAATGGCTATGCCAGGGAAGTTTTGAATAACCTTCCTATGGAATTTGCTGTTGAAGCACAAAAACTGCTGGCGATATCGCTGGACGGAAGCGTGGGGTAAGGGGTTGTGAGTTGCAGGTTGTAAGTTGTGAGTTGTAAGTTGTTAGATCGTTGAAATTATAGCAGGTTAAAGCGAAAGACAATAAATTGCACGTGGGATCGTAAGAAAAAGCGTGTTTTTACATAAGTAATAAAATATAAAATAGATATAAAGAAAAATGCTCAATATTAATGATCTTCAGGCTTCTGTTGAAGGAAAAGAGATTTTAAAGGGAATAAGCCTTCGGGTAAATGCAGGAGAAATACATGCTATCATGGGGCCTAATGGCTCAGGAAAAAGCACGCTGGCTTCTGTTCTGGCAGGAAAAGAAAGCTATGAGGTTACCGGTGGAAATGTATTATTTGAAGGGAAAGATCTGATTGAAATGGCTCCTGAAGACCGCGCAAGGGAAGGCTTGTTTCTTGCTTTTCAGTACCCGGTTGAAATTCCCGGAGTTTCTAATATTAATTTTTTAAAGACTGCTATTACCGAAATAAGGGCGTATAAAGGACTGCCGCCTTTATCTTCGAGAGAATTTATGAATTTGCTTAAGGAAAAGCAGGAACTGGTGGAGTTAAAAACATCCCTGGTAAACCGTTCTCTAAACGAGGGTTTTTCCGGTGGCGAGAAAAAACGAAATGAAATACTTCAGCTTGCCATGCTCGACCCGAAGCTTGCTATTCTGGATGAAACAGATTCTGGTTTGGATATTGATGCCTTGCGTATTGTTGCCAACGGGGTAAATAAACTCCGCACAGAAAACAATGCTTTCATGCTTATTACGCATTATCAGCGCTTGCTGGATTATATTGTACCTGATTTTGTCCATATCCTGTATGACGGAAAAATCATTAAGTCGGGCACTAAAGAGCTTGCTTTAGAGCTCGAAGAAAAAGGATATGATTGGGTTAAAGAGGAATTGAGTGTGCAGGCTTCACATTCTCTTTAAGGATTAGAAGGCATAACATGGAAAAAGGAATATTTAATAATTTTTATAAAGATCTTATAAATTATTTTGAGAACGGACTTCCTGCTTCGCGTCTGACTGAACCCGGATGGTTATCTGAAAAAAGGGAAGCAGCTTTTAACCTGTTTAAAGAAAAGGGATTCCCTTCCAGGAAGAATGAGGAGTGGAGGTTTACTAATCTTGAACGTTTTCTTGCTGACGACTTTAAATTCAGGGTGCAGAATGGCGCTGACAAGGTATCTGCTGAAATAGAAGACTTTGAAGCCAGCCGTATCAGGATTGTTAACGGCCGCTTTGCTGCAGACCTCTCTGATCCGCTGCCTGACGGGATGACCTTTATGGACACCAGTGCCGCTCTTTCTGATCCGCGCTTTGCCGGAAAGTTTGGAAGTATTGCTGATGACCGGGAAAGTTCTATGCTCGCGCTTAATACAGCTTTCGCACGCGACTACAGTATATTACATATTGCTGCAAACGCAATTATTAAAAAGCCTCTGCACATCTCGCATATTTATACAGAACAAACAGGCCCTTCATTTATCCCATACAGGACGCTGGTTATAGCAGAGAAATTAAGCGAGGCTACCCTCGTTGAAACATTTCATTCGGATGCTGCAGCGCCTGTATTTGTGAGTTTTGTAAGTGAGCAGCAAATTGATGAATCGGCTGTCTTTCATTCTCATATGATTAATACCCTGGGAGAGAACGTTTACTTTGTACAGCACCGGGAAGTACTGCAGTTCAGGAACAGCGTACTTAACAACTCCAATATCACACTGGGAGATACTCCGCTGATCAGAAACGATCTGAATTTCAGATTGCAGGGAACCGGTACAGAAACCAATCTTTTAGGTGCATATCTTCTGAGCGGCGGGCAGCATGTGGATAATCATACCCTGGTAGATCACCGTATGCCTAACTGCAACAGCAATGAACTGTATAAGGGAATATTGCAGGACAAATCACATGCTGTATTTAACGGCAAAGTATTTGTACGGCCTGATGCACAGAAGACGAATGCTTTCCAGAAGAATAATAACCTGCTGCTCAGCAACCAGGCCACGGTAAACAGTAAACCGCAGCTTGAAATATTTGCTGACGACGTGAAATGCTCGCATGGATCGACCGTAGGGCAGATGAATAACGATGCTTTGTTTTACCTTAAAGCCCGTGGAATAGGAGAGGAGACCGCACGGCGGCTGCTTATGGAGGCCTTTGTGTTCGACATCATTTCGCGACTGGAAATACCGGCACTGAGAGAGTATACAGCAGGCTTGCTGAAAAGAAAACTTCATACAGATAACCTGGTAATTGCATAATATTGCAGATGAAAAGAGGGTAAAAACATGGAAGTAAATACCGAAAATATAGTAAAGCAGTTTTTATATCAGGGTGAACCTGTTGCACAGCAGTTTCCCGCATTGCATCAGTCGGTTTACGGAAAACCTCTGATCTATTTTGATAATGCCGCTACTACGCAGAAACCATATTCGGTTATCCACGCTATAAGCGATTATTACAGCACCATAAACAGCAATATTCACCGCGGGGTGCATTATCTGAGCCAGAAGGCTACCGAGGCTTATGAAGTGTCCAGAAATACGGTTGCTTCCTTTATTAATGCCCGCAGTTCGTCTGAAGTGATCTTTACCAAAGGCACCACAGACGGTATTAACCTGATAGCGGATACTTTCGGCAGCTATGCTGTCAATGAGGGAGATTCCGTGATCATTTCCGCCATGGAGCACCATTCAAACATTGTGCCCTGGCAGATCATGTGCGGTAAGAGGGGCGCCACATTAAAGGTTATTCCGATGAATGAAGCCGGAGAGCTTTTAATGGATGAATATGAAAAACTTCTTGACGAAACGGTAAAAATCGTTGCTGTAACGTATGTTTCAAATACGCTCGGCACTGTTAATCCTGTTAAAAAGATCATTGAGCTGGCTCATCTGAATGGCACACCTGTTCTGATCGATGCAGCGCAGGCTGTTCAGCATATCAGTATAGACGTACAGGATCTGGATTGCGATTTTCTGGCTTTTTCCGGACACAAAATGTACGGCCCCACAGGCATCGGAATTTTATACGGGAAAGAAGAATGGCTTGAAAAGCTTCCCCCTTACCAGGGTGGTGGTGACATGATAAAAACGGTTACCTTTAAAGGGACGGAATATAACGACCTGCCTTTCAAATTTGAAGCCGGCACTCCTCATATTGAAGGGGCCATTACGCTTAAATCGGCGGTAGACTTCATTACAGAGCTGGGCATGGACGAAATCTCTGCATTTGAAACAGGTTTACTGCACTACGCCAGTACGCAGGTAAGAGAAATCCCCAGGGTCGAAATTATTGGAAATGCCATAGCAAAAACCAGCGCCCTCTCTCTTTCAGTAAAAGGTGTGCACCCTTATGATGTGGGTGTTTTACTTGATAAAATGGGGATTGCTGTCAGAACCGGTCATCATTGTACACAACCCGTGATGGATTTTTATTGTATTCCGGGTACTGTCAGGTTATCTTTTGCCGTTTATAATACCACAGATGAAATTGACCGGTTTACCGAAAGCCTGCAAAGGGCAATCAATATGCTGGTTTAGAGTATTAAATTAAAATGACAATAAACGAGAAACAGGACGAGTTAATCGAAGAATTTGAATATCTTACCGACTGGGTGGATAAGTATGAAAATATCATCCAGATTGGTAAAGAACTCCCCCTGATAGACGAACAATACAAACAGGATAAATACCTTATAAAGGGATGCCAGTCGAAAGTATGGTTATACCCCGAGCTTAGAGACGGCAGGGTTTATTTTACGGCCGATAGCGATGCTATTATTTCCAAAGGGCTGGTAAGCCTGATCGTAAAAGTACTGTCGGGATTCAGTCCTACGGAAATACGGAATGCCGATCTGTATTTTATCGATCGTATAGGACTTAAAGAGCATTTGTCGCCTACCCGCTCTAACGGGCTGCTTTCTATGGTAAAACAAATAAAGCTGTATGCAATTGCCTATGACTCAAGTTTATTGAACAGATAAACGTTTTAAGCTATGCCTGATATGATTATTGATGATAAAGCAGGGATTAAAGACCAGGTGATTGAACGGCTCAAAATGGTTTTCGATCCTGAAATACCCGTTGATATTTATGAGCTCGGCCTGGTGTATGAACTTTATACCTATCCCGAGGGAATTATTAAAGTTGTGATGACGCTCACGGCTCCGGCCTGCCCGGCTGCTGATCAGATCTTACGCGATGTAGAACAAAGCCTCTCACAGGTAGAAGGAATTAAGGAAGTAAGAGTTGAGATCAGCTTTGATCCTCCCTGGAACAGGGAGATGATGAGTGAAGATGCAAAGCTTGAGCTTGGATTCTTTTAAACAATTTGTCCTCGGTTTTAGATTAAAGTGCTTATCCTTAGCACTTTTTATTCATTTTAACCTTTTCAGTGCTTCTTATTGGCTGATTTCAGTCCTTAACAGCATTAATCATAAGTCATTTTGTGATTTCCATGCCTTTTCTTCGTTTAATTTATCCCGTATTATGAGTATTTATTTATTTTCATAAATATTATATAGGATTTGTAAAAAAAAGAATTTTTATTGTAAATTCGTTTCCAATATTAGGTTTTTAATAACAAAGTAATCATATTTGAATTAAAATTTTCGAAATCATCAAAAAATGGCAACAAAGTTAGAGTACATTTGGCTTGATGGGTACAAACCAACACAGAGCCTGCGCAGCAAAACAAAAATTGAAAAGAATTTCGGTGGAAAACTGGAGGATTGTCCAAACTGGAGCTTCGACGGTTCTTCTACAGAGCAGGCACCCGGAGGTTCTTCTGATTGTGTTCTGAAACCGGTTTTTCTATGTAAAGATCCTCAGAGAAAGGATGCTTATCTTGTAATGTGTGAGGTACTTACCTCAACCGGAGTTCCGCATGAATCAAATGGCCGTGCAACAATTGAAGATGATGATAACGATTTCTGGTTCGGCTTTGAACAGGAGTATTTTTTATGGGATACCGAAACGAATAAGCCTTTAGGTTTTCCTGCAGGTGGCTTTCCCGGTCCGCAGGGGCCTTACTATTGCTCGGTAGGCGCAAATAATGCGTTTGGCAGGGAGATAGTTGAAGAACACCTGGATGCATGCCTTGAAGCAGGATTAAACGTTGAAGGGATCAATGCTGAAGTAGCAGCAGGACAGTGGGAATTTCAGATTTTCGCAAAAGGAGCCAAAGAAGCGGGAGATCAGATCTGGATTGGCCGCTATCTCCTTGAAAGAATTGGCGAGCAGTACGGAGTGGCAATTAACTGGCATTGCAAACCACTTGGTGAATTAGACTGGAACGGATCTGGTATGCATGCTAATTTCTCCAACTCGGTATTAAGAACTGCCGGAAATAAAGAAACATATGATAAAATATGTGAAGCTTCCCGCCCTGTTGTTAAAGAACATATTGACGTATACGGTGCAGATAATCATTTACGCCTTACCGGTAAGCATGAAACTGCTTCTATATTTGATTTCAGCTATGGTGTTTCCGACCGTGGCGCCTCTATTCGTATTCCTCTTGCAACAGTAGAAAGAGGCTGGAACGGTTATCTCGAAGATCGCCGCCCGAATTCTGCTGCTGATCCTTATAAAGTTGCAGCACGGATTGTCAAAACCGTAAAATCTGCTATTCTTTAAAAATTGTCTGTTAGTTTTGGATCCCCTGAATGATCATTCAGGGGATTTTTATATTTAAGATAATCTCCTGATTCTATCCTGATCAGATTAAGCAGCGGGAGATTATAAAGATAAACCCAGCATTTCAGTATAGCAAAACTTGTGGAAATATCTGCTATGCAGCGGATGAATTCTTCCTGTGCTGTATCTTCAGTTCCAAGGCCTTCATAGAGATCGAGTACCCTGAATGTATTTACAGGATGGTGTATCCTGTAAATACTGCCGTATACCCATTCTGAAGAGCCGGGATCGTGCACTGCACACGGGTAATCCCCTTCATCGTATAGTGCCCCCTTCATTTGGCCCTTTGCAACGAATGTACTGTTCTTTCTTAAATAATCACCGTGTTCATTCAGCAGTTCTAAAAGAGTGCCATAAACAAACAGAAGATCTTCGTCTTTATCTCTCATCACCGGTTATCACTATTTTTTCACAATAATAAAAAAATGTATTCTCAGTTCACCGAATCCTTCTTAACTTGAGGAAGTTTTAATGAAAAACGTTTAACAATGGATAACACTCAGGTTATAAAATACTTACAGGATAACGATATACATAAAATAAAATTCGCTTTTGCTGATGTTGACGGTATTCTGAGGGGCAAAGTGATCCATCAGCAGAAATTCCAGGATGGATTACAGGATGGCTACGGATTTTGTGATGTCGTATTTGGGTGGGACAGCAGCGATAAGCTGTACGGTGACAGCCAGATTACCGGCTGGCATACTGGTTTTCCGGACAGGCCCTGCCGCATTGATCTGAACACCTTTCGTGAAATTCCATGGGAAGATAATATCCCGTTCTTTCTTGCTGATTTTAGCAGTACTAACGGTGATCATTTACAGGTATGCCCGAGAAGCCTGCTTAAGCATATCATACAGCAATGCGAATCTATGGGTTTTCATCCTGAATTTGCCCAGGAGTTTGAGTGGTTCAACTTCAGCGAAACATCTCAAACCCTGCATGAAAAAGAATTTACCCGGATTAAGCCATTAACTTCCGGAATGTTCGGCTATTCTATATTGCGTCCATCACAGCAAAGTGATTTTTTTTATGACCTCTATAACCTGATGGATAAGTTTAGTATTCCGCTTGAGGGCCTCCATACAGAAACCGGTCCCGGCGTGTACGAAGCCGCCATTCTCCATGATCACATCCTGGAAGCTGCAGACCGGGCTGTACTTTTTAAGACGGCAGTGAAGGAAATCGCCTCGCGCCACGGACAAACAGCTTCATTTATGGCTAAATGGAATGAATCGCTTCCGGGCTGCAGCGGGCATGTTCACCAGAGTTTATGGAATGAAGATAAAACAAGAAACCTTTTTTATGACCCCGGAAATGAACAGTCTGTAAGTGATATATTAAAACAGTACATCGCAGGTCAGTTGTATTGCCTTCCGCATATACTGCCAATGTTCGCTCCTACAGTTAACAGTTATAAACGGCTGACAGAAGGTACCTGGGCGCCCGTAAATGTTACGTGGGGCTTTGACAACAGGACTACGGCACTGCGGGTATTAAATACGTCGGAGAAATATACCCGGCTTGAATCACGCGTTCCGGGGGCTGATACAAATCCGTATCTGGCTATGGCAGCGGCCCTTGCTTCGGGACTATACGGAATTAAGAATAAGTTGCAGTTAAGTACTCCGGCAACCCATGGCAATGCTTATAATGAAAATGACAGAGAAAGGCTGCCTGCTGACCTTCAACAGGCAGCGTTAGCGATGAAAGATTCTCCCGTTGCAAAGGAACTGTTTGGAGAGGCTTTTGTAGAGCATTTTTCTCAAACGCGGTTATGGGAATGGAAACAATTTTCTCAGGAAGTAACTAACTGGGAACTTAAACGATATTTTGAAATTATATAACCCTTATCTTTGATTATAAAAGAACAAATGGATTACTCCAGAATTATAAAAAAAGCGTGGAAGGAATATGATGAATCCAAGCCCATCCGTAAGATTCAGGACATCAGTGCCATGGTGTCTACCAACCATGTATTCAGGATTATATTCGAAGACGATGATATTGTTATTGCCAAGCTTTCATATTTTGGTAAGTATGAACATTTTAAGGAAGATCACCGCATTATCCATTCACTTGCAAACAACCTGCTTTATCCTTTTGAAAACCTGCTGGCAAAGTCGCTTCTGAAGAACAACAGGGTTTACACTTACCGGTATAAAACAGGTAAAATTGATACATGGGTGGTTTTTTATAATCCCGTCCGGGTGCAGAACCGCCTGCCAAAGAGGCTTTCCGAGAATCAGATAAGAGTGCTTGGGCAGCAGATAGGAAAGTTTCATAAAGCCTGTTCCAGGGTCCGGAATGTTCTTCCGAAGTCATCCAAAACCCTTAGTACTGATATTAACTCGCTTATAAAACTTTTAGGAAATAAAAGAAAGACAGCATTCGAAGCAGGGCAGGGGGAGTACCTGAAGTATCATTGCGAACAGTTTCTGAAAAACCGCCTGCTTTATAAGGCAGATAAGTTTGAGACAATCCCTGTGTTCATTGATTGGAACATAGGCAATTTTTCGGTTACGTCTACGCTTAAGCTATATTCGCGATGGGATTACGACTGGTTCAGGATGAGCAGCCGCATGATGGATTTTTATTTTTTCAGCAGGGTGGTATCAGATATTGGCGACAGAACGGTATTTAGTTACCTGGTAGATCCTATGATGGAAGATCGCTTTATTCTTTTCCTTGAAGAGTACCATAAAGTAAATCCATTAACGGCTAATGAAATACGCTTTTTGAAGGAAGTGTACCGCTTTTTTATTTTAAATTATGTAATCAAGGACGGCAACTATTTCTTTAATGAGCAATATGCCCAAAAACTGCAGACAGAAGCGTTTGAAATTTACCTCCCATCTGTTGATGCAGGCTTCGATGCAGAGAAGATCATTGAGGCATTAAATATCGGGCGGTAATAAGTTGTAAGTAAGGATAAATTGCCTGAAATTCCTTGTTTTATAAAATATAACAAGTCATTTTATTGTTAACATACCAGATAACAGAATATTAGAGAAATGAGAGAGATATCCGATTTCAAAAGTGTAATAGACCAGTATAAGGTAGTCTTTTTTGACGCTTTTGGAGTGGTGAAGAACTATAAGGGGCTGGTGCCCGGTATTGAAAAGACCTTTGCATACCTTGAAGCCGAGAAAAAAGAGTTTTATATTGTTACAAATGACGCTTCAAGAAGCCCGGTTCATCTTGCTGAGAAATATCATCAGATGGGCCTGAATGCTATTACCCACGACCGTATCATCTCCTCTGGTATGCTGGCTAAAGAATACCTCGACCTGAAAGTAGACGATGGGATTGTGGCTTATCTTGGAACAAGAGCTTCAGCTCATTATATTGAAAGTTCAGACCTCCATCCTTTACCGGTTGGCAGTATTAAGCCCTCTGATATCGATAATGTAAACGCTCTTGTATTTTTGGATGACGAGGGGTTCGACTGGTGCCGTGATTTAAATAAAACTGTAAATCTGCTTCGCAGAAGAACAATTCCTGTTATTGTAGCCAATACAGACGATGCGTATCCTTTAACCATTAATGATGTGAGTATAGCGGTTGGAGGTATTGCAACTATGGTAGAGAATATCGCCGGCAAAGAGTTTATTCGTTTTGGAAAGCCTGACTCACAGTTGTTTATGCTGGCATACGAACTGATACGCGAAAAAGTTCGTGTTACCAAGCCGGATATTGTTATGGTAGGAGACACTCTGCATACTGATATTCTCGGCGGAAATAAATTTGGACTTGATACGATACTTGTTCTTTCCGGAAATACTTTACCCGGAGATGCTGAAACCAAAATTACCAGTACGGGGATCATTCCCACCTATATCTGTGCTTCGGCTGTCGTTGTATAAATTTTAAGTCCCCCGATTTATATTCTCATTCAGACAGCATCCTGATGTTAACAGCTACAATAAAATAAAAGACAGAAACATTGGGTTGTTCCTGTCTTTTATTTTATAAGAATATAAGAAGCCCCGCCTGTATCTCCGAATAGGTTCTGCAGAACCGGGCAAAACGTTATGCCTGTTTTACTAATTGAACTTCGCTGATTATACGAACATCGTCACTTAAAATTACTTGTCCGGCCTCTGTTACGCCGCTCCACGTCAGGTTAAATTCCTTACGGCTTATTTTACCTGTAACAGTAAAACCTGCTTTTGTTTGGCCGTATGGATCTACTACAACCCCTCCAAACTCAACATTTAACGTTATAGGCTTTGTAACACCACGTAAGGTAAGGTCACCATACAGTTTATAATCATCTCCCGCCTGTTCATATTTTTTACCAATGAAAGTAACCTTTCCGAATTGTGAAGCATCGAAAAAATCTGCTGATTTTAAATGTTCATCTCTTTGTTCATTATTGGTACTGATCGAGTTGATGTCAGCGGTGAACTCAATTTTAGAAGCGGTAGTAAAATCGTCCCCTTCTGTTTCTACTTCAAGGTCAAACTCTTTAAAAGAACCTGTAACCGTGGTGATCATCAGATGTTTTACTTTAAACTGAACTTCG
>JAATFW010000170.1 GCA_015654985.1 Sphingobacteriales bacterium | reverse complement strand
TTTAAAAAACACGCAGATGAGATTCTGATCGTTTCCGGCGGTTTTAAAGAATTTATTACACCGGTAGTAGTTCCGTATTGTATAAAAAAGGAAAATATTTATGCCAACTCATTTAAATTTGATGAGGAAGGAAACATTACCGGATACGATGAAACAAATCCGCTTTCCCGGGAAGGCGGTAAAGTGATATTATTAAAACAACTGCAACTGAAAGGGAATATTTTCGGTATAGGCGACGGGCATTCTGATTTTCAGCTAAAGGAATCAGGGTTGATACAGAAGTTTTATGCCTTTACCGAAAACATCGCCCGCCAGAGCATTCTTGAGAAAGCCGATCATGTTACGCCGAGTTTCGATGAATTTCTGTATGTAAATAAACTTCCAAGGGCAATCTCCTATCCCAAGAACAGGATCCTCTGCCTGATAGTTGGAAATGTTCCTGAAGAAGCAGTAAAAGTTTTAAGTAAAGACGGTTTTTCTATCCGTCAGAAACCGTCCTTCGAGGAAAAATACATTTCTGATGTTGGTATGCTGCTGCTTGCCGACGGCGAAAAACTGGAAGATGAGCAGCTTGAACGGGCCGTTAAATTAAAGACCATTGGCTATCTCGGGAACAGCAAACATAAGCTCTCTCATGATCTGGCTACAGAAATGGGAATTGTAGTTTTCGACGACCCCAGGCAGAACCCCCGTAACGCCGGGTTTATTCCTAAACGGATGGCTACATTTATCAATAAGGGCGATACTTATTTAAGCGCCAATTTTCCAAGCCTGCAGTTACCCAAAGTAGAGAATGCCCATCGCCTGATCCACATTCACAGGAATGTTCCCGGAATAATGGCCCAGATCAACCAGGTGTATGCCCGTAATAATATTAATATTGTAGGTCAGTTCCTGATGACGAACGCTCAGATTGGGTATGCTATTACAGATGTAGTATCACATTACGATCCTGAGGTTTTAAAGGAATTAAGAGAAATTGATCAGACTATCAAATTCAGAATTTTGTATTAAGGGGACGGCACAGAAAGTATTACTTTGCAATAATTTCCCCATTTACCCTTAAAAAATTGTTCCTTTGTAATATTGTTCTATTATAATTCTGATGCCGTGACTGATACACTTGAAATTAAGATCACAAAAACAAACAAGTCAAGGCTGGAAGAAACTGATTTCAGCCACTTACCATTCGGAAAGATCTTTTCCGATCACATGTTTATTGCCGACTATGAAGACGGCGAATGGAAAAATTTTCAGATAGTCCCTTACGGGGATATTCCACTTAGTCCCGCTATTTCTGTTCTCCATTATGGGCAGGCTTTTTTTGAAGGATTAAAAGCCTATAAGCACGAAAATGGCAAAATATCCATTTTCAGGCCTTATAAAAATGCAGAACGGTTTAACAAATCTGCGATAAGACTTTGTGCTCCTGAACTTCCTGAGGATATTTTTGTGCAAAGTATAGCAGCACTGGTCGATTTAGATAAAGACTGGATTCCTTCAGCTCCCGATCATTCGCTGTATATCAGACCTTACATGTTCTCTACAGATCCGTACCTGGGAGTTCAGCCGTCTAAAACATATAAATATATTATCCTGACATGTCCTGTAGGTGCATATTTTTCTAAACCATTGAAGGTAAAGATAGAAACTACCTGGTCACGTTCAAGCGAAGGAGGCTTCGGTTTTGCAAAAGCTGCCGGTAATTATGCAGGTTCGTTGCTACCGGCCCAGGAGGCTATGAAAGAAGGATTTGATCAGCTTATCTGGACTGATGCCCGCGAACATGCCTATATTGAAGAGCTGGGCGCTGCGAATGTGATGTTCATGATAGACGGCGTTCTTGTAACCCCTTCTACAAGAGACACCATTCTGAAGGGAGTTACCCGCGACAGTATTCTTACCCTGGCAAGAAGCCGCGGTGTTCCGGTTGAAGAACGCCGTGTATCCATTGCTGAAGTAATAGAATCACTAAAAAATGGCAAGCTCACCGAAGCTTTTGGCGTTGGCACTGCTGCTACCATTACTCCTATAGCCAGCATTGGTTTTGAAGGAGAACTTCACCATCTACCGGATACCAGTAAAGCTGAATTTTCTAACAGAGCCTTAAAAGCGTTGAATGAGATCAGATATGGACTGGTTCCAGATGAGTTCAACTGGAATTATTTGGTCGGGTAGATCGCAATAAAAAACACATACAGCAGGAACCCGGCAGAACAAGGTGGGCTCCTGTTTTTTATTTCCTCAAAACGCAAATTGATTTTATTTTTAAAGCAATAAATATCAGTGTATGTACTTATATTTATCGTAGGACTTGACCACTTAATTGCAAGTTCTAAACCTGTTTAATGAAACTAAAGAATTTAATTATTGCCAGCACAATTATATTTCTTATTGCTGGTATATATTTTTTTCTGACCGATAAACATTCTAATGATCAGAAAAAAACATTGCACCAAAACGCTTATCAGCCAGTCGGTAATTGTCAATTTAACTCATCTGAACGCTATTGAGTTTAAATCACGTGATTGCCTTTTACTGCAGTCTTTCAACAAAACGGGCCTTGGAGTGTCCCGCTCTTATTTATCAGATCTTAGAGAGAATTAAGATCGGAAGGCTTTTTATTTAAATGGCAAAACATATAATATAACCCATTTACAATATAATCTACCCTGTTTTCCTTAAAATAAATCAGCATATTCTCTTATCCGTCCACATTTCCAGAAAAGCCTGATCTTTGCCTTTTCTATCCTCCGTTTTTACCTCAATTTTATGCCGCAGAGGGAATAAATCTGCCTGATGCAGATGCACAATTAATCTCTCATCAAAACAAATTTAAAGTTATGAAAACAACATTACGCTCACTTATTCCGATGACCGCATTCATCATGACAATTTTTCAGGCAGAAGCGCAGGACGACATTTCATCTTTATTTAAAGCCGGGTTTACCGACCTTAACAAAGTAGCTGAAGGCTATATACGTCCGATGGGCAAGGGATTCTCTGCTGGTTTAGGCACCAATTGGTATAATACGGCCGCAACCCACAAACTGGGAGGATTCGACTTAACCATAGGCGCCGGCGGATTATTTGTACCCTCAGCCGATCGGTCGTTCAGCCTTTCAGACCTACAAAACCTGAAAGCAGTTAACGGGGAAAACGTAGCGCCTTCTTTTGCAGGAGATAAAAACGGAATTAAGCTTGAGCTCTTACAGCCTGAGAAGTTAAGCAATGGGGACGAAAACCCCTATAAAGGGCAGAAAATAACCGAATTTACCA
>JAATFW010000261.1 GCA_015654985.1 Sphingobacteriales bacterium | reverse complement strand
AGCTCGTTCCTTCACATCGGATATAACCTAAAAAACTTTAATGAACCAAACTATCTCATGCTGGGACTGGGGTATACGTTCAACAACAGAACACCTTCATTGCTATCCAGATAGTAAGATATATACCATTTCCAGCTCTTCTATGCAACTAATCGCTTTCAGGCTGGAATGAAGGGCAGCTATTTCACAAAATGAAGAAATTGCTACGGCACAGGTAAACGGTAATAAGATTGGGACACGCACATGTTTTCTGAAGTATAGTGGCCAGGAATTTGAGTATATCGTTCTGCCAACCCAGGGATTCAAATCTGCAACAACAAGCGAGTCGCCGGTAATTGAATATGGCTTTGTTGCAGACTTTACCCAACAATATCAGACGTTATATCCCGGGGCAGGGATCAGCAGGGCGTACAGAGTTCAGATACTATCTAATAAGTAAGAAGACCAAACGGTTACATTTCTGATCAGCTGAGTTCTTTTTCTGCTGGCATAAGTTTATTTTTCTGATTTCCGGATGGTAAGGCCAAGCCTTATCCTCCCCGCTGTTGTTTTTACATACGGCTTGCTTCGGTCATCTCAAAGCACAAAAGCTAAATTGCATTTGTTTCCCGATCAGGAAATAATTATCTTTACTTCCAAAGTCAAATGAAGCAAACATTTAATGTTGAGTTATTGCCTGAAGCAGTTGAGTTTTTAGAAAATCTTGACGAAAAAACGAGGGAAAAGATTTACTACAACATTAAAATCTCAATTTGTAAATGACAATGAACTCTTTAAAAAATTAAATGATTTCATTTGGGAATTCAGGACGTTATATAACAGCAAAGCTTACCGGCTTTTTTCGTTTTGGGACAAGACGAACGGAAAAGCCACTTTGGTTGTGGCTACACACGGAATTTTGAAAAAGACGCAAAAAACACCGCTGAAAGAAATTGAAAAGGCAGAAGAGATTAGGAAACAATTTTTAAAAAATAAAGCCGCTACGAAATAAAATGGATAATAAATTCAGGACAGTTCCTCTTGACACGATGATAGACAAGCACATTGGTGAACGAGGCACGGAAAGACGTGAAGCTTTTGAAAATGAATTGAGGATCGATTTGTTAGGACAGGCCATTAAACAAGCCAGACAGGAACGTAACTTAACTCAGCAACAATTAGGTGAATTGGTTGGTGTTCAAAAAGCCCAGATTTCAAAGATTGAAAACAGCGTAAAAAACGCAAGGTTTGAAACCATTTTGAAAGTGTTTAATGCTTTAGGATTAAAAGTAAATTTTAGTTTAGAAGCAAATAACGAGAAACTTGCATATTAATCGAACCGGAACCTGCCGCTAATAAATTATTGGTATAATGTAATGGCGCAGACGGCTCTAAATGATTTGAATTCCTGCTTCTCTGAATACCTGCAGGTTTTCCTGGGATGGATCGGCGTCTGTAATCATGGTATGGACGCTGTTTGATGCGCAGATATAATAGGGTTCTGCTGTACCGATCTTATCCTGGGTAAAAAGGGCGATAACATGACGGGAAGTCTGGATCATCGCTTTCTTAACCTGACCGTCGTCGTAATCGCGCAGGGTAACTCCCATGTCGATATCAATACTGCAGATTCCCAGAAAGCAGAGATCCGCACGAACATTCCGAAAGGTTTCTATCGTTTCGTATCCCATTGTTGTGAACGAAAATTTATTCAGGCGGCCGCCGGCAAATATTACTTCTGCATTTGGATGATCCTCCAACATTGTGGCAACAGGAAAGCTGTTGGTAACCGCGGTAAATCGAATATCCTTTGGAATAGATGAAGCAACAGCAAGTGCCGAGGTACCACCATCAAAAATGATTACCTGCCCGTCTTTAATGAACTGAATGGCTTTTTGTGCGATGATCTCTTTATTTTGCACATTGTAGTGTTCCCGTTCGCGATAATGCTGTGGAATGGGGGAATGGGCAACTGCTCCTCCCCGTACTGCCCGGAGCAGACCGAGGTCTGAAAGCTCTTTAATATCCCGCCGTATAGTGTCTTCTGACACGTTTAGTAAACGGCTTAATTCATTAAGATGCATCGACTGCTTCCTGCCTATATGATCGGTAATCAGCCTGAGCCTTTCTGCTTTGACCATGTTAATATTGCAATAAGTTGCAAAGTTAAGAAAATTAACAAATTAATATGACTAGTTATTTGCAATATAATGCAATTAATTGCGATATTCGCTGCAATAATTTGCAATATATGAAAAAGAAGAAATCAATAGCAATCGATATGGACGGGGTGCTTGCGGATGTGGAAAAGCAATATATTACCTGGTATGAACGTGAGTATGGAGTCAGCGTACCCCGTGAGAGCCTGCTTGGTATTCCAGAAGGAGATGCCTTGCCTGACGGGTTGGTATGGAAGTTTATTCATTCGCCGGGATTTTTCAGAACGGCGCCTTTAATAGATGGGGCGGTAGAAGCGGTAAAGCAATTAATGGAGAGGTATGAAGTATACATCGTTTCTGCGGCTATGGAATTTCCACTGTCGCTCGCTGAAAAACATGAATGGCTGAAGGAACATTTCCCTTTTATTTCATGGAAGAATATTGTCTTCTGTGGGGATAAGAGTATCGTGAATACCGATTATATGATCGATGATCATCGAAAAAATCTTGATTACTGCCAGGGTAAACCTATTATGTTTACCGCAAGCCATAATGTACTGCTTAACCACCATACCCGGGCTAACAACTGGCAGGAAGTTCTGGCACTGATAGCCTGAGAATTTAATTCCTAAGATTCAGGGAGAAGATGGAGAATCTTCTCCATCAGCTTTGCTTTTTCGACTTATATTCTTTGGGATCTACATTTAAGTATTGATTTCTTGATTGGGTAAATAAAAATTTATTGGCCAGGCTATTACACCGCCGCAACATAATGAATTCCGCCATTTATGGTCTTCATAAGCAGTGTCTTGTTGGCAATTAAGCGGTATAGCACTTCCTTCAGAAACCGTGGACGCAAAACAGGATCATGATGGGCAAGCCGTATGCGCTCGTAGATTTGCAGGGGCGATTGCGGATATTGGAAAAATGAAATATGGAAAAGCCAGTT
>JAATFW010000207.1 GCA_015654985.1 Sphingobacteriales bacterium | reverse complement strand
AGCAGGGCGAAGACTGGTAAAAGCCCATCATAATCAAGTACCGTATGCAGTTTAACAGCTCCCTTGGTACTGCGATAGTTCGCCCAGTCAAATATTTCCAGACACAGGGGAATAATGCTGGCATCCATCAGGTAAATTTTTGGCGGACGTCTTCGGAGATTATTCATACATGAATGTTTCTCCGGTCGGGGTACCTTGTGCATCAACAGCGTATGCACAGGTTCTTACGAAGTCGCCGGGACATGCAGTGCGGGCAACGGATGTAGGCTGGATCCCGGCACCGGGATTATCAGTCAATATCCACCCTGCATTCTGCAGAAGGTCACGGCCTGTTGCAGATCCTGCAAAAGACCATCCGGCTGTCATCATAACAGCCCCCATTGTTAACACTTTTCTGAGCATAACAATAGTACGTGAAGGTAAACCATTCCGTCCCTATCCATCGCTCCGCAGGCCGGACGGTGAAAGCCTGTGGAGTGTGTCTTTAGCGCCCTGCTTCTCCTTTTCAGGATGAAGCAGGAGCGCTGTTAGTATCAGTAGTGTGATGATGATATTAACCGCCAGGTGAGCTCCCCAACCCAGATCTTCCCCCAGTAGCCCCATACAAGCGCAAGGCAGGTACCAGGCCTTGGTCATCATCACCCAGATATAGAAAGTGAAACTTGCCATGAGAAAAAGACTGGCGTAAAGTGCCTTTAACCGGGTCCGTGCGGAAAGCAGGGCAGCCGTGAGGCATAGCTCGGCAGGAGGGAGGCCGAAGGCCAGAAACCCGGCAAACCCATGCACAAAGGGGCTCTTGGAGAGTTCCGTTTGAAAGCGCTGAAACTCCAGCAGTTTACCAAGGCCCGAATCGATAAAAACCATTGCAAGCAGGAGGCATATCGTCCATTGAATATCTTTTCGTTTCATGACGTTTTGTTTTTTGCTGAACGGAGTACATATACTTTTAAATCTCCGGGATAAAGGGCATAGAGCTTTTGTCCCTCCACCCGGAAGCTGCGGAGTGCCGCACCTTCTTTTGCTGCCAGCAGCCGGTAACTGCCGAGGTAATGCAATTGGCTGACGTTGTACACATCGATCACCGGTCCGCTCATGAATTCGTTATGTGTTTCGTTGTCGGCTTTCACCGCACTGTATACATACAACCTGCCGCCGCTGACGGCCATAGCTTCATTTACATACTTCCTCGGGTTGGAATTGGTGACCACTCCGCCGCTTTTGCCCATTTCGGTGGTGCTTTCCAGCGTATACCAGCTGAGCGTGTCAATCGTTCTGCCCCTGCGGGTAAGCTGCATCAGTGTATCCATCAACAGGATGTGGTTGGCGTAACGGGTAACATAAACCAATCGTTGCAACCCCTCGTCATAATCATGTTGGGTTCGTCGCTGCATACCCATAGAGAGACAACGGTTAGCGCAGCAAGGAGAATCAGGACGAAAGAGAACTCAACCCGTTGTTTCAGAACGTTAAACCGGTAGCTTACCTGGCTGCGGTTTACCTCCGCCCTTACATCGGCCAGCATCTCCTTCAATTCCTCAATCTCCGGCCGCATTTGCGGATCTTCGTCCAGGCAGCGCCTGATTGCCTCCTTCAGGGAAGAGGCAGCGGGCAGGCCATCAATAACAACCAAACGCTCCTCTGCCGGTAATTCAGTCAATCCCTCGGGGTGCACGCGGCTGATCATATAATACAGCAAGGCGCCAAGTGAATAGATGTCATCAGAACACTCCGGTTCCTGTGCTTTTATCTGTTGGGGCGACATATAGCCGAAGGTCCCGCTGTCGAAAGGGATCATTTCCTCTTTTTCCAGGTCGAACGTCAGTTCGAAATCACTGAGGTAAACTTCGCCGCTGCGGGTAACCAGGATGTTCTTTGCCGTCAGATCGCGGTGGATAAAGTCTGCATCGTGCATTTGCAGCACCTGGTCTAAAAGCTGAATAAACCAGGAAATGAACGCTCTGCGCGAGGCGTCGTTATCCGGCATGCTCTTGATCAGTTGATCCAGCGATTTTCCCTGGATGTATTCGAAAATCAGGTAAGTATAATCCTCCTGCTCGACCAGTGCTTTAACCTCAGGGCGCCTGATCCATTCCTCCAGTTCTTCGCTTACCTCTTTCTGCCACTTCAGCCGGTCGCTCATCTGCCGCCCGTGCATGTCCTCCGCTGCCCAGGCAGCCGCCTGCTTGATAAAGCACCAGTTAAACGTTTTCAGGTCTACCCCCTTCAGGATGTTCCCTTTGGGGGTAGAGGCAATCAGCGAAGCCGGGAGGTATCGGCCTCCGATGATCCGTTTGAGCTTTTTCTCCTTCCAGCGCTTTGCCTGCGGGAAGTCCTTTTCCGAACCCGGAGGAACTTCCAGAATAAAGGGAAGCTGCCCGCTATCTTCGCCGCGATCCGGATCATAATCCGCGTTCAGCCTGCTGAACACCACATACACGATATTCCCTACCCGGATACATCCGGGGACTTTCAAACCGCTATACTCATTGGTTAAAGCCGCCAGCTTCGCTGCCAGTTCCCCGGCTTGCTTTACATCTTCAGCAAAAGCAATCAGCGGCTTGCCGTAAAAGGCTACCGGAAAAGCATTGTTATTGATCCGGTTGTGCTGCAACAGGTCTTTGATCAGCAGGAAAGGAGCCTGCTTTTCCTGCAGCAGCGGCAGCACTTTCCGGAAGATTGCATCCGCATCGCGGATACAAACGGAAAGGCAGACTAGCCAGCGCTGATCATGGTTGGGCTTTCCGTGTACCAGCAAGGGACCGCTTTCGCGCAGGGTGATTTGCAGTTCTTCTGCTACCGGAAGATATGACCGGTAACGGGTTTCGGGGATGGGTGAAGCGTGTTCCATTGTGCAAGTTTTATTGATATAAAGGTAGGGGTGAAGGAAGGTAAGCTGGTCGGTCATTTGACCGATCGAAAATTTTATTTGACCGATTGCGGAGTATTCCGGATCTTTTAATCAGGAAAAATCCTGAAAAGGGTGGAGGGGCTGGCTAAAAACACTGTAAATTTTATAAAGATTTTAGATCATTATGCGTAGTTTTAAACCTCATGGATAACGATCAAATTGTTATATATAAGATTTCGGGTGATCATACTATTGAGGTTCAGATAAAGGAAGATACCGTCTTTTTGAGTCAACGTCAAATGGCTGAACTTTTTGAAAAGGATTCTGATACAATAGGATTGCATATCAAAAATATATATCGGGAAGAAGAATTAAGTGCAGAGTCAACTACCGAGGATTCCTCGGTAGTTCAAGTGGAAGCTGGACGAAAAGTGAGAAGAAAAATAAAGCGATATAATCTGGATGTAATTATATCGGTTGGCTATAGAGTGAAATCTTTACGTGGTACCCAGTTCAGAATATGGGCAAATAGCATATTAAGAGATTACCTGCAAAAAGGGTATGCTATAAATAAAAAGAAGCTGAAAGAAAAAGCGGAACAGTTAGAGCAGCTTAAGAAGACATTGAATTTGCTGGAGAAAGTATTGGAAAGCAAGGAGTTGTCATCAGACGAGGCGACAGGTCTGCTAAGGGTAATAAGTGATTACAGCTATGCACTTGATATCCTGGACCGCTATGACCATCAGCAGTTGACCATTGAGAATACTACAGAACAACAATTGTTTATTCTTACCTATGATGAGGCCATTAAGGCCATCCGACTTTTGAAAGAGAAATTTGGTGGGGTTCTTTGTTCGGAAATGAAAAGGATGAGTCTTTTAAAAGTTCAATTGGTACCATTTATCAATCCTTCGGAGGCGAGGAACTTTACCCGACAGTGGAGGAGAAAGCCGCAAATCTATTGTATTTTGTGGTTAAGAACCATTCATTCTCCGATGGTAACAAAAGAATTGCCGCTTACCTTTTTGTTTGTTTTCTGGAGAAGAATAAAATTCTATATAGAAAGGACGGTTCCAAACGTATTGCAGACAATGCTTTAGTGGCTTTGACACTGATGATGGCAGAAAGTAAGCCAGAAGAGAAGGATATAATTGTTAAAGTAGTTATAAACCTTATAAATACCCGGAATTAACGGGAGGACGATCACGTCCCGAAAATATTCGTTAAAATCATACCGGTCGTTCAGGATGAAAGTCGCCTGCACTTCGAATATCAGTGGAAGACCGGTCATTTGACCGATTCCGGGGCATTCCGGATCTTTTAATCAGGAAAAATCCTGAAAAGGGTGGAGGGGCTGATCCCCAGAAATGAAACCAGGTCTTTTTTGGGAATATATTTTACAGGGTACATTTCCCCCAGCTTTTGCAGCGCTTTTTTTGCCGGCAACTGAAGGATGCTTTTATACAGGTACTGGCGGATCATATCCACAACGATCAGATCGCGGAGGAAATCAGGGCCTGCACCACTCCATAGAAACATGTTCAGTTCCTGAAAGGTAAAGGGCACAAGGTGCGAATTTCTAATGAGTTCGATCTGGTGAACAGGCAACGTTTCTGCATAAACTGCGGCCTGCTGAATGATAATGTCTTCATCGGACCAGAACCCTGTGACCACTTCATCGCCATGTTCGTCATAGTGGTATTCCCTGGCTATGCCTTTTTTCAGGATCCATCCGCTGTGTAATTGATCATACGGACTGTTGAGCAGGGGCGTGCCGCGCCGGTAAAACGTTTCCCTTTGAGATACGCCCGAAGTCATGTGGGTGTAAAGTTCTGTTTGCCAATGGGTAAACAAGGTGAAGGGATCTTGCATAAGGGTCACGCGATTGATTCTTTATCAAATTTAGTAAATTTTGCGAAGCTTAGTTCTGACAGTTTCTCAGAAAATTAACTGACAGTTGAACTTTCTTGTTTCTTTTGTCGTATTTACCGCTATAATTGATGCTATTTCAGCACCTTATACAGCAGAGCCGCCATTGAGAAATCTTTTTCAACGGTTAAACAATTTGTCTGTCCGCATAATTTAGGTTGACCTGGATTTCGCGCTTTAATACAACATAAGCTGCGCACGGTACAGGTTATCGGTAGCCTGTAATATTTTGTCCTTTAATTTAGGGTTGTAATCAGGGTGCTGCTTAAGAAAAGCGCTGACAATATGGTATGCCTGCTTAGTTTGGTAGTTGCTGAAAATTGCCGCCAGCCACGATTGAGGAAAAAAAATATCGCCGGTGCGTTGTATCTCTTCTACCATTTCCAAGCTTTTGGGCAGGTATTTAACAGAAGTGGTTTGTCTTAAGGGATGGTTTAAATACGCCAGTGCGCTGGTAACCCAGGCTTCCTTAGCCCGGTTTTTACGATCGGCCAGACTGTTGAAAAAGGCATCGCGTTCCTGCACATTTAACGATAGTGCGGGCATTAAAAAGCTTAAACGACTTTTACGCTCGGCATTGATGATCCTGTTTTGCTGGTGTTTAAGTACCTGGGTGATGGTATCGCTTTTTAAGGCTATTGAAAGCGCCATGCTGGTATAATCATCTTCTGCAAGTGTTACTCCCTCCGGTGGTTTTTGCGTTAGCCATACCTGGTAGATCCGGCTTTTACTTTCGGTGCTTAAGTAAACGTTTTGATAAGTGCTGAACAATATTTTTTTATTATTGGCCGCAGTTTGCTGTTCCATTGATGTCCACAAGGCCTGCTCCAATTCGCTGCTTAGGGCCAGGCGGTCTGCCTGCAACAGAAACGTCCAGTAAATAGTGCTGATATAGCCTGTAAGCAATCGCAAATTCAATTCGTTTTTCTCTATACTGATACCTTGCTGATACAGTTTCAATAGTTCATCAGGCTTAAAAGCGCGTCCGGCCAGCATATTCTCGTAGGCATTGATATAAGCCGACGCGCGTTGCAGCGGGCTTTCCAGACTAAATAAACTACCTGCCATAGCCTTATCGGCCGGGAACAATCCGTATCCCATGCCATCTGAGTTAAATAATATAAACGAGGGCTTTGCCAGTCCTGTTGCAGCTTTCAGCACAATTTGCTGTGCATTTATATTAACCGGGATCGTTTTACTGTGACCGGAATAAATCATTGTGATATTGAAGATCTGTGGCCAGATCCGCTGTGCACCAGCTTCGGGACGTTGGCTGATAGTGAGTTTACTGATCTTATTACCATTATAACTTAACTTATAATCAAACACCGGCCTGCCGGGCTGGTTGACCCAAACCTTATTCCAGGTGTACAGGTTGGTAGTGCTGTATTTGTTCAGAATATCAATCAATTCGGGCCAGCTGGCATTGCCATAGGCATACTTTTTCAGGTATTCGCGTATGCCCTTCCGGAAGTTATCCTTACCCATCAGGCTTTCCAACTGGCGCATCATAACGGGGGCTTTATGATAAATGATATTGCCATAGAGCGAGCCGGCGTCCTGCAAATTATCCAGTTGCTGGCGGATGGGATTTGCACCCATAGTACGGTCTACCCCGTAAGCTGCCGGATAATGGTCCTGTAAAAACTTAAGATTAAAGGTTTCGGTACCCATTAGTTTTTCGGTTATCTTATCGGCCATAAAATTGGCGAATACTTCTTTCATCCACACATCATTAAACCAATGCATGGTTACCATATCGCCAAACCACATGTGAGCGGTTTCGTGCGAGATAAGGTTTGACCGCGCTATGAACTGATCTTTGGTAGCTCCTTCATCTAAAAACAAACCCGATGCTTTATACTGCACCTCACCCGGGTGTTCCATGCCGCCAAACTGAAAATCGGGTATAGCCGCGAAACCTACTTTTTGGAAAGGATAAGGTATGCCTGTCCAGCTCTCTAAGAAGCTGATGGCATCCTGATGCGCCCTGAAAATCGAATCGACACTGAGTTTAATTTTAATGGAATCTGTTTCACGGTGCAAAAACTCGGCTTCCCGTTTACCGGTCATTTGTTTTACATTGGTATATTTCCCGGCTGTAAATGAGAACAGGTAGGTGGGCAGTTTATCCGTAGTATTAAAAGAATAGTGTACTTTGTTGTCTTTCTCTTCAGGTAAAGGCATGGTTTGCTGTATGCCATTCGACAGTACCTGCCAGTTTTTTGGAACATTAAGTGACAGCAGGAACCGTGCTTTTAAGCTGGGCTGATCGAAACATGGAAATATAGTGCGGGCGCGGTCGGGAACAGAAAGGCTGTACATATAATCGTCGTTGCGGTTAAGCGAGGCATCGCCTGCCGTAAATGATATGGTGATCATATTTTCACCATGATGCAGGTACCTTTTACCGATGATGATATGCTCTTTCTCAACCACGACGGGGATAGTTTTACCGCCTGCAAGTTCAATAAGCCTGATATGGTCTGCATCCTGCTTAAAATCAATTTGCAACGGTTGATCTGCCGATTTCAGGTCAAACCTTATACCAACCGTTCCGGTAACCGGTTCATTTTTATTTGCCGGGATTTTAAAGGCGAGATGATAGTAAACATTACTGATCATTGCGTACCGGTATTCTGCTAACTGGTTCGATACACCCGGTTCTATAGGTACAGGTTTAACTTTTTGCTGCGCATAAGCCGCGGCATTTAAACTTAATAACAATAATATCAGTTTGGATAGTTTCATGTATCAGTTAAAAGGAAAAGCGGAATTTTGCAGTAAGAATAAAAGCGTCACAATTTACGCAAAAAAGGCGCCTTTTTAGCGCCTTTCTGTGAACCCGCTGGGATTCGAACCCAGGACCCCAACATTAAAAGTGTTATGCTCTACCAGCTGAGCTACGGATTCATTCTTTTTCTTTGTGTTAAATACTTTTTAGAGCGTTTAACCGTTTCCGATAAAGTGAGGCAAAGATACGGCTCTGAAGTATATCGTGCAATACCTTATGTGTGTTTTTTTTCATTTTGGAGATAATGTCTTAAATTTCAGCAGAATTAAAAATTTAAAATGAAAAATCCTTAAAAAAGTACCCCTTGTAAAGGCTTCTGCAGGGGAAATTCTTCAAGAATATTCCACTGGTTGCCGTCGTGCTTCAGCAGGCTGAATTTTTCAACTTTAAAGGTTCGTTTAAACTTCCTGTTTTTATAGTCATTCCACAATGCGGCAAATACTTCAGGAGTAAGGTCGCGGTAGGCCACGGTGACATGAGGGCTGAAGCCGGTACTCCCTTTTACCTCTTTCGGATCGATCTTATTTTTGTTATATACAGAAGCTATATCCTTTTGAAGGGCCAGGAGAGAGGGGTTTTTCACTGCCCGGATATAGAGTGTATGATTGTTGAAAGAATCGAAGTTTTCAAGGTGTTGTTCAAACGGATCATGAAGCAGCGCAACAGGGCTTAGCAACCTGATCAGGCGGCTTTCAAATGCATCATCTGCCTGCACCGGTCTGAACAATGTGATATGTACCGGCGGCTTTAACGCTTTGTAAACCTTAAATTGTATAGAGATCTCCTCCCTGATCTCCCTGATCTGTTCGTCAAGAGGGCCGGGGGGAAGTATTGCCGTGAGATATAAACTCATATCACTTTAAATAATACTGGCGGAGGATATCCATCCAGATCTTGATAACCATCCGCATAAATAAAGGTAAAGTACAAAAAATAAAAGGAAGAAATAGTTTATATTTTGATTTGACAGCATTTGCAATGCTTTTTGTAATTTCGCAGCAGATGACTAAGAAAGAAGAACCTACCATTCTGGTAGTTAACGATGATGGTATTGATGCTCCCGGCATTAAGATATTAATAGATACTATGAAGGAACTCGGCAGGGTAGTAGTGGTAGCTCCGGATAGTCCGCAATCTGCTACCGGACATGCTATTACTATAGCGAAGCCTCTCCGTCTGGATCGTGTTCATATCTACCCTGATGTTGAAATGTACAAGTGCTCGGGGACACCGGTGGATTGTGTAAAACTTGCTGTTAATAAAGTTTTCCAGGGAAGAAAGCCTGATATATGTGTTTCCGGAATTAATCATGGATTGAATCATTCCATTAATGTAATCTATTCGGGCACCATGTCTGCGGCTGTAGAGGGAGCTATAGAAGGCATTCCTTCTATAGGTTTTTCGTACGATGATTTTTCGTATGAAGCCGATTTCAGCAGTTGCGTGCCTTTTGTCAGGACAATTGCCCGGCAGGTAATTGAACATGGCTTACCTCAGGGGACCTTATTAAACGTTAATTTTCCAAAAGTGCCGCATATTAAGGGGATAAAGATCTGCCGCCAGGCTAATGCCAAATGGGCGGAAGAATTTGATGAACGCACCGATCCTAACAACCGGAATTATTACTGGCTTACAGGAGTTTTTCAGTTGAATGATAAAGGGGAAGATACAGATGTATGGGCCCTGCAGAATCATTATGCGTCTGTGGTGCCGGTGCAGTTCGACTTTACGGCACACCATGCAATTCCCATATTAAATAACTGGCAATTCGATGTTGAAGCGTGACAATGTTTGGTTAGGCCTTATTCTCGGTCTGGTACTTCCGGGAATCGCCTTTTTCTTTGTGGAGATCCTGAAGAAGAATATTCGTCTTTTTCAGAAAGACGACCTGCTTTACATAGGTTGTGCTGCCGTCAATCTGTTTCTGGTACGATATTTTTTCAGGAATGATAAGGAAAATACAGGAAAGGGAGTGGTAGCATCAACTTTTGTCTGTGCCTTTATATTTTTTTATTATAAAATGCATCATTAGCATAATATGACTTACTACCTCATAGCCGGAGAAGCTTCTGGAGATCTTCATGGAGCAAACCTGATGAAATCAATTAAAAATATTGATAAGGACGCAAGGTTCCGTTTCCTTGGAGGCGACCTGATGGCTACTGAAGGCGGTGATCTTGTAAAGCATTACAGTGAAATGGCTTTTATGGGTTTCGTTGAGGTATTGATAAATTTACGGGCTATTTTAAGAAACCTTAAGTATGTTAAGGAGGACCTGCTTTTGTTTAAACCGGATGCCCTGATCCTGATTGACTTTCCAGGCTTCAATCTTAAGATTGCAGAATTTGCCAAACAGCACGGTATCAAAGTTTTCTATTACATTTCTCCAAAGGTATGGGCATGGAATCAGAAAAGGGTGCTGAAAATAAAGAAGGTAGTTGATTACTTGTTTTGTATCCTGCCTTTTGAAGTAGAGTTTTACCGTTCCTGGGGCATGGAGGTAAATTATGTAGGCAATCCGCTGCTGGATGCTATTGCTGATTTCTATCCTGATAATGATTTTAGGAAAAAACTGAATCTGGAAGAAAAACAACTTATTGCCCTGCTTCCGGGTAGCCGTAAACAGGAGATCAGTAAAATCCTGCCCGCCATGCTGGCAACGGCAGAACGTTTTACGGATTACCAGTTCGTAATAGCCGGAGCACCCAACTTCTCCGCAGCGTTTTATGAAAGCTTTATGAATGGCCAAAAGTACCCTGTTGTATTTAAGCAGACGTATGATCTTTTACACAATGCGGAGGCTGCTGTGGTAACTTCGGGCACCGCTACTCTCGAAACGGCCCTTTTTCATGTTCCCCAGGTAGTAGTCTATAAAGGCAGTCGTATTTCTGTGGCTATTGCCCGGCTACTTGTCAAGATAAGATTTATTTCCCTGGTAAATTTAATTATGGACAGGCTTGTGGTGAAAGAGCTGATCCAGGAGGATTGTACGCCTGCCGGCATCTCCGGAGAACTTAATATGCTTCTGAAAAACAGTGAATACCGCAATACGATGTTCAGTAACTATGAAGAACTTTCTGAAAAAATGGGAGAGCCCGGGGCATCGCAGAGAACGGCTGGTTTGATTATTGAACAATTGAGATGAAACGGCTGATCTTTTGTTTTAAAACAGGCAGCCTGAATCAATAATAATTTATTTAAGAAATAATAACGGAATAAGATGGTAAAAGCTTTTCTTTTTGACCTGAACGGAACGATGATTGACGATATGGCCTATCATACCGATGCCTGGTATCAGATACTGACTGAAGAACTGGGTGCAGATCTGAACAGGGAACAAGTGAAACAGGAAATGTATGGGAAGAATACTGAAGTGCTTGAACGTGTATTTAACAAGGGACATTTTTCTGATGAAGAAATGGAAAAGCTCTCGATAGATAAAGAGAAACGCTATCAGGAAGCGTTTAAACCACATCTTAAATTAATAAACGGGCTTGATGCTTTTCTTGAAAAAGCTCACGCCAGTGGAATTAAAATGGCTGTGGCCTCAGCAGCAATTCCTTTTAATATCGATTTCGTTCTCGACGGCCTTAACATCCGCAAATATTTTCCGGTAACAGTGAGTGCGGACGATGTGAAGCGCAGTAAGCCAGATCCGGAAACATTCCTGATGGCTGCCGGACAGCTTGGCGTTAATCCGGAGGATTGTATTGTATTTGAAGATAACCCTAAAGGGGTGGAGGCTGCGTTGAAAGGGGGAATGAAGTCGGTGGTATTAACCACCATGCATGAAGCACACGAATTTGAAGGTTTGCCGAATATCCTGAAATTTGTTGAAGATTATAATGACGTCTATATACAGCAGTTGATAAAGTAAACCCGGGTCGTTCTCTGAGTATACTCCGCGTCTTCGCTCCGGAATGGATCCTCCATTGCCAATATATTTTGTTATTGGCGGTTAAAATAAAAAAGCCTGCAACCGGAAGTTACAGGCCTCTTACACTTTAAGCTTTCACCTTTAAGCTTT
>JAATFW010000307.1 GCA_015654985.1 Sphingobacteriales bacterium | reverse complement strand
TTCCTCCAGCGTTGTTTTTACAATCCTGTGCTGGCAGTTACTGAGCCCGCGGCAGGTTGATTTATAATGGTATTTTCTTGCATTGCTGCTATCGCAGATGTAAACTGTAGTGGAATCGGCGCAACTGGCATTGATCCAGAAAAGAAGGAGTAAGAGAGCTTTCATGTTTTGATTGCAGAAATCAGCTTGTATGACAAGCTAGAGAGCAGGTTTTACAACCATCTGCTTTGCTGTAATATTTTTTTGCCTCTGCAACCGCTCCTTGGCAAGTGTAGAATTCTCCTAAGTAGTACTTTTTTTCCATTGTCTTATTTTTTGTTGGTGACTATGGTTCAAAAGTAGGATGATCGGAAAAGGATTCTTTACGGGTTCCCGTAAAGGGACCAAATTTTCAAAAATTTTAAATAATGCCCATATCCTTACAGAACGCAACGAGCTGTTCGTTTTTAGTAAACTCTAACACCTCTTTCATCCGGTTAAGACGCTTTTCGACACTGCTTAAGCCCGAAGGGCTGATCTGGTTTTGTTGTAAATAGGCAGGAATATCTTTTTGAAGCATCCCTTTTGAAAGCAATGTTATAATGGTGATATCGAACTCTGAGAAATCGTAAGTGTTTTTCTGCCGGATGGTTTGCCTGAGGTGTGCCGGAAAATGCTGTTTGTTTTTTGTTATGTTCTCTAACGCGGCCCGGAGTTCATGAGCATCATTCCGTGCCTTACATACATACCCATTAATATTCAATTCGCTAAAAAGCCTGTCTATTACCGCAGCTTTTTTCTCTGCTGAAAAAACCAGCACCTTTAAGTCGGGTTGCACCTGTCTGGCTGCTGCCACAAGCTCCTCTCCTCCTGCAATGCTCTCGGCACGGTCCAGGTCAAAATACAGATCGGTAATCAGCAGATCATAAGGTTCGCCGTTAGGGGATTTTTGTATCCACTTCAGGGCATCGTCGCAATAGAATACATAGTCGGTATGCGCAACACCAAAATCCTCCAGGGTTTTGCGTACGGAAATATTTGCGCATTCGTGGTCTTCAGCTATTAATACGTTTTTTAGTACCATTGATTTTATGCAATTGGAAAAGAAATCCGGATTTTGAGTCCTTTTTCTGTGTTGCCGTCAAAACTAATCGAACCGTTCAACTCCTTTATACGGTTTCCCGTATTTGTGAGTCCGTTACCCTGTTTAAACTCCGCAGGCAGACCAATCCCATCATCCGTATAGTAAATGTTGATATTCTTTTCGTGTTGTTCGAACCGGATGACAACGGTAGCAGCCTGGCTGTGTTTTGCCATGTTGACCATCAGCTCCTGCAGGATGTGTTCAACCTCGTACCTTGCATGCGCACTGATATCTTTCCATAGCTGTTTATTGTTTCCGGCTACCAGCACCTTCGTTTTTGCACTTGCAAAAGATGAGATTAAGCCGGATATCTTTTGATCGAAGTCGTGATCGTTGGATTGTGGCTTTTCATAAGAGATGTCGCGGGATTGCTGATACAAAATGTCTATATTATCTAATAACCGTTCTTTATCAAGATCCTGATACTCTATCTCCGTGATAATACGGTACAAGCCGTTGGCCACTACATCGTGTACTTTTTTAGATGTTCTGAGCTGGATCTCCCGGATGGCGTTTTGGGCTTCCATTTCCAGCCGTTGTTTTCTTTTCCTGTACCATAACATGGTGATAATAATTCCGGTAATCATCAGGAAAATGATGATGCCCATTATAATGTTCTGCCGGATGATCTGGTATTTCTTCTCGGTATTATCTTTTTGAAGTTTAAGATTATCGGATTTGTTTTTCTGTACTTCGTAACGGATAAGCGCGAATTGATTTTTAGCGGCATTACGTGCAGCCTGGAGGCTATCGCTCAATTGTTGATAGACTAAAAAATAATGTTTGGTGGGGTGAGGCGGACTGAGCCTGATTAATTTTTGCAGTGCTTCAATGCGGTCGTCAGGGTTGTCGATTTGTTGGGCGGTTGCATACATCTTGCCTGCATAGAATAAAGCAGAGTCAGGCTTTGAGGGGGCATAATAATCGGCAAGATGGGCATAGCTGGCATTTTGTCCGGCGAGATCTTTGTTTTTTATGCGGATTGCAAGTGCCGTTAATAATTCAGGAGCAGCTTTGTAACCGGGTCGAAGAAGCCATTGTGTTTTAGCTATATTCGATAATATACGCGCATATTCTATTCCGCCTTTTTTGGTTTCGGCAAGAACTGCTTTATAGATCTTCAGCGCCTCCCGATAAGCTCCCTTTTTCTGATAGGCCAGTGCCTTATTATTTAAAATAACGAGTTGAAAGTCTTTATAGTCGCAGAATTTTAAAGCGGCATCATAAAACGGAATGGCCGCATCGTAATTTTTAAGATTGATACTGGTAAGCCCCAGTTCATTATAATCCGAAGCAAGACAACTGCGATCTCTTTTTTTCTGCTCATTTAAAAACCTTAATGACTGTGAAAGACTTTCCTGACATCCAAAATGGTCTGCAGCATCTGATTGGATAACCGCCATATTATTGTAAGCCAATGCAACAAGGAAACTGTCTTTCGAGCTGGTAACCACCTTATTGAAGTAGTAAAAGGCGGAATCGTTTTGGTGGTATAAAAGGGATTCGGCTTTCTGATAATCAGGAGCTTTTATGATCCTGACCTGAGCTTCTTTCTTCTGGCAGGAGTTAAAGGCAAGGATGGCAATCAGCAAAAAAAAGAATAGCTTCTTCAATATTGGTTTTTTTCACTAAACTAAGATAAAACTGTTTTATATGCAATTTTACAGAAAACAGGTCATTCAGTATCTCCATCTGTTTTTTAAGGCTTTCATGATGCTATGCAGTTTAACAGTCTTTCTTCTCCATCTAGAGAACAGCTTTATAGATAAAAAAAGTACGGCAGGAGCTGCCCCTGCCGTACTGATGGAAGTATTAACTTCTATGGATGTATAGGAGGAATATGTCCGCCTTCGCCACTTGTATCGTTATCTTGTTGTGTTAACGTCTTAGCGCTATCACCACTTACTGTTGTGGTCGTTTTAGACACAGGGGATCCTATTGCCATAAGAATGGCTATAATAATTTCTAACATTTCCTTAATTTTTAAAAGTGAATTACTAAGCAGGCACTGCCGGAATCCGTCCGGGAGCGTTACTGCAAACCAGGTAAGAAGCGCTTCTTACATTTTTAGGGAAGGGCGGGCATTGTTTGCTTAAGCTGATACCTGCTTCCCAAACCGGATATCAGCCGCCGCATTCTTTGCTCTGTTCGAAATCTGTTTGTGCACCAGCCCCGCTAGCTATCAGGGCCTTAACCGATTTCTGAAGCAAATGTATAGCGGCATAAACAGCTTACTGGCAAGCAATTCCGGAAATTCCGATGATTCCTGAAGGATTCTGGAAATGCCTGTGGGATTCCGAAAATTCCATTAGCTTTACTTTTATTTTTTAAAAAAAATGTTTGATCATTACAGGTCGCGCGTCTTAGATGACTACCGGAAAAAGAAAGCCGGAGATACGCTTTCAATTAACCTAACCCTCCCCACTCCTGCCAGGCTTAAAAATGAATGTATCCGTGCGTGCGAAAAGGGATATTTAAGAAAGGATGAAATTTTATTAGAGCTTTTCTTTGGCCCACAGGAAGATTCAACGGCGTACCGGAAGGCAATTAAAAAGTGTGATACTGATAAGTTTAAACCGCTGTGTAATTTTTTGAGGGGGAAAACAGGGAAGACAGATGAGAAGAATATCGAATTACTGGCCTGGCTGATTGACTTTGAAGAAAGGCCTTTTAATGTTGAACAGAGCCTGTCGGCTTTAATGACTGGCCAGGGGGTTTCGGTTTCGACAAATGAGGGGGCTGACGATTCGCAGGAAACAATAGAGTCTGCACCTGCAATAAACAAAGGGAGCAACTACTTGCCGGAAAAGGGGGCATCCGCTCCTGCCGGAGCAGGTGCTCAAAAGGCAGCAAATGATTTGACAGTAAAGGAAGAAGAAAAAGGAACAATAGAAATATTTGGTGTTAAGAAAGATGGATCGATCAGCGTCCGTCCTCCTTTTGATAATCATGAAGCATTTGGAGAGGTAACAGCTGTATTACGGAGCAGAAAAGGGATGTTTTTTTCTGTAGTGCTGGTGATTACATGCGCCGTGAGTTACCTGGTATGGAACCATCAACCAGTTAAGACTGTTCTTACAGGACGGGAAGAATGTATGTATTGGGCGGGAGACCATTATCAGCCTGTATTATGCAGCCAGAAAGTTGGCACTATGCCTGTATATGCAATAGATACTATAAAGGTGGCCCATTTTAAAAAAATCACCGAGGCCGACACGATTACAAAGAAGGCTATGGGTATTGTTTGGTATGCAAAGATCAATGGTAAAATAGAATTCTATACCTCAAATGGCTTTCATCCGGTTTATACTGATAAGCGATTGAGGCCAGTAACGGAATATATTATCGATAAATACGTTCATCGGGATTGAGGAAAGGGAGTATGTGAAGGGGAGATTATGTAAGCTAACTTAAACTAAAAGATATAGTATGAAAGTGTATGCCATTAAGTATTAGAAATAGTAGCAGTATGATTCTGACTTTCGTAAAAATAATTCTTGCGCTCGGCGGTGGTTGTTTGGGTATTTACTTTATGGTGCTGGCATATACCACAGAATTAAGTGGTTCAATGACAAATGATATTGTTTTAACACTAGGCTTAGTCATGGCCAGCGGCTGCGCAACGTATTTGCTTATTAAAGCTATAAATAAACTGATTCAATAAGGGAGTGTATCTTTTATCATGTACGTTGGTAATAGTGCACTACTTTTTACTTTTTAAAAAGCACCATATAGCAGAGCCAGTATACGCTAATAGGATATAGCCTATAACGTCCAGCACCAGGTAATTTATCTTAAAAAAATTCTCACAATTATAACACTTACCTCCTGTATGTTGATAGAAAGCGAGAGGGAATCCTATTTTATCCACGCCATCATGAGATGAACTGCAGTCAGAAAAAAATAAGCTTATTATAAAGAACAACCCTGAAAGTAATAGAATTTTTTTAACCATATATAATTCTCCCTATTTCAATTCCATCGGGTTCGAAGGAATCAAAAATATGTCTGGTTCAAACGCTTTTCCCTGGCGTGGAACGCCGGATTGAAACAACAAAGCTATCGGTCTCGTTTCTAATTAGCAACCACCAAAAGTTGCAGGATAGACGCCA
>JAATFW010000281.1 GCA_015654985.1 Sphingobacteriales bacterium | reverse complement strand
TCTTTAAACAGGTAACAGCACATCTCGAAGAGCAGACAGGTAGTACCAATTTTGATTTTCTCATTAATAATGCAGGAACTGCACTCTATGCACCGTTCGCCGAAACAACAGAACAACAATTTGATGAAGTGCTGAATATCCATTACAAAGGGGTGTTTTTCTTAACCCAAAAGGCGTTGCCGTTCATAAACGATGGTGGCCGCATCATCAATATTTCATCAGGACTTGCCCGCTTCTCTTTTCCGGGTTCTTCCGCTTATGGTTCTATGAAAGGCGCCATTGAAGTTCTTACAAGATACCTGGCAAAAGAATTAGGTTCACGCGGTATCGCAGCGAACGCAGTTGCTCCGGGAGCCATAGAAACAGATTTTGGCGGAGGTCACGTAAGAGACAATAAAGATGTGAATGATCAGATAGCTGGTGTTACAGCCTTGGGCCGTGTGGGTTTGCCGGATGATATTGGAGGAGTGGTTGCATTTTTATGCACCGAAGAGGCGCGCTGGATAAATGGACAACGTATTGAAGTTTCGGGCGGAATGAGCCTTTAAGATGTTTTGCACCAATTTCATACGGGCTGTTCCCCGTATGAGATTGGTTTCTCTTATATTCAAACTACCGGCCTACGAACTATCGGCAGATAGCTCCGCATTCTTTTTTATATTTTTCAGATTATGGTTAATGAATTCCTTCGGAGACATATTGTAACATTTATAAAATGCCTTTGTGAAATATGACGCAGAATTGAAACCAACACGGAAAGCCACTTCATTAATGCGGCTGTCTGATTCCAGTAATAACAGACAAGCCTTCTTCAGCCGGTAGCTTCTTAGATAATCGCCGGGTGAATATCCGCTTATTGCCTTTAATTTCCGTTGTAAATTAGATCTGCTGATATTTAACATACCGGTCAAAGATTCTACGCTAAAGTTTTCATCAGAGATGTGTTTTTCTATTTCTTCATTTAATTTGCTCAGAAAATATTCATCGCTTTTATTGGTAGCTAAAGAAGAATATGAGGCCAAAGGAGATCGATTAAAGAGGTCCAATAAAACTTTCCTGTTCTTCAACAGACTGTCAATCTGTGCTTTTAAATATATTGTAGAGAACGGCTTTTCAATAAAAACGTCTGCACCCGACCTCAATCCCTCTGCTTTTGTGGAATTTTCGATCTTCGCAGAAAGTAATATCAAAGGAATATGCGAGTAGTTAAGGTCTGACTTTAACTTCTTTACAAAAGAAATTCCATCTATGCCGGGCATCATAATGTCGGAAATAATAAGATTATAGTTTTTTTCATCTAACATTTTCAGTGCTTTGGTTGCATCTTCTGCTGTATCTACAGAATAATCACCTGACAAACAACTGCTCATAAAGCCGGTCATGTCAGAATTATCATCTACAACCAGTACCGTCTCTTCAGTATGTTCAAAACTCAAAGAGAAAACGTCTTTTTTGCTGTGCTTTTCTACGGCCTCTGCAATCTCCGGTTGTACGGTTTTAAGATCTGAAAAAGTAAACAGAAATATTGTTCCTCCTCTGTCAGAATCAACAACCTCAATTCTTGCGTTTAAAAGAGTCGTCAGATGCTTAACCAAAGACAATCCAATTCCTGTACCTATGTTCTCCTTTCCTGATTGAATCTGGTAAAAAGGATCAAATATCAGGTTTTTCAATTCGCCAGGGATTCCTTCTCCATCATCTTCCACGCTGATGGTATAGGATTTATCTCTGTTGCATTTAAGTTCGAAAACAATTGTTCCATGAGTAAACTTGAGCGCATTTGACAGTAAATTACCTATTATTTTTGTCAGCGCCTCAGGATCAGATTGGATAAATAACCCGTTTTCTCCAGGCAGCTTTAAATCAAACTGTATATTTTTGTTTTGGGCCGCCTTTTTAAACCTTTCATACATTTCTGCTGTAAATTCCTTAATATCTACCCGTTCGGGATTCAGTTTGGATTCTATTGCTTCCATCTTTCGGAAATCTAAAAGCTGGTTGACTAAAATGGTTAACCTGCCGCAATTCTTTTCAATGACAGAAAGGTTTTGCCGG
The DNA here is from genome assembly GCA_015654985.1 of Sphingobacteriales bacterium. GTDB lineage: Bacteria > Bacteroidota > Bacteroidia > Sphingobacteriales > Sphingobacteriaceae > Arcticibacter. The sequence goes on along the minus strand of JAATFW010000281.1, from coordinate 2,122 downwards.
ACACGGTCGCTTCCTTCTCCGCAGGCAACAATCTCTTCCAACGGCGCTTTTATTAAGCTTAACGGGGTTCTGATCTCATGTGCTATTGTAGTGAAAAATTCTATTTTCGACTCAAATGCCCTGGTCTCCTGCTCCGTTTTAAATGTTTCTAACTGGGTGAAGTGTTTAATTCTGTTTCTGTTGATGTAATATCTGACCAGAAAAAACATTAAGGATGCTCCTAACAAAATGTAAAATATCTTAGCTGGTACAGACCACCAGAAAGGGGGAAGTATCTCAATTGTTATTTCACTTCCTTTTGTATTCCAAAGACCGTCATTGTTTGAGGCCTTTACCTTAAACTTATATGTTCCGGGAGGAAGATTCACATAGGTTACGTTCTTGTTATTTCCCGAGTAGTTCCACTCCGTATCTGCACCTTCCAGCTTATACGCGTATTGATTTTTCAACTGAGAAATAAAGCTGAGACTGACAAAAGAGATAGTGAACGATGACGTGTTATAAGTAAGTGTAATTGTTTCCTTTTTATTGAGGCTTGTTTGTATTCCTTTTTGAACCTCCGGGTCGGAATTGCCTAAAAGTTTTATCTGGGTAATGGCTATATGTGGTACTATTTGATTCTTTAATTTATTAAGGTCTTGCGGGTAAAAACAATTGAAGCCATTGATCCCTCCAAAATAGAACTTTCCATCTTTCGTTTTATAGGTAGCTTTGTAGTTGAATTGGTTACTCTGCAATCCGTTTTCGATGTTATAGAGCTTAAACTTTGCAGGTTGGTCTGTATTTAGGCAAATAAGCCCTTTGTTGCTGCTGAGCCATAAATTCCCCGTTGGATCATCCAATACTCCGTAGATTACACTATTGGGAAGTCCGTCTGCTTCGGAAATATTTTTGAACCTATCACTTTCCTTATTATAGATAAAGATTCCCCGGCCTTCACTCGAAAAAATAATCCTGCGCTGGCTATCAATATAAATGCTGGTTAATTTGCTTCCGGCAATAGGATCATTTTCCTTTATCTGATCATAGTAAATCCAACGCTTGGATTTGGCGTCGAATTTTATCGCCCCGCGGCCGTAGGAGGCAATCCAAAGGTTTCCTGAATCGTCCTCTTTAATGTCGTATACAAAAGTAATTACCTCTTTAATTCGGATAAACCTCCGTTTTTCCCTGTCAAACTTATTCAGGCCTTCGGGAGTTCCTATATAGATATCCCCCGACCTTGTTTTGTATAAAGAGAAAATACAATCGTTATTGATACTGTTGATACTATTTGTATTATACCTGTAGTTGGTCAGCTTTTTCGTTCTTGTATTATAAACATCTATTCCCCTGGAAAATGTACCGATCCAGAGGTCCTCTCCATCTAAAAGCAACGCATGAGTATTATGATAGGTTGTTTTTACCGGTTGTGTGATCAGCTTGGTTTTCACATTAAAGTAGTTTATTCCTCCATCCTCGGTGGCTATCCACATATTTCCCTGAGGGTCCTCACAAAACTGGCTCACCGCCTTCCCTGATAAAAAGCCATGTAACAGGTCTGGGTAGTAAGTCTCTACCGACAGCAGGGATGTATTCAGATAATTTACTCCTCCAAAATAAGTTCCTATCCAAATTCCCCCTTCCTTATCGCGAGTAATAGAATAAACGTTTTGGTCACTTAAACTATACTTAAAGTAGGGAACATCTATTCTTTTAGATATTCCGCTTTCTGTATTAAACAGGTATAACCCATCGTCAGAGCCAATTAACAATACCTTTTCGGTATACTGAAATATAGATCTGATATGCGTAACGTAACTTGATTTTGCCCGATTGTTCAAATAAGCAGTATATTCATTCGATTGTTTGCTATAACATTTCAAACCAGCAGACCAGGTACCTAACCACAAATCGCCTCTGTTGTCTTCCACAATGGACAATATCTCGTTGTCGGAGGGTTCGCTTTGACTGATAAGAGATTGTACTAATTCAAATTTACCTGTCTGAGAATTATACCTCAGCAAGCCACCCCTGGTACCAGCCCATATTATCCCCGATCTGTCTTCTATAACAGACCAGCAGGTATTGAAATTCCCACTACTCCCATCTGTATTAACTTTTCGAAGTTTTGAAGTTTTAG
>JAATFW010000019.1 GCA_015654985.1 Sphingobacteriales bacterium | reverse complement strand
CACACTAGGATTAATAGGTACCACCGGAAATGCAATAGGAGGCCCCCCTCATCTTCATTTCGGCATATATACAACAAATGGGGCAGTAAATCCCTTACCTTATGTAAATCAAACTATTAAATTGGCAGATGAAATCAGGGCATCAGAGAGTTCCCTTAATAAAATCATGCGGATATCATCCACAGGAATTAATATGTATGAAGGTCCTGCAATAACGTTTCCTGCTGTTATAAAACTTCCTGAAGGTACCCTGGCGGAGATCATAGCGGCAACGTCTTCCTGGTATAAAGTACTTCTGCCCGATGGCAGATACGGTTTCGTTAGAAACACATCGCTTAACCCTATTGAAAATCCAATAAAGCAGATAAAGCTGGCAATTAATAACCTTCCGCTGTTAGACAGGCCGGATACCACTGCCGGACAAAAAGATCTTCTTACGCAGGGTCAATCTATAAAAGTACTGGGGGCTTTTCAAGACTTCTGGTATATAAGCGCGGGAAACGAAAAGGGTTGGATTATTAAGTTGTGAAAGCCACCTGGAGGGCGGCTTTATCTCAGGTTTAATTTTACCACTCTTCTCATCCTTCTGCCTATTCCATAATTTCCTTGTGGTTGTGAATTTGGTTTGATGAGCTCACAGTTTTCTGATAAATGTTTTTCTGATAAAATGTTAAAAACCCGCATGAAAAACATCATACGGGCAATATTATTTTAGAAATACTCTTGTTTTATCCTTGCACGGCTAGAGAATAAGGATCAGAATAAGAATAATAATTATGATAGCACCAACAGAAAGATAAACACCACCACCTGTGATAGCTCTTGCCTGTTCCTTCATTTCCTTCAGCTCCTTCTTAAGGGCTTTACGTTCCTGGCGGGTCAGGTTAGATTTGTCCATCGACTTGATTTCTTCAACTCTCCGTTTAATGACTTCAACCTGCTGAGCTTTCTGCTCTTCGTTTAGAGTCATTTCCTTTTTAGGCTCTGATTTACCAGCTAATTCAGTTGCGCTCGCTAAATTTGCAGAAAAACAAAGCATCATTGTTGCTGCAAGTGAAAGGGTATAAACTATTTTTTTCATAATAAAAATTTTAATGAATTTCTTTCAGTAACAATTGGTTTGGGTTAATGTTTGTACCGTTAAATAACTTAATTAGGAGGGTCACGATATTAAAAAGCCAAAACTGATTATTGACAGGTGTTAGCTTACGCTTATCTTTAGGGCATGAACAAAACATTAATACTTATTCAATGCAAAGATGAAGTGGGTCTTGTTGCTCTGATATCTAAAGTTCTTGCAGATCACAAATTAAATATCACGGCTATGCGTGAATTTGTTGACGAAGCTGTCAATCACTTTTTTGCACGCATTGAATGTTCAGGGTCAGAATCCGAAGAAGGGAAATTATATAATGCACTCAATAAGGGCCTCCCCTATGGAGCCGAAGTCATCATAAATCCCAACCCGGAGAAACGCATTGTGGTACTTGTAACGAAAGAGTACCATTGTCTCGCTGATACCCTTGTCCGTAACAGTTTTAATACCCTGGAGGCTAAAGTATGCTGCGTTGCAGGAAATTACGAAGTACTCAAACCTTTTACGGAACGATTTGATATCCCATTTCATTATGTAAGTCATGAGAATAAATCAAAACATGATTTTGAAAAAGAACTTCTTGATATTATTGCAACATACAAGCCCGATTATATTATACTTTCAAAATTCATGAGAATTCTTTCTCCGGAATTTGTGGCGCAGTTTCCGGGAAAGATCATTAATATACACCATTCATTTTTACCTGCATTTATTGGAGCTAGTCCTTATCGTCAGGCATTTGAACGGGGGGTGAAATTAATCGGGGCAACAGCTCATTTTGTTACCAGTGATCTCGACGACGGCCCAATTATTGTTCAACGGATCATTCCGGTAAACCATACCTTTGGCGTGTCTGAAATGGTTAAGGCGGGAAAAGAAATCGAAAAAGCTGTTCTCAGCCGGGCAATGCAACTGGTGTTTGAAGACCGGGTATTTATTACCGGGAATAAAACGATCATTTTTGAATAACGCATTTTTTAATTAACTTATCCACCTGCCAAACGCGACAGAGAACGTACAAATATTTTACATGATAGAAACAGATAGATTACTTCTGCCCTCCCTTCTGGATAATGACTTCTACAAATTTACAATGCAGCATGGCGTTATTAAACTGTTTCCTCATGCAAAGACCCGTTACAAGTTTATAAATCGCGGAAAACATAGTTTTCCCGATGGTTTTGCAAAAGCGCTTCGTCATGCTGTTAACAGCATGACCGGCCTTCGGCTTACGGGAGAGGAAAAAAAATATTTAGCAATCACCTGCCCCTATCTTGATCCTACTTACCTTGATTTTCTGCAGGGATATTGTTATAACCCGGAGGAGGTAAAAATCGGGCAGGAAGGATCTGAACTATCTGTTACCATTGAAGGTTACTGGTATCGTACAATACTATGGGAAGTACCGATAATGGCCTTAATCTGTGAATTGTATTACCAGCTTAATCACCTTCACCATATTTCTAATGAACAGATAAGCCGGATAAATAAAGAGAAGATTGAAAAATACGCAGAACTGGGAGTGACCATTGCAGAATTTGGCACCAGGCGCAGACATTCCTATGGAGTGCACAGCCTGGTTGTTGAGGCGCTTAAAAAGTATGGAGGTAATACTTTTGTTGGAACAAGTAATGTTCATCTGGCAATGAAATATAATACGAAGCCTATCGGAACGCATGCTCATGAATGGTTTATGTTCCATGCGGCCAAATACGGCTTTAAAATGGCAAATTCTCTCGGCCTGGAGCACTGGACGAATGTATACAGAGGAGATCTGGGAATTGCACTTGCTGACACTTATACAACAGATATCTTTTTTGAGCAGTTCGACAAAAAGTTTTCAAAATTATTCGATGGCGTACGTCACGACAGCGGCGATCCGATTGAATTTGCCCAAAAGACCATAAGGCACTATAAAAGCATGGGCATAGATCCTCTGTCAAAAACGATCATTTTTTCAGATGCTTTAAATTATGATAAAGTAGCGCGCATAACCGACTACTGCAAAGGGAAAATAGGTATGTCTTTCGGCATCGGAACAAATTTCACAAATGATGTAGGATTAGCACCGCTGAATATCGTCATTAAAATGACTGAAGCGCTACCAGAAAATCAACCATGGATACATGTAGTAAAGCTATCCGACGAAAAAGAGAAATATACAGGGGATGAAAAGACGATCCATCTGGCGAAGGAGATTCTGGAGATAGAGTAAAGTCCCGTCTCGTATATTTAAAGCCCAACAGTTAATGGGATATTAACTATTGGGCTGATAATTATAACGAAACTATTCGTTCACCACTGGAAACAGCTACTTCTTTTTCAAGTACTTTCCATATCTGATAAAGAGCACGGGGAATATGAAAACAACCTTTCCACTTTCCACCCTTCAGCGGAAGCAGCACTTCTCCCCTGCGGTTCAGATAACCGTACCATTCGCCGTATTGTTCATCCCGGAAATAACTCCAGGTATATTCATGCACTTTCTTAAACCACTTTTCACATTCCTTATTTCCGGTTAACTGATAAGCCTTAGCCATACAAACAAGAGCTTCTACATGAACCCACCAGAGCTTCTGGTCCCATTCAAGTTGCTGAACAGGATATCCTTTAACATCTTTAAAATAAAGGAGTCCTCCAAACTCATTATCCCACCCATAATTGATTATATTAAGAGCAATTTCAACCACCTTATCAATAAGCTTCTGGTCATTAAGTTTGGCTCCAATATCAAGCAAAAACCACATAGCCTCAAGATTATGCCCGGGGTTGACCAAACGGCCTTCGAAAGAGTCACAAAAAGAACCATCTGCATATACATTCTCGAGAGCTACTCCGGCGTCAGACTGATAAAATACGTCCAATACCTCATGCACTACTTCTGATATAAGATTGTCAACAACCTTCTTATCAAGGGCATGTTCAATTTCCTGAGAAAGATTGCATAATATCATAGGGAGAGCAAAGTTTTTCAGATTCCGGGTCCCCGGGTAATTCTTATTATATTTCCCTTTGGGATTATTTCTACGTTTAAGAATATTTTCAAAGGTGCTGCGTGCTATTTCGGCATATTCGTCTTTATGACTCGCTTTATACAAAGCCCCGAACCCCATAGCAGCGAAACAATCAGAAAAAATATTATAGGGTTGTACAAGAGGTTTCCCTTCTCTGTTTAATGAGAAGTAAAAGTTGCCATCTGCATCCCTCCCATGTTTTTTGAGAAAACCAGCTCCATGTTCAGCCATATCAAGCCATTCAGGCCGTTTTTCAACATTATTATATAACATCGAAAACATCCATATCTGTCGTCCCTGGAGCCATATAAACTTGTCTTTATCATATACATTTCCCACGCGGTCAAGACAGGTAAAATATCCACCACACTCTTCATCTTTGGAGTGTTTCATCCAAAAGGGAAGAATATTCTGAAAAAGTTCGTCCCTGTAAATATTACTGTATTCTTTCATATTCATTTGTGTTGTTCCAACTCATGAAGATATTCCTGATATCTTCGATACAGGTGGCCAGCCTGCAAATAAGCCGATTGAGGGCTCATAAAATGAGAGAACTCAAAAGTGATGGCCTTATCGTATCCAGCCGTTCTGGCGGCTTCCAGCTTAAGCCTTAGCTTTTCGAACTTGATCGGCAAAAACTTTATAGGCATATCCCGGTCAAAGCTCTCAGCATTGGTCCAGCATTCCATTCCGGATTTATCTGCCATTTTTTTATTAATTTCAAAAAAGTCCGGTAGCTCATGGTAGTCAATATGTCCGTCCTGAAATGCAACTGCATCTACAGCTCCCTTTATTCCCTGAAATATTTCACTCCACTCTTTTTCGTGTTCACTTAGAGAAACCACGTCCTCTTTTGATAATTGGCGGGAAGCCGCCATTACCGCTTTCTTTCCGTCAATCCAGGGAGAAATAAAAGTAGGCAGTCCGCCACTCACCTGCTTGCACTGCAAACCAAGTGTGCGGAAAGCCTCAGTGGCCCCTTTTGTTTTCCTGCTGATTTCCATACTGAGGTACCAGCCGCCAAAGCTGCTGTACTTGCCATATTTCTCCCAGACCTCATCAATAACATAGCGGTTAGAATCAATTTCGTCCTTAAGGTTGCCGGTATCCCAGTATCGCCCACTGTCGTATAGTCCGAAATAGAACTTCATACCGTGTTTCTCAGCGAGTTCGAGAAACAATTGAACAAGATCTGCTGCAGGCTGATAACATCCATACTCCTTCTGCAGATAGACAGAAGGGTAGGTAATAAAACGGCGATATCCGCTCCTGATCATAATTACAGTATCGATGCCAACGGCTTTCATATAGCCGAAGTCGCGGTCCCATTCCTCTCTTCCCCAGTTCTGATGAGGAATGTCGTGAGATATTTCGTCAAGAAAAGTTCCTGTTATTTTCAT
>JAATFW010000128.1 GCA_015654985.1 Sphingobacteriales bacterium | reverse complement strand
GCCGTTTTAAGGTATGTCAGTTAAATTGACTTCAGGGCCTAAAAAAAAATAAAAAAATTACAGATTTGTAAGGAAAAGTAAAATTACTGACGCTGAAAACTTACTTCTTAGGATTTTTAATGCATGATTAATATGGTTTTTGACAGTTTTGGTAGAAATATTTAATTTTTCGGAGATTTCCTGGTGTGTTAGTCCTGTATTTCTGCTTAAAATAAAAACTTCCCGCATTTTTTCAGGCAGGAGGGTAATTTCTTTTTCAATCAGCAATAGCAATTCCTTTTCATTAATATAATGATCCGTTGAATATTCTCCTTCATCGATTAATGACTGAAATGCATTTACATAGTCAGCGCGGATTTTTTTATGTGCAACCAGATTTATAAATTTATAACGTACAGATTTATAAAGATAGGAGGATAAGGAATATTTTAATTCAAGATGTTCTGCTTTGTCCCATAGAGAGGTAAATACGTCCTGTACAAGGTCTTCTGCTTCTTCCCGGTTCCGAAGCATATTTCGGGCGAAAATATAGAGGACTTTATTATATCTGTCAAAAATCTCATAAAAAGCACCTGTTTTGCCATTTTTCAGATGCTCCACCAGTTCATTATCTGAAAATCCGGAATAATCCATGTGATAAATGTACGAAAAACCTGTATTTTAATGAGACTCTCAAATCTGGAAGTAATCGCCGGCTGCTGTGCAAGGAAACCTGTCTGGGAAGGGTGATTATCTGAATCGGAGAAGCAGGCATATTTGTTTGATGAAAAGTGTCAGGCTTAGCAATATAACACGATTATCCGTATATTCGCATTACGCACCATGTCTGTTTACCATAATCTCACCGACGATGAACTTATGCCCCTATTGAAATCCGGGGATAACATTGCTTTTGCCGAGATATTTGAACGCTATTGGGACCTGCTTTATCTGCACTGCATTCGTATGATCAGAGATGAGGACGATGCAAAAGACATCGTGCAGGAGCTTTTCACGAATTTGTGGTTAAAAGCCGGACAGATCACATTTAATACTTCACTTTCTGCTTACCTATACACTTCCGTAAGAAACAGGATTATTAATCAGATCGAGCATAAAAGGGTGAGGACCGACTATATAGGATCTCTACGGGATTTTATGAACGGCGGAGAAGTAATTGTAAATGAATCCGACCGGGATAATGAGCTCGTTGCGCTGATTGAAAAAGAAATTTCGTTATTGCCGCCTAAAATGCGTGAAATATTTGAGTTAAGTCATAAAGAGCACTATTCCTATCGTGAAATTGCCGAAAAGCTAAACATTTCAGATAAAACTGTGAAAAAACAGGTGAGTAATGCCTTGAAGATAATTCGTTTGAGGTTGAATGTCTCAATTGCTACGCTATTTATTATCCTGTATTATTAAATTTTTTATTTCCTCTACTACTTTTTGACGATCAAAACTGTCATCATAGCAAAGGACACTTAAATTGTCCCTCATATAGCGAATGACAGAGCAGCAACTTTACGAATTGTTGAAAAAATATACCAGAGGCGATTGCACCGCTGATGAAAAAGCATCTATAGAAACATGGTACTTAAAAGAAGCAAAGACGCAGCCGGGAGAAAGCAGGGATTTTGACCCCCTTAAAGCAAAGCAGGAAATATGGAGCAGGATTGAAAGTAATACGGGCATTCCTGTCGAAAAAGGAGGGCTGTATACTTTTCGCCGGTGGTATATTGCGGCAAGTGTTGTACTTTTTCTTGCATCTGCATGTCTGTTTTTTTATCTCAAACCACCAGCTGTACACATCGCCGAAACAGAAAAAAGAGATATAAACCCCGGTTCGGATAAGGCTGTACTCACCCTGGCCAATGGTTCAAAAATAATTCTCAATAATGCAACTACCGGAAAAATAGCGCGGGAAGGAAGTGTTGTAATTACAAAATCGCCTGATGGACAACTGATCTACACTGTAGCTGCGACTGAATCTCAAAACGGAGATTACCGTTCTGTCCATGACAGTTTAGCTTATAATACAATTACCACTCCGCGTGGCGGACAATACCAGGTGGTTCTTCCTGATGGCTCGCATCTATGGCTTAATGCAGAATCATCTGTAAAGTTTCCTGCAATTTTCAGAAAGGATGAAAGACGCGTGGCTGTTACCGGCGAAGTGTACTTTGAAGTTGAAAAAAGGCTAAAAGCTGGCCGGATGGCGAACATTCCTTTTATTGTCAGTTCAGGCAATCAGGAAATTTATGTGTTAGGCACGCACTTCAACCTCAATGCATATCCCGAAGAGAAAACTATAAAAACTACTCTTCTCGAAGGCTCTGTAAAAGTGCGTCAGCCGGCGACTGGTAAAGAAGAAATACTGCATCCGGGAGAGCAGGCACTTTCGGGCCATGACAAATTAACTGTACAACAAGCCGACACTGACCTTGCCGTGGCATGGAAGGCTGGTTATTTCTCCTTTAGCGAATCAAATCTGGAGCAGATCATGCGCGGCATTTCACGCTGGTATAACGTAGAAGTAATCTATGCTTCCGATGATCTGAAGAGAGAGCTGTTTAGCGGTACCGTGTCACGGTTTGCCAGCGTATCTCAGGTACTAAGAAAAATGGAACTTACCGGTTCTGTCAGTTTTAAAATTGAAGGAAAAAAGATCTATGTCTCAAAAGCAGAACTAAAACATTAATGACAACAATATGAAGAATTATCGGAATAAAGGCCCCTGATCTTTCCATACCCGATAAAAGAGACCGGGGTGTGCAGCGAACACCCCCGGTCTGGTTATTCGGGTATATCACTTTGTCGGAAAACAATAGTAGTCTTAACCCAAACAGTTCAAATGTATAAAATTCCTGCAGTTAATGGATGCAGTCTGCCGTGCTGTAAGTATAAAATTCTGCGTCTTATGAAGTTAATAACCCTACTGATTTTTATAGCGATAGTTCAGGTAAGTGCTGCGGGGTTTGCACAAACGGTAACCTTAAGCAGGCAGGAACTTTCTATCAATCAGATCTTCAAAGAAGTAACCAAGCAAACCGGCTATACCGTTTTGTGGAAACCAGAGGTATTAAACGCTTCAGAAAAGATAGAGATCCGTTTCATGAACGCGTCTGTAGATGAAGTGGTCAGAACGTGTTTACGATCGAAAAACCTGACTTATACTATTGAAGAAAAAACAATAGTTATCAAACCGGCTGAAAAAACGAGATTCCGGAAAAATATATCAGAAAGTAAAGATTCCGTTATTATATCCGGAAAGGTTACAGATGAGAAGGGAGGTCCTCTGCCGGGCGTTTCCATAAGGATAAAAGGACTGAACGGCACCAGGGTAACCAATGCCGGCGGCGAGTTTATCGTCATAGCAGAAGAAGAGGATATGCTTCTTTTCTCTTTTATAGGATTTCAGACACAGGAAGTCGTTGTCAGGGCGAATAGCGGTCCTCTTGTTATTACACTGCACACCGCCGAACAGGCTTTGGAATCTGTTACAGTCAATGCCGGAATACTGCGGCGAAACAGGGAGACCTTTAGCGGGGCAACAGCATATTTCAGCGGAGAACAATTATTAAGGGTTGGCAATCAGAATATTATTCAGAGTTTAAAAAGCCTCGATCCTTCCCTCATTGTTCTCGAAAACAATCTCCAGGGTTCCAACCCCAATACGCTTCCTTCAATGGAACTCAGAGGTAAAACCAGCATCACTACCCGCGATCTTAACAACCGGTACGGATCGGACCCCAACCAGCCTTTATTCATTCTCGACGGATTCGAAAGCACCCTTGGCATTATCTATAATCTCGATATGAACCGGATCGCTTCGGTGACCATTCTCAAGGATGCTGTTTCTACAGCATTATATGGCTCTAAAGCAGCAAACGGAGTGATTGTAGTAGAAACCAAACGCCCCAAACCGGGAAGGTTAGATATTAATTATACGGAGGATTTCAGGATAGAAGCACCTGATCTGAACAGTTATAATATGATGAATGCCACAGAAAAGTTAGAGTTTGAACGTCTTGCCGGCCGGTATAAGTCGGAGTATTCGGAGGAGTACCAATATTATATTGATCAGGATTATTATAAGAAGCTGGCGGAGGTGCAGCGGGGAGTAGATACTTATTGGTTGAGTGTGCCTCTGCACACAGGTATCACCAGCGGTCATTCCATTCAGATTACCGGAGGTTCAGAAGAATTCAGTTTTGGTGCGGGAGGTTCTTACCGGAATATTGGCGGAGCTATGAAGGGTTCTTCCAGAACACAATGGGGCAGTAATATTGATCTTACCTATCGCAGGGGAAAGATCAATGTTACCAACAGCCTGTATCTTTCCGGATACAATTCGGATGAATCAAAATATGGTTCTTTTGCTACCTACGTCAATACCAATCCTTATTACAGGAAACAAAATGAAGATGGCACTATTCCCAGATATCTTGAGCAGAGTTATTATGCCGGCAATTCAATGGATGAGATAGGCAATCCTACATTTTTTGTTACCAACCCGCTTTATGATGTGTTAACGCCCGGAATTAACAATGAAAAGAATTTTAACCTGCAAAATAACTTCCAGGTTATCTACGACGTATTGCCCGACATCAGGGTCCAGGGAGGACTGCAGTTAAGTCATGGAAATACCACGAGAGTACTATTTATACCTCCCGAGAACAGCAGTTTTGATAACGCCTCCGTGTATGAAAAAGGCAGTTATGAAAATATGAAGCCCGAGTATAATTCATTCAATGGTTTTCTGATGGCCACTTTTGCGCGGGTACTGGGCGGAAAACACCAGGTGAATGCCAATATCCGTGCGGACATAAGCGGGCAGACTGACCGCTCTGTCGGCTTCTCCGCAACTGGATTTCCGAATGGCAGCAATGGAAATCCGGCCTTTGCTTATAGCTATACTCCATACAGCAGGCCTGAATCTTCCAGCGAAATAACACACAGAAATAATCTGCTGGCAAGTATTAACTATGCTTACGATCTCCGGTTCCTTCTGGATGCTACTTATCGTTTGGATGGTTCTACCGCTTTCGGATCGAATCACCTGTATGCTCCTTTCTGGTCGGCGGGCATAGGTTGGAACCTGCACAATGAAAAAATGCTCAAACAGGCAGCGTGGGTAGATATGCTTACTATCCGGGGAAATATAGGTTATACCGGTAATCAGAATTTCGGCATGTTCTCGTCTACATCGGTCTACACAAATCTGCCAGGGAGGATTGTTTTCGGCCAGGGCCTCGATCTTGTTTCACTCGGTAATCCCGATCTCGAATGGCAAAATACCCTGCAGAAAAGTATCGGGACCGATTTTGCATTCTGGAATAACAGGGTAAGCGGCTCTGTAAATTACTTTAATAAGAAGACCGATCCGCTTGTTATTGGCGACGGAACAAGCTTTGCCCCTTCTACCGGGCTCTCTTCCGGTTACCCGGTAAATGCAGGGGCCTTAACAGTAAAGGGTTGGGAAGCTTCTATCCGTGTTTCACCGGTTTACAATCTTTCAAAGAAAATTATCTGGAGCATAGGCATACTGGGCAGCGCCAATAAAAGCAGGTACAGTGGTTTCGGGAAGGCGCTCGATTCATTTAACCAGATTCAGAAAGAAAATTCCGGATTGATCCGCTTTTATGACGGATATAGTCCAGACGATATCTGGGCGGTGATCTCACGGGGGATAGATCCGGCAAACGGTATGGAGCTCTTTCAGAAGAAAGACGGAAGCCTCACATACGAGTATAACGTGGAAGATGTGATAAAGGCAGGCAACACAAGGCCGAAAGTAGAAGGAGTTATTAATACTTCGTTTAGTTATAAAGCTTTCAATGCCGGTATTAACTTACGCTACCGCCTTGGAGGATATGTGTTCAACACAGCGTTGTATAACAAGATAGAGGGAATAACCCAGAACGATTTAAAAAATAATCTGGACAAAAGAGCGCTCTACGACCGGTGGCAGAAACCCGGCGATGTTTCAAGTTTCAGAAGCCTCGTCAATATTTCCGATGCAGATAACTCGTTGAATGCACGAAACCCTTCTTCCCGGTTTATTCAGAAAGACAATAACCTTACAGGAGAATCTCTTAGCATCGGGTGGGATTTCACGGAAGCCGGATGGCTGTCAAAAGTGAAGGTCCGCTCTCTGCGCTTAAATTTTTTTCTGAATGAATTTTTTCGTCTTGAAAGCGTGTTAAGCGAGCGCGGGATCGATTATCCGTTTACACGTAATGTATCATTCAGTATTAATGCATTTTTTTAAACCCAGACAATGAAAAGAGCTTTGAAATTTTGCACGCTCACTTTAGTGATTCCTCTTTTGCTGCCGGGATGCCGGAAATTTCTCGAGGTTCAACCGGAAGACAGGTATACTGAAGACCAGGTATTTTCAAGTGAAGAGACGATCAGACAGGCCTTAACGGGTATTTATATTAAAATGGCAGATAACTCCCTGTACGGAGCCAATTTAACCCAGACTACGGTGGAAATGTTCGGCCGGCATTATTCCGCAGAACATATTAATAACGACAATATTAATTTCTTCTACTATAATTATTATCATCCAACAGTAAGCGCTAACCTGAGCGGGATATGGGCTGCATCTTACGCTGTAATTCTCAAAGCAAACAAATTTGCCGGTAAGCTGGAGGCCGCTGTCGAAAAAGGCATTATCAGTCGTCAGCATGCAAATATCCTCAAAGGGGAAGCTATCGGAATAAGAGCCTATCTGCACTTTGACCTGCTCAGATTGTTCGGGCCGGTATATGCAGAAGGGGCAGATGCTGCATCAATTCCCTATTATACCGTAGCCTCTGCAGAGGTACGGCCATTGCTCCCCGCCCGTCAGGTACTCGATAGCGTAATTCACGATCTGCTTACGGCAAAAGCCCTGCTGCAGGAAGATGCTGTAAGGCAAGGGGGTATTCGTACTTCCGGAAGCGATTTTTATGAGGATTATAGAAACCGCAGGATGAATTACTTTGCCGTTGAAGGGACTTTAGCACGCGCTTATCTGTATGGAGGCCTTAATAATGAAGCTCAAAATATGGCGCTGTCAGTAATTAGCGAAGCTGAGCCATTTTTCCCATGGCTGCGATACGATCAGATTCTAACGGAAAGTACTAATCCCGACCGCGTCTTTTCCCCTGAGGTAATCCTCGGACTGGAAAGCCCGGGAATGTATACTAATTATACCGCCTTTTTTAGTCCCGATATCCAGGAAGGCCAGTTGCTTACAGCAAACCCCTCAAGACTGGCTCTTACTTTCGAATACAACGGGAATGATTACAGGTATACCAGCACCTGGCTTAACAGTGCAAAAGGGTATCGCACTTTTTATAAATATGCCGATATCGATGATAAAAACAGGAGCTGGCGTTTCCTGCAACCTCTGCTGCGAAAATCAGAACTATATTATATTCTTGCTGAAACAGAAACAGATCCCGCAAGGGCGGTTGGATATCTTAACGAAGTAAGGTATAACCGGGGCCTGCCCGATCTCGATGCATCAGCGGATCTTGAAACAGAGATCAGCAAGGAATATCAGAAGGAATTTTACGGAGAAGGGCAGCTCTTCTTCTTCTATAAACGTAAAAATCTGAGCGTGATCCCCGACGGATCTTCAGACCAGGATTTTTATGGGATAAATTATCACATACCTCTTCCTGATTCAGAATTACAACTACGATAAAATTAATTTTATGAATAATTTTAAAAATCTGATAACAGGAGTAATTCTTAGCGGGATGATCTTGTCTTCCTGTAAGAAAGAAGGGCTATTGCTGTATAATGCTCCCGACAATATATATTTTTATCCTAAAATGGGCATGACTTACCTGGGCGTCAATAACGACCTGGATCTGACATTTGCCTACGGCAGCCCTTCTGCAACCGATACGGTGATTGCCCTCCCTGTAGCTGTTACAGGTAGTCCGCAAAATACAGACCGTCCTTTACTGCTCAAAGCAGACTCTTCGTCAACAGCAATTGCCGGAATTCATTACGAACTGATTAAAGAGAGCCTCTTTATCCATGCGGGAAAGCAGCAGGATACCATTTTAATCCGCTTAAAGAGGACGGCAGATCTTTCTGAAACCGTGTTTCGTTTAAGCCTGAACCTCATGGCGAATGAGTATTTCGAAACCACATTAAAGCCAATGGCACCGCTTTATGACGATCCTGGTCTCAGGATAGGGCCTGTTACGCACTATCAGATCAACTTTTCTGACATTGCTCTTCCCCCTCCGGGATGGCAGGAATACTATTTCGGTACATTTACTATTAAAAAATGGGAGCTCATCAATTCCCTGAACAGGCTTGACCGCTCTTTCTTTCTGAATCAGCTTTCGTATGAACAGCAAGGCCTTTTACCCGCATACAGCATTGTTTTATACAGGTACCTCATCGAAAAAGGGGAAAACGGAGAAACGGTTTACGAGGAAGACGGAAGTGAAATGACGGCCGGCGAATTTGCCACAAACTAATAGAAACAAATGAAATCAACTATAACAACATGGATAAAAAGGCTGCCCCTGCTGCTTTTGCCGCTGCTACTTTTCTCCTGCTATAAGGATAAAGGAAATTACGATTATCACGCTCTGAATGAAATATCAGTAAAGCTCGACGATAATTATACCGTACGGCTCAACGATACTGCGGTAATTAAACCGGAACTAACGTTCAGTGCCGCCGGCAATGATCCTTCTGCTTATCTTTATTCATGGACTGTCCTGATCAACGGAGCGGAGACGGTACTTTCAGACAAGCGCGACCTGAATATACCGGTAACCATTCCTGCAGGCAATTACGAATTACGTTACCGCATCAGGAATCAAGAGACAGGAATGCAATGGCAGGCAAAAAGCCATCTGACGGTAGCAAGTGATGTCTACGAGGGTTATCTTGTGCTGAACGATGTAAACGGAAGTTCGCGCCTGGATATGCTGTCGCTGATGGATGGCTCCTTTACACAGATCACCGATGTACTGAAATTTTCAAACTCTTCACTTCCCCTGCAGGCTGAGCCTTATGAAGTGTTTTGCCTCCCCTATAGTATGTCTGGTGACCAGTATGGCATTTATCTTCTTTCTGGTAGCGGCACTACCCGGATAGACCCTGAAACATTTGATTACAACCCAACGTATCAGATCAGTTATCAGATTGCAGGAGGTATCCCGCCTGATTTTAAGCCAACCTATCTTACCGGGAATATGGCGTTCGATACTGCCCCGGTAATGTGGCTTTTTGCAAACGGGAAGGTATATAATTACAGCACGTTTGGGGCCTCGCTCTTCAGTGTTCCGGTGAATGTTTATAAAGGCAGTGCAGCACCGTTCAGAGCCTCTTCTTATATTATTTCCTATTGGGACAATGCAGTAATGTACGATGTGGATGCGCGGAGATTTGTAACGCATAACATCAATGACTACACCAGTACGCCGGTATATGATTATTATGGATATCCGGAGGGATATGACCTCGTTTATATGGAGAGCGACTATTCCGGGCGGGGATATGCCATATTGAAAGATGCAGGGGCTTCTGAGTACTATTTTCTGCAGTTTACCATTGCCGGAGAAATGGAATATTTTGAAGAGATCAACGTTTCGGACTTTTCTGCGGCAGAACATTTTGCGGTAAGCCCCGAATTTGGCTATTTATTCTACAGTGCCGGGGGGAAGCTGTACGAATACGACCTGTCGTTAAAAACCAGTAAACTGATGCTCAATAAAACAGCAGAGCGGATCAGTTATCTCTCCTTTCACCAGTTTCATAACCGCAACATCAACGAACAATATGCAGAAAGGGCCAACCAGCTTATCGTAGGAGCTTATGATCCAGCCGGCGCTTCCGGTACAAACGGGAGCCTTGAAATTTATGAAATCCCTCCGGTTAACGGGAGCCTGATAAAAAAGGAAGATTGGAATGGATTTGGCAAAATAGTAAGTGTTTCCTACCGGGAACGTTAGTCCCGGTTTTGTTTTCTAATAAAAAAATAATATGGACCAACCTATAGTAAGAGTAGAAAATCTGTCGCATCGTTACAGTGTAAACTGGGCAATACGCAATATAAGTTTTGAAATAAATAAGAACGGAGTGCTCGGTTTGCTTGGTTCTAACGGGGCCGGAAAATCCACTACAATGAATATCATGTGCGGTGTTTTGAACCAGACCGAAGGCAATGTATTCATTGCTGGTATAAATTTACAGGAGCACCCCAAAGAGGCAAAGAAGTACATTGGATTTCTGCCTCAAACCCCCCCCTTGTATCCCGACTTTACGGTCGATGAATATCTCCGTCATTGTGCTTATCTCCGCCGGATGCATAAGCATGATATTCCGCCGGCGCTCGAAGAAGCAAAAGACCGTTGCGGTATCAGCCATTTCAGCAAGCGTCTTATCAAAAACCTTTCGGGAGGCTATCGCCAGCGGGTGGGTATTGCACAAGCCATTATTCACAAGCCGCTGCTGGTAATTATGGATGAACCTACCAATGGCCTCGACCCCAATCAAATCCATGAAGTAAGGGCTTTGATAAAGGAAATAGCAACAGACCGGGCAGTTATTTTTTCTTCACATATTTTATCAGAAATACAGGCTACATGTCAGGAAGTCAAAATGATAGAGGGTGGGCATATGGTATTTTCAGATACGATAGACGCTTTTAATAATTATATTATTCCTAACAGCCTTTTAGTTTCTTTAGCAGCCCCGCCAGCCTTATCCGAGCTTAAAGAACTGCCGGGAATAATCAACGCTGAGAACGCCGGAAACGGAATGATCCGTTTATCATTCAGCAGCGGCCCTGATATTTCAGAACAGGTAGCAGCATGGAGTTCAGAACACGGCTGGCGCTTAAAGGAGCTAATCATTGAGCGAAGTTCGCTTGACGACGTTTTTGCCCGTTTATCCGGAAAATCTTCGTGATTAATTTATCACCACTTAAAAACAATTGATTCTAATGAAAATCATTCTCAAAATAGCGAAGTTGGAGCTGAGTAGTATGTTCTATTCACCTGTGGCCTGGCTTCTGCTTCTCATATTTTTGTTTCAGTCAGGAATGTCATTTACCAGCTTTCTTGAAAACATTGCACGCGATCAAAAGCTGGGTTACTTCGGCAACATATTCACCGAAACCATTTTTTCTTCCAATCCGGGAGGTATGTTTACTAACATTCAGGGTAATCTTTACCTCTATATTCCCTTGCTTACTATGGGACTGTTGAGCAGGGAGATAAGCAGCGGTTCAATTAAGCTGCTGTTCTCTTCGCCGGTCCGTATCAGCGAAATTGTAATCGGAAAATTCCTTGCCATGGCTATGTATGGCCTGATCCTTATTTTTATGCTTTTACTGTTCGTTGCTGCCGGGTTCTATGCACTTGAATCACCCGACATTCAATTAATAGTATCAGGCTTAATCGGGTTGTATCTTCTTATATGCGCCTATTCGGCAATCGGTTTGTTTATGTCGGCCCTGACTCCTTACCAGGTGGTGGCCGCCATCAGCACGCTCGTTATTCTCGCCCTTCTGAAATATATCGGTGCTATAGGGCGGGGAATAGATGTGGTGCGCGACGTAACCTATTACCTGTCTATATCAGGCCGCTGCGATCAGCTCATCAGTGGATTGATCAGCAGCAAAGATGTATTCTATTTTATGATCGTTACCGGCTTTTTTCTTGGTCTCACTATATTAAAACTTCAGTCCGACAGAGAATCCGGTAGCCGGATCTATAAACTGTCAAGATACGCTGTTCTCCTGCTTCTTGCTGTCGGACTGATCAGCCTTACTTCTCTGAGCGCATTAACCGGTTATGTGGACATGACGGAAAATAAAAGGCAAACGTTAACGGTTAACAGCAAGGAAGCCATTGCGCAGCTAAAGGGGCCTGTAAACATGACCGTATATGTTAACCTGCTTGATTTCAACGCTTTTCTCGGTATGCCCACCAATCGTATGGCAGATATCAGGCAGTTCGAGCAGTATAAGCGCTTTCTGCCGGATCTCAGCACCACTTATGTGTATTATTATGATAAATCAAAAAATGCAGACCTGTATAAACAGAACCCGGGATTGAACGAAGATGGTCTTGCTAAACTGATGACCGAAACTTTTGATCTTGATCTGAATGATTTTCTCAAGCCGGAAGAGATCCGCAGAAAGATCAATCTCTTTCCTGAAGAAAATCGCCTGGTAAGGCAACTGGAGTACAAGGGTAAGAAAGTGTTTCTCCGGATGTTTGACGACATGGAGATTTATCCTAATGAACAGGAAGTAACTGCAGCCTTTAAACGCCTGGTACAGCCATCTCCAAAAGTATTGTTCCTTACCGGAAATGGCGAACGGAGTCTCGAAAAAATAGGAGATGCAGGGTATCATTCACTCACTACGCAGATTGATTTCAGGTATGCCCTTATTAATCAGGGGTTCAATGTTGATACGCTTTCGTTGACCGGCGGAGTGTCTGTTCCGGATTCCATCGCGGTATTGGTTATTGCAGATCCGGTGAAAGCATACAGTCAGGACAATCTGAAACGGGTTCATGAGTATATCAGCCGCGGAGGAAATTTACTGGTATTTGGAGAGCCGGGGCGCCAGGATATCATCAATTCATTTCTAAACCCCATAGGTGCAAAATTAGGCGAAGGTATGCTCGCCCAGAAAAGTAAAGACTTTCCTCCGGGCTTTATTCTGTCAGCTTTCAGGGAGCCGGATGCTTCCAGTGCAGAAGTGTTACGTAATTTCTTTCTTCCTCAGGGCAAAATCTCGATGAGAGGAGCTGGTTCTGTTAGCTACACTGATACCGGAAGCTTTAAGTTTTATCCCGTGCTTGTAACCGATAAAAGTTCCACCTGGAATAAGCGCAGTCCGTTTAATCCGGATTCTGAAGAGATAAGATACGATGCGAAACAAGGAGATTCAAGGCTTGAATTTCCGGTGGCAGTAGCTGCAACACGACAGTTAAGAAATAAAGAACAACGTATTTTCATTCTTGGCGATGCTGATGTGTTTAGTAATGCAGAACTTGGAAGAAAAAATATCAGTACCATGAATTTTGCTTTATCAACCAATTTGTTCAAATGGTTTAGTTATGGAGCATTTCCGGTAGATACCAGCAGGCCTGCACCGGCAGATAATAAGGTGAATATACACAAAGAGGATGTTTTTTGGTTACGGATCCTGTTTTTAATCCTGGTGCCGGCTGTCGTTATAGCCGGCGGTCTGACCATTCTGATCAAAAGACAAAGGCGATAAAACAGGAACGCCCGGCCTCTGGGGCCGGGCGTTCCTGTTTTATAAAGAAGCAGAAAACATGTCTGATTATAGCTATGACTATTGCGTTAATCCATCCGAAGATCGCGGCAAAGTTTTATTTGAAGAATTTCTCTACTCTGTCCGGACTCAGCATCTGCCAAAGAGAGGCCACTGTCCAGCCGGGAGCGAAAATGTCGTTATAAAAACCTTTTCCATTTTTGCCATAATCCCAGTTGGTATGCTGTACAACTTCCGGATAGTACCCAACCTTGGCGATACCGAACATATGGTCTTTTACCGGCATCAATTGAAGCATTGAGCTTTTAATCACCGCGGAGAATCCGGAGAACCTGGGTTCCTTTTTTTGTTTTGCGAGCCAGTCCAGCACAGTGGCAAATTCAAAGATAAATACGTCGACGTGATTGTTTTCTACCGAAACATTTCCCCAGCCCCTTGTTTTTAAGCCTACATCCCCAAGCATCTGGCCTTGTGCAAAAGGCACATCCCAGGTGTAGTACCATGTCAGGCAGAAATAGGCGGCCTTTAAAGACAGGTCAGCATAATGCTGTTTTTCTTTGCCTGACGAAACCAATGATAAGTAATACATAGCTGTTGAAGCATATAGAGAAGCCTCTTTATCTTCGCAATTAGCATCGAGTGTAGAAGAGAAATAATCTGATTTAGAAATAATTTCTTTTTCCAGATAAGAGGCGGTTCGCCTGGCCGTCTCCAGGTATTTCTTGTCTTTGAAGTAGGAATAAGCCATCGTCAATGGAAGTGTGGCAGAGGGCGTGCTTCCGCCTGTTTTATCTTCTATTTTAAAAGTATCATCAAATTTTCTCGGAAAGCTTCCATCTGTTTGTTGCAGCCTGGAGATGTTTTGAAGCAGGGTCTTTATCCTTGTTTCCCATTCCGGATGCTTCCTTCCCTTGTTTCTTTCGTATTTGAGATAATTCAGAATAGCAAAAGCACCTTCGGATTGACGACGAATACTATATACATGTGTTTCATCCTTATGGGTAAAATCTACAAATTCCCTGAAAAAACCGTTGGATGTGAAGCCGTGTCTTAAATAACTGTCAAAAATGGCGTTAGCTTTTGTGATGAGATCAGGGATGTTATTTTGCTCACCATATTCCAGTGCATTATAGGCGTTTAAAAGAACGCGTCCAACAAATCCAACTTCAGCAGAGCCGGTGCTGATGCAATCGTCAGTACGTAAGTGAACGCCGGAAAAATATTTTAAGTCGTATGTGCCGACAAAGCTTTCGGTGAAAAAATTAGAGAGTATTTTTTTTGCTTCAGTAGTGTTGTAGCGGCTGTTAACAGGAAGAGGTTTGTAGGTATCGAAAGCATAGGTCCAGGTATTTGCAATAAACATGGAATAATCGGCTGCTGTTCCTTTTTTTACTTCCCAAACTAACTTTTTGCTTTCTCCTTTTTCCAGTTTTTCAAAGGCCTTGACTGCCGGAGCTAAGGTCAGCTTTCTGATATAAGTCTTAGGTGCTTCATTATAGGGAAAACCAAATACCAAAGAAGAGGAGCCGTCTATATTTCTGAATCCTGTAAACCCTATTGATGTTTTACCAGTCAGAATTACCTCTCCGGAGTTATGGGCAGATAAGCTTTCGTTTTCGAAAGGGCCCAATCTTGCTACGGTATAATAACTATGTGTCTTTTCGTTATAGATGCCTGTAAGAGGAGAGCTTAAGCGATCCTCTCTTACCTGCCAGCTGTCGCTGGTTGCAAAGGAAGGAGCTTCTTTCGGAGAGCGAAGGTTTCTATGATACCAGAATCCCGGAAGAAAAAACTGGCAATCGTTATGCCTGAAGGATTCGATCCTGCATATTTCTTCAAAGTTGTAATAGATCTTTTCCCTGGCAGTTACAGTAACTTCAATTTTTATTGCAGCACCGTTGCCGGTTCTGGTTTGTATAATCTCAACCGGTAGGGTTTCTTCAGAACTGAGAATTCCTTTGTCTCCTTCCTGTAGCGAATACGTTCTGGCCGGATTTCCGGGAGATTTTAGCGATATATTGTATTCAAACTTCGTTTCCTGGGAGTAGGAAATCATGCAACCGCTAAGCAGTATAAAAGTAACTATCAATCTTTTATTCATCGTTATATATATGTTTTTATAATAAAATTTTAATCCAGCTTTCGGGATGTTCTTCCGACATATTGGCTAAATACTCCACATACTTTTTCTCTTTTCCGGATACTGATAAGGCCAGTCCGAGAGAAAGTACGGTCAATGAGCCCCTGCCGGATAATTGCGGTGGGACCTTATAACTGATCCTGTATCCTTCCGCGGAGTCTTCCGTTTTTATTGATAATAATTTAATGAAGTCCGGCTTAATCCATTTATCTCCTTTTTTAGCGAACAGGTAATTATGCCCGCTCCTTGACGACCATACCTTATACTTCTTTTTGTTAAGGCTCAGAAAAAGGAATACACCGCAAGAGTCTGTCGTGGTAGTTTCTTCTGGTTCATAGATATTACATTCAATAAAAACGGAGCCATCCTTACAGGTTATTCCCGCTCTTAAATTACTTTCTCCTTTAGAACCAATAAATATTGGGTAATCTTCTATTTTGCTGTTGTTTAGCCGTATTTCTGGTATAATGTATCCCTTAATAAGCCAGGGAGCTACATACTTAGATTTAAAATTGGAGGAACTTAATGCAACTACGGTGTGGTTGTTCCAAACGCCGATAGAATTCCATTTTGCCTCTTTATTTAGCGGAACGTCGAACGGCCGGGTTCTTTTTCCAAAATTCTTTGCTTCCTTATCTCCAATAGCCACTTCCATTGTAGATAGTTCCCAATCGTGCATCCGGTTTTCATTGGTTTGGTACGAAAGGAGCGTTTGTCCGTTAGGTAGTTTACAAAGGTAAGGTGCACCCATATATACCGTATCAGAAATGAGCTTATTTAATGCGTAATTCCTGTTTTCTGAATTCGCTAAAACAGGTTGCGACCAATTTTCTGAAAGCGGTGTTCTTATTGTATAGGGCTTAAATTGTGCGGTTTTATTATCTTCGATTGCAACAACGATATTGTTATTTACAATAATGGGAACGGGCATACCGTCTCTCCGGTCTTTTCTAAAAGATACCATTGTAGTTGCTTCAGACCAGGTGACGCCGTTGTCTTTTGACCGTAGCATGGAGATTTCCTGCTCATTGGAATTTCTGTAAGGATTCTCATTCGCGAAATAGACCTGTAGTTCTCCATTTGGTAACTGTAAAAAAGAAGGTTCCCAGCATCCATCGGTAAAACGCGGCGCAGCGGAATATAAGCTTTGTGGCGGCAACCATGTCTGGGCATTATCGGTACTGCGCCTTATAACAATAGAGTATGGTGCAATTTCAGCCTTTTGCGGCCTGTAGTTACATGCTATAACTACGTCGCCGTTATTTAGTTGTTTAATTTCGGGATTTGCGATATTTACTATTGTTGATTTTCCATCTAAAGCGGCATAAACAAATTTGGAGAAAACTTCTTCCGGGACCGACCACGACTTTCCATCATCAAAGCTTTTCTTAAGGTGAACGTTCCCTGTCCGGGTTTCATAGATGACAAGTAAGGTTGAATCTTTAAGCCTCGTCAGCCTTGGGTATGCTCCCTTTTCTGCTATTTGCTGCATGGAACTGTAATCCCATGCTATGCGAACATCCGGAGGGCTATTATGCTCCTGTCCAAAAGCCTCATAATGGAGAATAAAACATATTACCGGTATTTGAAATAATGTTAATAAGAATCTTTTCATTTCAATCTCTGCCTTTTGATCTTTGCTTTAACAATCTCGTCAGAAATTTTCATGACGGGGATATTATAATTGGTAAACGTCACTTCCGAAATGTACATCCCTCTTGGATGGATACTTTCCTTACTGTGATGAGCATGGAAAACGATCCTGAGTTTCCCGGACTTATCTTTAAATGTTGCGCTATGCCCCGCACCAACCAGATTTTCGGCTTTCGTCCAATACTCCAGATCGTCTGATGTGTAAACTTCTATCCCGTCATCGGCACTGGTGCCATAGGCATAATAGACGTTGTTATACAACATGATGAAAGGGTCGCCAAGTGATACAGGGATATCGACTTTTATGGGTTCCTTACTGTCGGCTTTGCAAGACAAAAATGATGTTGGAATCAGCAGCAGAAATAGATAAGTGAATTTATTCATTTAGAGATTCGTTTGAATAAAAGGCCTGCCGGCATAAAAAGCAGGCCTTCTGTTGGATTAATACATTGGATTCTGGGTAATGTTCGGATTGTTACTTACTTCATCTGATGGGATAGGCAAACGGTTATGCCTTCCGATAACAAAGTTATTAAAATCAGCATCACGCGATTTTAATTCGTCGATACCTGCTTGATCATCCAGTAATCCCCAGCGCTTCAGATCCGCCCAGCGCTGTCCCTCGGTAGCAAGCTCCATTATGCGTTCTGTCTGCAGGCGTTTTAAAAACGCCTCCCTGTCTGTAGCTGCAGAAGGGTAATTGATAACAAGTGAGGGCATGTTTACTCTGGCTCTTACCCTGTTCACCAGAGCTACCGCATCAGAAAGAGAGCCGTTACTTTGCGCGATACACTCAGCATACATCAGAAGTACGTCGGCAAAACGGATCAGACGTACATTCGTAGGATTATAATAGTCATCGAAATCACGGTAGTACTCTGAACTATATTTACGGAAGAATACCCTTCCCTTCCAGTTATCTCTTGACCAGGTGTCGTCATTACTTACCTCGCCATAAATTCTTGTATTGTTAGGAAAGTCATTTTCCATGCCCTCGTAAAAAGCGGTATACCTCAAACGAATATCATAGTTATTGCTGAGATCTTTCTCTTTTTTGAATTCCGTTACCAGCGATGGCCTCAACTCTCCGTCAGTCCAGCCAATTCCCGGAGGTGCAAAGAACTGTCCGCGGTTCAACCCAAGGTTTGGATCTACTGCAAAATCATCATCGCCGGCAGGGGCCTTATTGGCATCTGAGTACTGGATTTCGAACACAGATTCTTCGTTATTCTCTTTATCTTTAGTGAAATTGTCGAAGTAATTTGCAGTTAGATTATAATAACCGCGGCCTTCGCCTTCAACCAGCCACCGCAGATCGGTACCGGCCTCCGTCCATTTTTTTATCTGCATATAGCATTTTGCCCTATAGGCCAGAGCGGCCCCTTTGGTGGCGCGTCCTTTGTCGGCCCCTTCCCAGATGGGCGGCAGCAAACTCTGGGCTTGTGTAAAATCGGCAATTGCCTGTTCAAATACTTCTGTCTCAGTATGTCCTTCCGGCTGCATACCCGGAGTGGATGGTTCCAGTACAATTGCCAAGCTCTTATTATTACCTCCCCAGAGAAGGGCGAGGTAATAATAGTACAAGCCCCTCAGGAAATAAGCTTGTCCGAGGATCTTATTCTTGTTGTTCTCATCTGTAAAGCTAATTTCCGGTACATATTGAAGCACCTGGTTCGCTCTGAAAATAGCTTCATAAAAAGCCTGATAAGTTAAGCTGTTACCCTCACTGAAGTTATAATTATTATACTTGAATTGGGTCCATTCTTTTAACTCAGCCCAGGGACTCTGACTGAAGCCCTCATCGGAAGTGAGGTCCAGGCGGAACCACATCCAGCGGCTGAAGGTGCCGGGTTTGTAAAACATATTATAAACAGCATTGATACCATATTGTGCATCCTGTTCTGTTTTCCAGAAGGTGGCAGCCGTAATGGTATTGGGATTCTCTACGTCGACTTTACAGGAGCTGGCCACCAGCAACATGATGATTAATATATAAATAAACTTTTTCATTTGCTTACGATTTAAAAGGACAATAAAGCGCCGAAAGTGATTGCTCTGGGATTAGGGAAGCTACCGCCATCGTAACTTCTGTCCCATATATTTGTATTCAAAAACTCAGGATCAAGACCTCTGTAGGAGGTAAAGGTGATCAGGTTCTGAGCGTTAACCGACAGGCGGACATTGCTGAATGTATTCTTCAGAAGCGACTTCGGCAGGGTATAGCCGAGACCGAGCTGCCTGATACGTAAATAGCCTCCGTTCTCTAGCCAGCGGTCCTGATCACCATCAACGTTCCGTGAATCGCCATAGATAGGCCTGGGATCTTTCGCATTAGGGTTATCCGGGGTCCATGGATCGTAATCGTCACGATAATTGGAATTATCATCGAAGCGATCGTAGGCGCTGCGCGGGCCATTGAACGACTTAAAACCAAAAGAGCCGGTAAACTGTACCTGCAGATCGAAACTACGGTAATCAAGCGTTATGTTTCCACCCGCCTGAAATTTAGGGATGGTAGAACCTACGTGCTGCCTGTCGGCGTCAGTAATCTGCCCGTCATCATTAAAGTCAATAAATTTCACATCGCCCGGTTGAGCATTAGGCTGAATGACCTTTCCCGCGCTGTTTGTATGTGCCTGAACTTCCGCTGCTGTTCTGAAAAGCCCGTCGGTTTTGATCAGATACCATTCACCGATAGGATGGCCCTTGATAGATCTGGTATCCCACTGAGTAATCGAATCACGTTTGTATCCCAGTTCTTTGATCTTGTTTTTAATATATGATCCATTCAGTTCAATGCTATACCCCAGTTCCCTGCCTATTTTACTTCTCCAGCCTGCAGAAATTTCCACACCCTGGTTCTTAAGCGTGGCAGCATTTACAACAGGATTTCCTCCGTTATTTCCGGTCGCCAATAATATCTGCATAGGTGTGAGTACATCCTTCGTTTCCTTTAAGAAATAATCAACCGAAAGGTTTAGCTTATTGCCTATCAGTGTGGCGTCGAAGCCAGCATTGAATTGATTGAGCTTTTCCCATTTCAGGTCATTATTAGCCAGTTTAACCTGGGTCATCCCCGTTACTTTCGACTGATCTACACCGAAGGCGGCCTGAGGGAATACATTAATAAAAGACACCCAGTCCCATACACCGATATTTGAAGTGCCCAGGATTCCGTAGTTTGCTCTGATCTTCAGGTCGTTTATCCATGGAATATTAAAAAATTCCTCTTTGCTGATCCTCCAGCCGCCTGAAACAGAAGGAAAATACCCAACGCTGTAATCAGGATTGAACTTCGAAGATTCGTCCCTCCTCAGGGTAAAGCTGAAAAGATAACGGTCGTCGTAGTTATAGTTTACCCGGCCAAATACCGAGAATAGTTTACTGATATCCTGGTAGTTACCTGTCTTGGGACTGCTCAGGGCTGCATCGAGTTTATCGAAATACTGGTTGTTAATTACGAGAACATCATTCTTGGTTCCCCAAACCTGCTCGTAGTCGGTTTTCTGATAGCTTGCTCCCAATACAGCGGAGATATCGTGTTTCCCGAACTTCTTATTATATTCAAGGGTATTATCAAATACAAGACCACGGGATTGAGCCTGGTTCTTATTCAGAGACGAAGGAACGTAATCCTGGTTATAGCTCCAGTATCCCAGCTTTCGCAAATATTTATGGCTGTCGTTACTCAGATCAAAACCAAAATTGAAGCGGTATTTCAGAGATTTAAAGAGTTCCAGTTCGGTAAAAGCATTTCCCCTGATCCTTAGGTTTCCGTTGGTTGTATTCTCGAAATCCTCCCTTGCGAAAGGGTTCGTTCCGAAAGTAACGTCGCGGGTTCCGTCGCCATAGCCATATCCTCCTTTTGCCGCATTATCAGGGTTATAAATGGAAATAGTGGGTAACATGCGATAAACGTCGACAATTGGGTTAGAATTTAGTTCGTCTACAGAATAGTTGCTTAATGCAATGTTCTCTCCAAAGCGCAGCGTCGCTTTGTCACTAAATTCCCGCTGAGAAGAAGTATTTGCACGCAGGCTGAGACGCTCGCTCTTACTGCCTATCGTTGTACCGGAGTTGTTCTGATAATTGCCGGATATAAAATAGCGGTTATCTTTGGCTCCTCCAGAGAAAGAAATATTATGATCCTGCAGAATACCAGTCTTAAACACCTCTTCCTGCCAGTCGGTATTTCCATTTAAGTGATTGGCCGGAGTGCGGTTAGCATTTGTAAACGCCAGGTCGTTCAGTGCCACCCACTGATCGCGATTGGTGAGGTTGTACCTCGGAAGCCACTGCGAGGTATAGCGTGAAGACACATCGATCTTCATCTTCCCTTCCTTTCCCTGTTTAGTAGTGATGATGATCACGCCGTTACCGGCACGTGATCCATAGATAGCAGCGGCAGAAGCATCCTTAAGTACCTGTATACTTTCGATGTCATTAAAATTAAAATCACGGTTAGCTCCTGATACAATGCCATCTACCACATAAAGAGGGTTGCTGTTACCGAATGTACCTGTACCTCGAATTTCTACCTTGCCCTCGCTTCCGGGGGCTCCGCTTGTTCTTACGTTTATTCCCGGCAAAGTGCTGAGCGCATCCCCAACGGTACCGGTAACAATGGTGTTTTTCATCTGTCCGGGGTTAAAAACCGAGACAGCACCGGTGAGATCAGCTTTTTTCACAGTCTGATAACCGATTACTACGACTTCCCCCAGCTCGTTACTTTTTGTTTGCAGGCGTACATTAATAGAGGGCTGACCGTTGTAGACCACTTCCTGTGTGGTCATCCCTACCATAGTGAAAATCAGTGACTGCTTCGGGCTGACCTGGATTGAATAATTGCCCTGGATGTCGGTAGTGACACCTTTGTTGGCCGCCTTCACCATCACACTTACTCCGGGAAGAGGTTGCCCCGATTCATCGGATACCCTTCCTCTCACTGTTTGAGTCTGCCCGTAGGTAAGCAGAGAACAGAAAGAAAACAACAATAGTAAAACTTTCCTTAACATGCATTTAGAATTTTGGTTAATAAATAATTTAAGTCGGCCTAATCAGACTATACAATAATTGGTTAAAGCTTTGGCCTGGAAAATGTAGTGTAGTCGTAATTAGCGCCGAAGGTAAAGGTATAGTGGTAAAGACAACTTTAAGGGTACTTTTAGGGCAAAAAATGGTAAAAACAGGTAATATGCGTCTCGTTGTTGGTTTTTACAATTTTTGACCGACTTTTACAATTCTTTGGAACAAGAAGATTCAAGGAATTTTTGCTAATTGCGATTTATCGCAATAGCGTGTGGTCTACTGGTCAAAGCATAAAATAATCTGCAAAGCGTAAGGTCAAGGGCTAATACATCTATAAATCAAGTGCTGTGAACGGGAAACTACCATATATAAACTTTTTAGCTTTACTCTTTATTTCCTCGCTGAGTTTTGGGCAGGAAAATGCGAATTTTTGTTTTAAAAGACTTCAGGTAGCGGATGGCCTTTCAGAGAATGCCGTATACTGTATACTTCAGGATGACGACGGCTTTATGTGGTTTGGGACTAAAGATGGTTTAAACCGTTATGACGGAAGCTCTTTTAAAACTTATCAGCACCGGTTCAGCAAAAAGGGCTCTATCGGCAACAATTTTATCAGAAGTATTGCTCAGATGGACAAAAATCATCTGTATATCGGGACGGATGACGGACTGTACATTATGGACAAAATATTGGAGTCTTTTACCAAACTAACATTACATGCAACCGATAATTCTGTAATCACTACACCGGTAAATGCCCTGCTTGCAGACAGAACGGGGATTGTATGGGTCGCTACAATGTCGCAGGGCTTATACTCCTATAGCTCTAAAACTTCAAAACTTCGAAAAGTTAATACAGATGGGAGTAGTGGGAATTTCAATACCTGCTGGTCTGTTATAGAAGACAGATCGGGGATAATATGGG
Organism: Sphingobacteriales bacterium; assembly: GCA_015654985.1. Taxonomy (GTDB): domain Bacteria; phylum Bacteroidota; class Bacteroidia; order Sphingobacteriales; family Sphingobacteriaceae; genus Arcticibacter. The sequence continues at coordinate 42 of JAATFW010000128.1, read as the reverse complement.
CTGGTACCAGGGGTGGCTTGCTGAGGTATAATTCTCAGACAG
>JAATFW010000031.1 GCA_015654985.1 Sphingobacteriales bacterium | reverse complement strand
TACACCTTGTGTGTAATTGCCGACACTTCCAGACCAATTCGTTCCACAAGTCCGCTGCAGATAGGCGATGGCGACGGCCACTTAAAAAACTGGTACTTTATTGAACTGCTCCCGCAGTTGACTACAAAAATATTCATGCAAATAATATTTTATGATTTGTTCAAAAACAAAGCCGGTTAAAGAAAGATAAATCTTTACTTTTCTCCGGCCTGACTAATATGCTTAATTATTCTGACTTTGTATTGCTGTAATGATCACCGTATTAAAGATGTCATCTACAGTGCATCCGCGGCTCAGATCATTCACTGGTTTATTCAAACCCTGAAGCATCGGACCGATTGCCAGGGCACCGGTTTCACGCTGAACTGCTTTATAGGTATTATTGCCTGTATTAAGGTCGGGGAAAATAAGGACACTTGCCTGTCCGGCTACTTCAGAATCCGGCATTTTTTGTTTACCAACTACCGGATCAACGGCTGCATCGTACTGGATAGGTCCTTCAACCTTTAAATCAGGGCGTTTCTGTTTAACAATTTCAGTAGCCTTACGTACCTTATCCACATCAGCACCTTCACCAGAAGTTCCAGAGGAATAAGAAAGCATGGCAATTCTTGGTTCTATACCAAAACGGATACTGCTTTCGGCCGATGAAATAGCAATTTCAGCAAGTTGTTCGGCAGTAGGGTTTGGATTAACGGCGCAATCGCCAAATACAGATACGCGGTCGGGCAAACACATAAAGAACACTGAAGACACTACAGAAATACCCGGTTTGGTTTTAACAAACTGCAATGCAGGCCGGATAGTATGCTGAGTAGTATGTACAGCCCCGGAAACCATTCCGTCAGCGTGTCCTTTATAAACCATCATTGTTCCAAAATATGAAACATCGGTCATCAGGTCGCGTGCCATTTCCAGTGTTACGTTCTTAGCCTTCCTTAACTCGTACAGCGTCTGAACATAATCATCATAGTATTCAGATTTAACAGGATCGATAACCCTCACAATGCTCAGGTCAAGATCAAGGCCCAGGCGTTTAACGGAAGCGGCAATAACGGCCGGATCACCAAGAATGGTAAGATTCACTATCTCCTGTTTAATCAGACGGGAGGCGGCCTTTAATATACGGTCGTCGTCCCCTTCGGGGAGAACAATGTTTTTGATCTCGCTTTTAGCCCATTTTCCAAGCTGATACTGGAACATATGGGGAGTAATCCCTTCGGACTTAAAAGTAACGATCTTTTCATCCAGGGCCTGTACATCTACATATTTATCAAATGTGTCGATAGCCAACTGGATCTTTTTTACATTATCCGTGGTGATCTTCGATTTGATGGAAGCAATTTCCGTGATTGTCTGGAAAGTTCCGGTATTGACAGAAATAACAGGCACTACCGTTCTCGATCCTTCAATCAGCCTTATAATAGGCTCTTCAGGAACAGATCCGGCTGAAAGCACAATACCGGCAACCTTTGGATAACTGGTAGAAAGATTAGCCTGCAGAGAACCGATGATAATATCACCACGATCACCAGGAGTAACAATCAGCACATTTTCTTTAATGTGACTCAGAAAATTAGGCAAATTCATCGCGCCGGTAACGAAATTGTCAACCTGGTTCGACAAATATTCTTCACCAAACAAGAGCTTACCTCCGAGATTTTCGTAGATCTCTTTCATGGTAGGATTCTGCAATCCCTTATCCTCAGGAATTACAGCAAGGATGGTCTCCTTATGTAACTGAGCAGTAAGAAGTGCTTTTACATCTTCAACCTGGTCGGCGTTAATCCTGTTAGCAACAATAGCCAGCACCTGCACTTCCCTTGCTTCAAAATTCCGGAGCATTGTGAATACGGCATTCACAACCTGGGCAGTGGTTTTACCCTCACCTGAAACAACAATAATAGCCGGCGCTCCTAGATTCTTTGCAATTGAAACATTGGCTTCGAATTCAAAGGCAGCCCCCTCTCCTACAAAATCACTACCTTCAATAACTGTAAAGTCATATTCATCTTCCAGTTTCTTGAATTTAGAAATAATTGCTTCCATCATCTGACCCTCGCTTTCACTTTCCAACTGGCGCATTGCTTCCTGCCGGGTAAGGGCAAATGAATCTTCATAATTTACAGGAAGGCCGAAATGCTCTACAATAGTTTGGATATGAACATCCTTCTTCTCCCTGGGATCATAATTTACTATAGGTTTAAAGTAACCTACTTTCTGGGTTTTGCCCAAAAGCATATTCACAAGGCCAAGCGCTACAATGGATTTACCACTATATGGCTCTGCTGTTGCAATAAAAATATTTTTGGTCATAGTATTTATTGAATTTTTCTGCGAAGGTAGGGCTTACCTGAAGAAAATATTATGATGATAGTCATATTATCCCGTATTTCTGACACTTTATGCCGAAAAATTTATATTTTTTACTAAAAAACTATAAATCTCTGCCCTAAATCATTTAGCTAAAATACGTGCAGAAACCATCAGATCCGGACTCTCCCGCCTAAACGCATGATCAAACATTGGTTGTATTAAACAAGAATGTTCTGACAATTAATGTTTAACATCATATTTTAGAATAAGAAGCGTCATTTCACAGGTTCACCGGCGCCTCTACCTTTGTAGTATCAAAAACAGATATCTTAATTAAATAAAAAAAAAATGAAAACAGTAAAAAGCATTCTCCATTCTTTTAAATACTTCCAGTTAGCAACTATTGCATTTTTAGCCATTGGACTGATTGGCTTCAACTCCGTTCAGGCTCAGACCTATAAAGCTATTGCAGGTTCTTCTATAAAGGTATTAGGGACTTCGAATCTTCACGACTGGGAAATGGTGGCACAAAGCTTTACCGGCGAAGCACAACTTGTGCTAAAAGGAACCCAGGTGCAGGATATCAGCTCTTTCAGTTTTTCCTTACCGGTAAAAAACCTGAAGGCAAAAGAAGACCTGATGAACAGCAGGGCTTATAAGGCAATGAAAGCCGACAAATTTCCTGCTATCTCTTTTAAACTGGGATCTGCAGAGGTGGCGGCATCGGCTGTAAAAGCAACAGGTGCATTAACAATCGCAGGGGTTACCAAACAGGTAGCACTACAGGGCAAGATCACTGAAAACGCTGACGGATCTGTTACGATTGCCGGCTCAAGAAAAATCAAAATAAGTGAATTCGGAATCACTCCTCCAACATTTATGCTGGGTGCACTTAAAGTTGGTGATGAAGTAACCGTAGAATATTCTTTAAAACTTAAAAATTAATCAGAATAATAAATATATATCCATAAAAATTGAACATGAAAACAATTCTAAAATCAAATCTAGCAAAAGCGGCGGTTGCGTTACTTATCGCCGGTACTCCTGTCCTTGTACAGGCCCAGCATGTAACTGTAGGTGAAAAATTGCAAAATATGCGTGCCGCTGATAAAAGCGGGATCAATGTATTTGAAGCACCAAAAGAAGAAACCTCATTTGATGGAATGATATTTAACATCGGTGCCGGCTTCACTCAGGGATACCAGTCTCTTAAGCATGAGAACGACAGGTCCGGTGGCATTCCTTTATATCATATGAGCCCTGGTTTCAATAATGCAAGTGCAAACCTTACATACGATGCAGTACTGGCTGACGGGATCCGGTTAAATCTGACCACTTACCTGTCTGCCCGTCACCACAACGAAACATGGGTAAAGGCTGGTTACTTGCAGTTTGATAAACTTCCTTTCAAGGGCCAGTTCTGGGATGATCTGATGAAATTTACTACCATTAAAATAGGTCATATGGAAGTGAACTACGGTGACGCCCATTTCCGCAGAAGCGACGGTGGATCAACCATATATAATCCATTTGTGGAAAACTACATTATGGATGCCTTCGCCACAGAAATCGGTGCTGAAATCTACTTGCATGGAAATAACGGATTCTTCGGTATGGTTGGCGCTACAGGCGGTACTATCAGAGGTACTATCGACAGTACCAATAGCCAGATTGCCGCTGCACCTGCAGGAATCAGCAAAATGCCGTCTTTCTTAGGTAAGCTCGGATTCGACAAACAGATCGATGAAGATCTTCGTGTAAGATTATCAGCTTCTATATATCATAATAATGCAGTAGCTGCAGCAGGCAACACCTTATATGGTGGCGACCGTACCGGTTCTAACTACTTTATGGTGATGGAACCCGCTTACACAAGTGCTGCTGCACCAGTTATAAGCAACGGTGCTGTTATACCCGGCACGACCAGAACTGCTGCAAGTTACTCTACTAACGCATTCTCCGGCCGCTTCGATCCGGGCTTTAAAAGAAAGATCACTGCAGCTCAATTGAATGGGTTCATTAAATATACCGGACTGGAAGTATTCGGTACTTACGAAATTGCAAAAGGAAGAGCTTATGATGAACCATCCAAGAGAGATGCCAACCAATATGCAATAGACGGGGTATACCGTTTCGGTTCGAACGAAAACCTGTTCGTTGGGGCACGCTACAATGCAATTAAAGCAGATGTAGCTGCCGGAGGCGGCATTGCAGTTCAAAACGATGTTAAAATTGACCGCACCTCATTTGCCGCAGGTTGGTTCTTAACCAGCAACATCATGGTAAAAGGCGAATACGTAACTCAGAAATACAAAGACTTTGATGCCAACGACATCCGCCACGGCGGTAAATTTGATGGCTTCGTTATTCAGGCTGTCATAGGCTTCTAACGTTCTGTTTTCATTTTCAAAAGTCAGGCTGGATATTTTCCTCCTGACTTTTTTCATTAATCATTGTTAACAGGAAATGATACACTACCAAAAAATAATGTTAACTTTTTTAATGCTGACTGCTTTCAGCGTTCTTACCTCCTTAACAGGAGGAATGCCAGCTCCATTGCTGACAAGGTGGCTGGTACTTAAAGGAGGATCCTTGCAGGTAATCGGAAGCACGAATATTAATAAATTTACATGCTCAATTAACGGATATAGTAATGCCGATACCATTACAGTCTATAAAAATACAGGAGACAATGAATCCGTTCCGTTGAAAGGGATCCTGAACCTGGATGTATCATTGTTTGATTGCCGTAACCCGGTAATGACCGGTGATCTGCGTAAAACCTTAAAATCGAAGGAATATCCCCGTTTGAAGATCAAATTTTTAAACCTGAATAAATTTCCTGATCTGGGCTCGCAAACTGATTATATCACGGGGAACGTTGATATCGAGCTGGCAGGAGTGATAAAACGGTTTGAAGTTAATTACAAATTTTACCGCGACCGCGAAAAGACTATCCATCTCATTGGCGAACGCGATGTGAATTTTTCGGATTTTAACCTCACTCCTCCGAGGAAACTTGGTGGAATGATCAAAACAGATAACAAACTAAAAGTGCAATTCGAACTTGGAATGAAGTCGTTATAACCAGATCACGTTTACGGATTTATTCTCGCTAAAACAATCCCGGCAACAACTGCCTGGATAAAGCCATACAAAAACCAGCTTGCAACCATTGAAATAGTGATATCCATGGCGCTGAAAGTGATCCACATTACGGGCAGCAGGGCTACAATAGCATAAACAAGCCCAAACTCAATCCCTCTTAAAACAAACACCCCTTTAAACAAACCTTTAAATCTTTCCCAAAACCACGAAAGGGCCATACTTATAATAAAGGCATGTAAATAAAACATGACATCCCTGCTTCCATCCGAATTAAACAAAGGGTTATTGTAATCAAGAAAAAGTTGTGGAAAAAACCGGATAGCGAGATACAAACCACCATAACTGATTACAAAGAGAATAATTCCTGCTACCAAACCCGAAATAAGAACTTTCTTCATATTCAAAACATTATAACCTATTAACCATCCGCACGCCGGAGCAGTTTTAAGAGAAGGTTAAAAATAAGATAAAGAAGCCAATAATTATAATCGGGCTGAAATAATTGATTTTCCATGTCTATTTCCTGTCTGGGATACAAATAGTTATCCAGATAGTTTATTCTCTATATCAAGTCAATGCATGATCTAAATCATTTTTATCCATCAAAATAAACCGGATTTTTATGGATAACAAAAAAGTGTAAGCCATGAAAGCAGCTTTGATCTCTTCATCAATAAATAATGGAATTAATATCCAGACACTCTATCTTTCTTCAAAGAACTGGCTCTCCTATATCGAATTTTTCGAAGATGAGATAAAATTCTTTAAAAAGTTATTGATGAAATATTTTCTTTCTGAACAGAATGATGAGAAAATAAACCAGATAAATTTTATAAATGCTGAGATAAAACTGTTGGAAAGACAAAAAAATCAGATATTGAACGAGATATTTTGCCATCAGTCAAATCTTAAGGCAACGCTTGAAGATATGATGCAGTTGAGCGAACAATATTTAACATCACAGCATAATAAAATACAGGAAGAAGTAAAAGGGCTGCAGCCTGTACTCGACCATATTAAGCTTGATCTATACAATATTACCGGCGTGAAGTTAAAAGGCAAAATGGCCGAATGAAGTTATCTCCCGGTTTCTTTTCTGATTTCCGAAATCTGCCGCTGCAATTCCTGCTAACCGAATAATTGGTGCAACAGGCTCTTAAATTACGCTGAACACTTACAGAACAATCCTCCTGTTGGCCTTATATTCCTCAAGAGTTTTGAAGATCTTATAGGGAAAATTGTAAGGAAACTTACAGGCACCCTTATCTAACGGTTTCTTATAAGTATCTGTCAGGGTATAAAGAGAGTCGGCAATTTTGAAATCAGGAGTGTAATACCGGGTCAGCGTCTCCATTGCAGCACCGTGCGTACAGCCATTATTTAAGAAGTTATTTACCTTCTGGAAGGCAAAAATATGACCGGCAGAATCAAAATAACTTTTATATGCGATAAACCAGTCGCTGGTTTTGCTGTAAGGGAGTTCTGCAAGGTAAACAATCCTGCCCTTTTTATCTTTCATCAGATTATAGGTAGTTTCGATGTTGCGGGGATACCTTCTGTTCTCCACTTTCACCAGATCTTTCTTTCCGGATACTTTTACCAGCACCTGCAGCGAACTATCGGAAACAAGATGATCGGTTTGCCGTTTCTGTTCTTTCAGAACTTCGGCAGCATCTCCGCTCCCCGGGCTCTTTGATGCATTTTTGCAGGCGCCCAGCCAAAGAATCTGGGCAAGGCATATTGCCGTTAAAACAGAACCTTTCATATTTAAGAAATTAAAGCCCTTAAATTACACTTTTTCCATTTGAATAATAATTGTTTTATTGGAATCAATGAGACTGTTGCGCGCTAAGTTATTCGTTAATTAATTTTTTATGTACTTATGAGTGCTGCGCTTTTGTTTTTTTATAGCAATGAAGCTATCATGAGACTTTATACGCCAGTCCGATTATGTGATTGCAGTTTAAATCTTTATCTTGCAAGCCAATTATATATATTTATCACTATTGACATTCGACGATTTTAATTTCAACGAACAACTGCTCGAAGGGGTTTTAAGTATGGGATACCGCGAACCCACCCCAATACAGCAGGAAGCTATCCCTTTAATACTCGAAGGTAAGGATCTGATCGCCTGCGCTCAAACGGGCACAGGCAAAACAGCATCTTATTTACTGCCGGTATTAAATAATATCAGCAAAACAGAAAAGAAGCATACTCATGCGCTGGTACTGGCGCCTACACGCGAACTGGCACAGCAGATCGACCAGCAGGTTGAAGGCCTTGGATACTTTACGGGCATCAGTTCTGTAGCAGTATACGGCGGCGGCGATGGCATTGTTTACGGGCAGCAGCAACGGGCGATGAAAGAAGGTGTAGATATTATTATCGCAACTCCGGGCCGCCTGATCGCACATCTCAATTCAGGTACCTTTAAACCGGATCAGCTTAAGTGCCTGATTCTGGATGAAGCCGACCGCATGCTTGATATGGGATTTATAGACGACATTATGCGCATTATCAGCTATCTGCCGAAAGAAAGGCAGACCCTGTTGTTTTCTGCAACCATGCCTCCGAAGATCCGTACCCTTGCAAGGTCAGTGCTTCACAACCCGGCACAGATCAGCCTGGCGGTATCGCAGCCCGCAACGGGGATAGATCAGCAGGTATATAAAGTGTCAGACAGTCAAAAGATCCCCCTGTTAAGCTGGTTGCTGCAACACAAGGAATATAAAAGTGTCCTGATATTTGCTTCTACAAAAGAAAAGGTAAAAGCCCTTTACAAGGCGTTAAAAGCCACAAAAATACAGGTACAGGCATTCCATTCTGATCTGGAACAGAGCGAACGGGAGGAGATCATGCTGGCATTCAGAAACCGTCAGTTACAGGTGCTGATAGGAACAGACGTTATCTCAAGAGGGATAGATGTTGAAGGGATCAGCCTGGTTGTAAATTTCGATGCCCCGTCGGACCCTGAAGACTATATTCATCGCATCGGACGTACCGCAAGGGCAGAAACCACCGGTACCGCAATTACTCTTGTAAATGAACGCGACCAGCGTAAGCTGCAAAATATAGAGGCCCTCATAGGCAAGCCGGTGCCGGTTATTCCTTTTCCTCCCGAGGTTGGAGAACAGGCCGCATTTAAGCCGGTACGGGCATCTGCAAAGAAAAACAGGAAAAAATTCCCAAAACGTAATCCACAACAAAGAAGAAACCATACAGGCACCGGAAGTTAAACAAGCCAGATAAAACTGTTATGAGAGACAATATAGGAATTGGATCCAGGGTTCAGCATGAAAACTACGGCAAAGGCGTGGTGATCAATGTACGGTCGGATGCTTACCTTGTAACATTTATAGAAAGCGGGTATAAAGAGATCCCGGTAAACGAAGTATTGAAAGTACTTGACGAAATGGTGCCTGATACCGACCTGGTAAGCGCTTACGAAGTAGAACAAACGCTTAAGAAACTATTACAAAGATGGTCGGATATTACCGAAACGGTGCCTCTTGGCGATAAATGGAAAAACGGAAAAATGATCCTGTATCCCGGGAATACCGGCCTTACACCAAAAGAAATTCCAATCGATCAGTTCTTCAATAAAATAGTGCTGGTGAGAGACCGGGTACGCGTAATGGAGCAGCGCATTAACAGCAGCAATCTCGATAACGAGGAGAAGGTGAACCTGCAGCAATATATTACACGGATATACGGGAGCCTTACTACCTTTAATATTCTCTTTAAGTATAAAGAAGACCAGTTTACCGGAGAAAAAACAAATTAAGTAATAAGTTTTAAGTTTTAAGTATAAATCGCCTGGAAATCTTTGTTTTATAATTTAACAGGTTATTTTATTTTAATATCCCGTTAAAGAAAGTATGAATGTAATCAGCTTTTAAAACTGCCGCCGGGCGCAGGTGGCCTTATAGCGGTTATTAAGCAGTAATCCCAGCACAATTTCATGGCTTCCGTTACTTACTTTGTTCAGTTCTGATGTTGTAAAATCATAGGAATAACTGAGGTTAAAAAGGTAGCTTACATTAAAACCCAGCATTGCCGAAAAAGAATCCTTATTGCGGTAACCACCTCCCAGCCAGAACTTATCCCTGAAACCAAACTTACAATTCACATCAACAGAAACGGGGGAAGGAGAAACAAACTTTGCCATAATGGAAGGCATGGCAGCAATATCATCGCTCAGGAAAATCTTATATCCCGCTGTAGCGAAAAAATGAGGTTCCAGTTTCCCGTCTCCGGCAGTGGAATTATCAGAAAAGCTTAACTTTTGAGGAAGGAGCTGCTGAGAAGAAAGACCTGCAAAAAACAGCGGACCGTATAGCCAAACACCTGCACCTATATCAGGGGCCATCTTACTGGTATTCCCGCTGGCGATCGAGGGGTCGTATCCGCTTTCAGTGGTAAGCTTTGAAACATCCAGTTTGATCTGAGAGAATCCGGCTGAGATTCCCACTGCTAAATTTATCCGGTCGGTAAGCCCTAAATGATAGGCATAACTGGCAGCAAAATCAATTCTTGAAAATGGCCCTGCCTTATCATTTGCAGCCTGTAATCCAATCCCATGATGCGGTTCTGCGGCCATATAGTTCTGCTTGTAACTCCGGGTCATCGGGTTACTGCCCTGTCCGCCAAAAGAGTTGGCATTACCGTATAGAAATTTTTTCCCAAGAGGGGCATTTACAGAGATAAAGCTTGTTACAGGGGCTCCGTCAAGTCCCGCCCATTGGTTTCTGTATCCTGCCTTAACATCAACATAATTTTCTATACCCGCCAGGGCCGGATTAAGAAGAAAGTTATTGAAAACATACTGAGTGTACTGAGGCTTCTGCTGGGCGCTGACGGAGCCAGAAGCAAGCAGCATGATCAGAAGCTTTAGATAGTTCTTCATTTTAATTCACCTCAGTATATCCCGGATATGTGTAGTTACCTGCTGCCCTTTACAGTGAGGTCAAACAAAGACGAATATAGAATTTATAGCTTAAATACTATTCATAACCCGATAAAATTGTTTCAGAAATTTCTGCAGACACAGGCATTCGTCTTCACCAAATCTTCATCTCGGCTTTGCACCTTTGAGATACAAAAACAAAACGATAATGAAAAAAACAATTTTAGCATTAGCATTAGCCGGATTTACTTATGGCGCAATTGCAGCTCCAGTAAAACCAAAACCAGCAGCAACAACTACTTCAACAGTAGCAAAAGCCGACACAGTAAAGAAAAAAGCTGTTAAACACACAAAAGCTAAAAAAACTGTTAAGAAGTAAGTTTTAGTTTATTTTGATAAGGTTAGGTAAAGGGGTTGACCATAAGGTCAGCTCCTTTTTTTGTTTAGAAGATGAGATAAAAGACATTAAATATCTTTTTTCTTCTTGGTATAAAAAGGAGCAGTAGCCGCCAGGAGCAGAAAAATCACTACTAAAATAAAAGGACTGACATTCTGATGGCCCGAATTCGATCCGGCAGTATTGGAGAGGTCACTATCCGCTACATTAATCGCAAAAGAGCCGCCTGCACTGAAACCAAGGAATACCAGGGTATAAAAAACTTTTCTAACAACAGATTTCATCGGATGTATTTGATTATTTCTTGAATACTTCAAACTTAGATAAACTTGTTTTTATATGCAAGTTCAATAAGCTATATATAAAACAAGATATTCACCACATTGTCGGTTTTTAAAAATGTCCGGTTCAAGATCCCCGTGCTTTTCGGTTAGTGTACTTTTAATACTTACCAGATAGCCTAATACTACTACCAGGATAAGCATAACTGCGCTAATATGTCCGATAATTAACGTTTAGCTTAGTAAAGGTATACTTTAATCCGAATAATTTTAAAGACTTTTCACGATGCATATCAGGAAGGATCGTAATCACCATCAGGCATCGCTTAGAATTAAGACAGAAATGCATCCAGATCCCGTAACAACAGCACTCTCCGGGAGAATAGATCAGCCTTCAAAAACAAAATGGGTCGCCATTACAGGCAACCCATTTCTAATTAGCCACTTACATGGCCAATCCCCAATTTATTCTTAATTATTTACTGCGCAAATAAACTACATTATCCTGAAACTACAATATTTATTGAAAAAAATTTGTTACAAATCTTCAACCGGACTTTTGGCTGCAATCCCCGCCCTCCGGTAATTTACCATCCAATCCCATAATCCTCTCCATGATTGCTGGAACCTCCCCAAAGGCTGCCATGCTTCCAGTCGAAATAAACAGCATTAACAGGACCGCTCGTGCGATCATCAAAGCTCAGCGTATATCCCATTCTCTTCAGATCATTACGGACAGTTTCAGGAGTGCTGTTATGCAATAATATCTGGCCGGGTTTGGGCTGGCGGTCTTCAGTTCTGGTACCGCCCAGCGAAAGCCAGAGCTGGTTTGAATTAATATTGGCTGCCTCGCAAGCCTGCTGTACAGTCATTCCAAATTCTGCAATATTCAAAAAGAACTGCAACAGGTTCTGGTCCTGCGTATCGCCTCCCTGCACCGCGAAAGACAAAAATGGCCTGCCATCTTTTAAGGCAAGAGAAGGAGATAAAGTTACCCGTGGCCTTTTACCCGGCTCCACCACATTAAAGGGATTGAGAGCAGAGTCAAGCACAAAACTTTGCATGCGCTGGCTCATGCCCACACCTGTATTACCAGCAATGCAGGCCGGCAGCCAACCGCCGCTGGGGGTAACAGATACAACCCAGCCATCTTTATCGGCAGCCTCCACAGACGTAGTGCCGAGCCATAGCCGCTCATGATATTCGTCCTCCGGAGAGTTATTGCCCATATCCTGTTTAGGTGCAAAATTCCGTTTTGTGGTATCCAGTTCGTACCCCCGGGTTCTGAGTAAGTTGATGTAAGGATTAGTTCTTCCCTCAAAGGGATAAGGGTCTCCGGGGCCAATTTCAGGAGCATTTCGCTCATACTGTATTAACGCCGCCCTCTGCTTTGCATAATCCTTGCTTAATAAACCTTTAATTGGTTCACGGGGCTCAGAATAAGGATCGCCATAATAAAAATCACGGTCGGCAAAAGCCAGGTTCATTGCCTGGTAAAGCGTATGGATATACTTCGTACTGTTATAGCCCATGCCCTTCAGATCAAAATTCTCCAGTATGTTCAGGGCCTGCAGCATTACCGGGCCCTGCGTCCACTGCTGCAGTTTATAAACATCAATTCCCCTGTAATTAACCATTAGGGGCTCCTCTTCAAGAGGTTTCCATTTAGCCAGGTCCTGCAGGGTGATCAATCCCCCCTGTTCGCGGCAGCCCCGCACAAACTCTCTGGCAATATCTCCGGTGTAAAAACGGGCATATGCAGCCATAATAGCATCTTTTCTGTTTTTACCTTTTTTCAGCGCATCCCTTTCTGCCTCTACCAGTTTATTAAGCGTTGTCAGCAGATCTTTCTGCACAAAGATCTCACCAGCCTCAGGTGCTTCCCTTTTTTCACCGGCATGAGTGAGGAACACCTTTTTACTGTAGGGCCATTGTTTAATATGGTCCTTATTACGTTCAATACTATTGGCCGCCTGGGCTTCCATTGGATATCCAGCCGCCATCTGCATTGCAGGGGCCAGTACCTGTTCAAGGCTTAAAGTACCGTAATTTGCCAGCATATACAGAAGCCCTCCGGGTGTACCAGGAGTAGTTGCAGCCAACGGCCCGTATTCAGGCGGAAAATGATATCCTTTGTTTCTAAAGAAAGCAGCAGTAGCGCCGGACGGGGCAACACCCATCGCGTTTATAGCTATTACCTTTTTGGTTTTAGGATTATAGATCAGGGCCTGGGTCTCACCTCCCCAGCTCAGCACATCCCACATGGTGCAGGTTGCAGCCAGCATAGCACATGCAGCATCAATTGCATTGCCGCCTTTTTGAAAAGTGATAGCGCCTGCTGTAGCAGCCAGGGGCTTACCTGTAATGGCCATCCAGTTCCTGCCGTGCAGCGGAGGCTTTTGCGTTTGCTGCCCCAAAGCACAAAAGACAGAAAATGCCAGCAGGGCCGGGATCAATAAATGTCTCATAAACTCTTTAAACAGCTAATTTAATTAAAAACCGGCAATCATTGCAGTTCATTCCTTTTTTGCATCTAAAACTTCGCGGTTTTCATGCCCGGGTATGACCATAATCACTTTTTCTTCAGACATTTCAATTTAAATTTACCAGCTCAAGTAAGAACCCAATTATTCCTGCTGTGTTAAAGATCAAAGAAAACAATTACGATAAAGTAGCCCCTCTCCTTGAAGGGATCCCATTTAATACACTATTTGCCCGTGCCGTAACAGATGGCGATGTCAAAGGCGAGGTATATGTTGATTCGGTTGAACTGCCAAAAACCGCCTACATAGTACATCCTTATGGAATGTCCCTGCTATGCGGCAATCCCGGCAATCATATTTTCAATGAAAAGCTGATGTATTACCTTCAGGATAACAACTGGGAATACAGAAAGCAAAAAGAATGGCTCCAGGTATATCCATCCAAATGGGAAGAGGTATTTAAAGTATTGTTAAAAGATAAACTTGTAAAGTATACCGACAGGCTGTACGCAGATAATTGCGAGCGCGAATATCTCATAAAAGAGATGGGACACAGCCATATCATCTGCTGGAACCGGGTAAATTTCAATTTTATACCCGGCGAATATTATCCCGGCCCCGTGTTTTTGCCAGATGGATATGAATTAAAACGTATAGACGAAACCATGCAAAAACTCCAGGGCAGCGTAGTTCCCGATTATTTCTGGAATACCTATAACGAATTTCTTCAAAAAGGAGTCGCCTTCGGTGTAGTAAAAGACGGAAAAATCGTAAGTATCGCTTTCTCCGCTTATATTAAAAACAACGAACTCGAAATTGGCGTTGAAACCGCCTCTTCCTGCCGCGGAAAAGGATTTGCCATACTTTCCTGCCACGCGCTCATTAACTATTGCCTGGAAAATGGATTCACTCCTGTATGGTCGTGCCGGAAAGAAAATGCCTGTTCGTTCAAACTGGCACAGAAATTAGGGTTCCGTATTTCAGGTACTTATCCATATTACAGCCTGCCTGAATAGAAGGATAATCCGCTGGTTTTAATTTTTCTTTTAAGCTAAAACCAATTTAGTATATTTCATCTATAAAACTGTTTCTCAAAGGAAGATGAGAGACCAAGTTTATCTTAGTTTAGTATTAAAAGGTAAGTTCTGTTTCAATCCGGAAATGAGTTTGAAACAGAATATAAAATAGTCACCATGGAAGAATTCAGTAAATAAAGTTTACCGCCTGATCGAACCAGGCCCTGTGGTATTGGTAACTAATAAATCCGACAACTTTTGAAAGTACTCCTTCGCAGAATCATCTATGTCCGTTCCCTTTTCTATCCTGCAAATATCGCATAACATACACAAAACATCAGTAACCTGCCGGCCATTTTTATACCCCGGTCGATGAAATTTACGTTCTTGCCGACACCTGGCATCTCTTCATCAACAAAGGGCAAATTTTAGCCTTAATGGCATATTGTTTGCACCTAAAGATAAAATCTTAATACACATGAAAAAATTAATTATAGCAGGTATTTTCGGAATACTGCTTTCCGCAAATTTCAGTGCCCGGGCACAGGTAAACATCAATATAAACACTTCTGTGCAGCCCGACTGGGGCCCTTCCGGTTACGATCACGTCGACTACTACTATCTGCCCGATATAGACACTTACTATTATGTGCCTTCGAAGCAGTTTGTTTATTTAATTGATAACCAATGGAAATGGAGGAACAGTCTTCCGGCAAAGTACAGCGGATATAATCTTTACAACGCCTATAAAGTGGTGGTCAATAAACCAAAAGCATATCTTGATCATAACAAACATGTACAACAATACAGCAGTTATAAAACAAAGGGAACATCGCAGAAACTGTTAAGAGATACCAGAGGCCAGAAATCAACTCCGGACCGCGGCTCTTCAGCAAGTCCGCGCGTTTCTCAGACTCAACGTAAAACTACCACCACAAAGACCAGTCGCAAATCCGTCACCAAACAACAGGGCAAAGATAACAACGGCAAAAAATCCAAATAACAATCTTCCTGAAAAGATCTGAATTCTAAACAGACACGGAGCAGATCTTAATTTACTTTACATTCAGGAAATAAAAAATAAGAGGCTGCATCATAAGTGAAGTGCTCCCTAAAAGTTGGACAAAAACTTTTGGGGTTCACTTCATAAGTGATTTCAGCCTCTTATTTTTTTCCTATCTTGCCTGAACAAAATCCTGTTGCATATGAACTTCAAAAAAACAACCCCAATCGCCCGTTCATCCCAACATCTGCCCTCCGGCAAACTATTGGTCTTTATTTTTCCTGTTCTTCTATTATTAAATGCCGGTGCATTCTGCCAGGTAAACCCCGAAGGGGACTTCAAAAAACTTGAGTGGCTTGCCGGCTCGTGGAACCGGACGAACGTTAAACCCGGACAAACAGGGAATGAAAGCTGGACAAGCAAGTCGCCTACCAGTATTATAGGCAAAGGCGTTAGCCTCAAAGGGAAAGATACCATTTTTGCAGAAAACCTGGAATTAAGGATAAAGGACGGCCATATTTTTTATGTTGTCGATGGTTTGGATAATCAACCCCCGGTTTACTTTAAAATCACACAAATAACTGATGACAGCTTTGTATGCGAAAATCCTGAACATGATTTTCCTAAAAAAATAGCCTATAAGCTAACAGGAAAAACTTTAAAAGCGACTATCTCAGATGATGAAAAAAACATAGATTTCATTTTTGTCAAAACGAAATAACCGCGGTAAAGCATCCCAGCGAACTCATCCCTGCAATGTAAAAGAATCACAAAAACCTGCATAATCAAAACACTCACAAGCGGGCATGAACGTGCATGGCAGGTTCTTCGTAGCTTTTAAAAAACAAACAACCCTTCAAGAAAATTGCCCGACGATCATTGCGTACAATTTCAGAGGAATAAATACATTTGTAAATCAGGTTACACAATAAGCTTATTAACAATTATATGAAAAAGCTATTTCTTCTGTTATTCGTCTTTTATTCCATCAATACCTTCGCACAAAAAGAAACCTATATCAGCCAGCAGAACATCCGTTACTATGCAGACTCCCTAACCATGAAAAATGCATATATTAACGAAAGGTGCCTTTTAGACCTCTATTATCCCAAAGATAAAAAGAACTTTACCACCATCATCTGGTTCCACGGGGGAGGACTTACAGGCGGAGGAAAAGAAATACCCGAAGCGTTAAAGAATAAAGGCTATGCGATTATTGGAGTAGGGTACCGCCTGTCGCCCAAAGTTTCAGCCCCG
>JAATFW010000351.1 GCA_015654985.1 Sphingobacteriales bacterium | reverse complement strand
GGTTTATCAGAATCTTCATTTACCAAAAACCGGCCTTTCGGAAAAAAGATAATTCCGGAGCCGTTGATCGTTGCCGCTTTCACCGCCGCTTCTATGGCCGCCCTATCTGAAATGGTATCATCCGCCACTGCACCGAAATACGTAACATCAAAAACTTTAAAAGAGGATTGGGGAATACCTTTTTCTCCATGCTGATATCCTGCATACGAAAAATCAGGCAGCACCGACGAGGCTGGGTCCTTTTTAAATTGATTGAATATGTCCGCCTGTTTTTGTGCTGCCACGAATAAAGGCATATACATGAACATGGCCAAAGCAGTAACGATATATTTTAACTTCATTGATACAGCCTTTCTATAAGTTATTGATCTTTTTATACCTCTGCAACGCCTCCAGAAAATAATAATCGGCGTAGATCAACGGAACATCAATCTCAAAACCGTGAGGTATACTGCCGGTTGAATGCTTTAGCAGGAAATTATTATTAGCGCCCGGCTCCGCAAGGTAGGTTTCCCCTGATAAGGATTTGAGCATGTCTAGAGCCGCCTGATAGTATTTTTTCCCTTCTTTGCCCAGGCAACCGCTTAATTCAAATAAGGCCGAACTTACTACGGCCGCTGCTGAGGCATCCCTCGGAATGTATGAAAACTTCGAAAGATCATACTTCCAGTCGGGAACATATCCCTTCTGGTTTACGTTAAAGTCCCAGTAAGGCACCTTATCCTCCGGAAGCCGGGAGTTATTCAGGTAGAAATCAGCCATCTTCCTTGCGGTTTCAAGAAACCGGCGGTCATGCGTCTCCCGGTAAACCATCGTAAATCCATAAATTCCCCATGCCTGTCCCCGGGCCCATGTAGAGTTATCAGAATAGCCCTGGCAGGTCTGCCTGTTAAGCACCTTTCCGGTAGCGGCATCATAGTTCACCACATGGTACGAGCTGTAGTCAGGCCTTATATGGTCGCGCATGGCATTCAGTGCATGGCTTACTGCTATATTCCGGTATTTCGGATCGGCGGATACTTTTGAAGCAAAGAACAGCAACTCAAGGTTCATCATATTATCAATGATCACCGGATATTGCCAGAGTACTCCGTTCCATGACTTACGCGAATTCCATGATTTGATAGACCCTACCTTCGGATCAAAGCGGCTTGACAATGATTCGGCCGACTGCAGCAATACCTTTTTATATTCCGGATCTTTTGTTAAACGGTAAGCATTGCCATAGCTGCAGTACATAACAAACCCCACATCGTGATGGGCTGTATTATACTGTCCTTTTGCAAGCGCTTCTGTCCAGCGCCTGGCAGCATATTTCCATTCTGCACTGCCTGTAATCTCATAGAGATACCATAGGCCCCCCGGGAAGAAACCGCCGGTCCAGTCGCTCACGCCCGTATATTTACGCGTCCCGTCTTCCGCGGTGGTACGCGGAAAACGGCTTAGGTCTGAAGATGAGGCCAGCATCTCTTTGTACTGCGCTTCGGCCACCGCCACATCTTTAAGCACGAATGTTTTTCCATCCTGTGCCTGCAGCCCGGCGGTTGTTGTAAAAAGGCACAGCACAAGTGCCGCTTTCAGCAATCTCTTATCGCAATCTTTCATATACCCGGTCTTTATAATCATCTGGGCTGTACAGAAATAGTCAGTTGCTTCACATCAGAATTTGAACCATACCGGTTAGCATTTGATGCTGCAAATGTAGCTGTAAAAGTACCCTCTGAAGAATATACATACTGATAAGAATCCATACGGGTACTCATATTTTTCAGTGCAACGCCTCTGTCAGGTGTCACTTTAGTAAAATACAGCGCTTTTGTAATAGCCCATCCCAGATTATCGCCGATAGCTGCGGCACCGCCCTGAAACTGGAGCTGTGAAGTAGTAAAGGCCCAGCTTCTTGGAGAATTGTTCATATTTACCGATACCCAACCGGCATCCGCTATAGAAGTAACCGCAACCAGGTTTCCGTCGGGCAGCAAATTATTAAGGACTAAGTTCTTGATCGTCCAGGTACGTTGCGTCGAAACTGTCGATCCGGTAAACCGGAATGCCAGAAAAACAGGTTTATCCGATTTCAGATCAGAAAGATCAATAATACCGGAGGCCGTATTATCGGTTCCGGTGGAAAATATCGCACGGCTGGTAATATCCGTCCAGGTAGCGGCATTTACCGCTGCTGCGGTATAAACGCCCGAAAAATCTGAAGAGGCCAGCAGACTGAGCGTATTTTCCTGCGTTCCATACTGCCGGTACGAAGTGAAAGAAAGCTGAGGCGTACCATCGGCTGTAATGCGGTCCCGGTATTCATAATTATGAGATTTCTCGCCGGAGTAAAAGGTAAGCTGCTCCGGATTGCCTGCGATCGTAAATGAAACAGTATCGCCTGCTTTTATTTCGCTTTTATCAGCGCTGACATTAAAATTCAGGCTTGCCGCTTCTTTTTTATTGCATGCTGCCAGCACAATAACAAGTACCGGCAATAATAATATCTTCTTCATATCATATTAAAATTAATTGTCAGACTACCAACCTGGATTTTGTGTAATGGCTTTATTCAAAGAGATTTCAAGTACCGGAATCGGAAGAAGAACATCACGCTGGGTTACATTATTGCCCGCTAGCGCCGCATATTTAAATGCTGTTTCAGCAGTATTCGTAATGGAACTGCCTAACTGGTTCATCGTGATAACAAAAGAACCCCAGCGGATCAGGTCATGCTTTCTCAAGCCTTCGAAAGCCAGTTCTCTGAAACGTTCATCCCGCACCAGCGTTCTGAACTCCGTCTGAGAACTCACAGAAGTGGTAACATCTGAAGCTTTCGCCCTGTCGCGCACCGCTTTCAGCGCTGCTTTGGCAATAGTTGTAGGCCCGTTCACTTCATTTTCAGCCTCGGCAAGCATCAGCAAAACATCTGAATAGCGTAACAGAGGAAAATTCTCCGGGGTATAGTTCTTGTTTCGGGGAAGCACCTTTTCATAAATACGCCGCCATTTCCCGGCATTCCGGTTATAGATCTGTGCTGCCGTAAAGAACGTAGAATCCTTCACGGTACTTACTCCGTTCACTACATTATAAGTATAACTATAAGGAGCTATCGTCCAGTCCCTGCGTTCATCGGCCGCTTCATAGCTGTTAAATAATTTTACCGTAGTATTAATAAATCCATAGGAAAAACCATATACCTCGTCATTACACTGTAAACCTACAGCATTGCCTATACGGCCAGCCTCAAAATCACCGTTGCGGTTACCGTAAAACTCCGCTTCCCACATAGACTCCCTTACGTCGTACTGATCGCTGCAATACCTGATAAATATGTTTTTAAAATTGGAATTTAGAAAATGCTCAGACGGCCCGCTATCTGGATAAACAACCTTTTTAGCCCATTTCAATGCTTCACCGTACATCGAAACGTCTTTGAGAGGTTCACCAGCCATCTTAAGGCATACTCTTGCAAGAATTCCTTCTACCGTTGTTTTCGACACATGGCCTCCCGTTCCCAGTTGAGTGGCAGTATACACCATCCCCTCAGCTTCTTCCATCTCACGGAGGATAAAATCATAAACCTCCCTCTGTGGCGTCCGCGCAATATCAGTGTTATTCACAGAGGTGGCCGGCTCCGTTTTTAAAGGCACATCGCCCCAGAAGTCTGCCAGCATGAAGTAATAGTAAGCCCTCAGGAACTTTGTTTCACCGATAGCTGCCCTCTTAGCTGTAGAATCCATGCTTACCTTGTCTACATTCGCCAGAAGAAGATTGGCCCGCTCAATACCCTGGTACAAAAATTTCCACAGGCTTGCCACACTGGGGTCAGAAGCATCATAATTGTATACGGCGGGGCCGCTTACAAAAGCGCTCCTCGAATAAAAACCCTCATCCGACACAGAAAAGCTGAGAGGAATATTCATACCATATACTTCTTCTTTTCCCAAAATATCATATACGCCGGCCAGGGCTGCCCTGACATCGGCCTCTTTAGTAAAATAGTTTTCCGGAGAAATAAAATCACCCGGTACTTTATCCAGAAATTTCTCGCAGCCGCTCAGCAGGAACAGGATCCCGGTGATACCGAGTAAAAATGCTTTTTTCATGTTACAATGATTTGCAGGTACACACTTTATGTTAGTCATATCCACTGTGCTTATAATGTAAGATTAAACCCGAATACAATAGTCTTAGGCCGCGGATACGATGAATAGTCAAATCCGGGGGTCAGCCCTGTATAATACACCGAAACTTCCGGGTCATATCCCGAATAGTAGGTCCAGGTGATGAGATTCTGGGCAGAAGTATACACTCTGAAGCTTTTTACATTGATTCTTTTCAGCAATGCCTGAGGAAGGTTATAACCCAGCGACAACGTTTTTAAACGCAGGTAAGAACCATCCTCAACTACCCTTGTCGAATATGCATTCGGCCCCTGCCCGCCTACGCGCGGCATCGTTGTATTTGTGTTATCAGGAGTCCAGCGGTTTTCATAAGTGGCATACTGATTCAGGTATACCTTATTACCTGCTTCAAACAACAATCTGTTGGCATTAAGAATATCATTGCCATACGACCATTGGAAGAACACATTCAGATCAAATTGTTTATACCTGAAGTTGTTGGTAAAGCCACCCTGATGAAGGGGGTAACCACTGCCAATCACCGTGCGGTCTTTATCATTCACCTCACCATCTCCGTTAAGATCGCGGTATTTAATATCTCCCGGCTTAATGAGCGTCCGTGTATTTCCGTTCGTACTTACATTATCTTTCAGTATATAGGTACCACTTGGAAGGCGGTCGAAATCGTCGTAACCATACACGCCATCCCAGATATAGCCGTACATCTGACCAAGAGGCTGGTCAATCTTTGCGATATATAATGGAATATCCTTAAAGTTCTGGTCCCAGTTAACGGTACTGATGACGCTTTCCTGGTTTTGCGACAGGGCAAGCACCTTATTGCGGTTAAATGAAATATTGAAAACAGTACTCCACGAAAATCGCTTCGTTTCAATATTAACCGTACTTAACGACAGCTCCAGCCCGCTGTTACCGGTTTTCCCGATATTTTTATAAGCCGTCTCATATCCCATCGTGTAAGGCAATTGAGCGTTCAGCAAAAGGTCCGACGTTCTCTTATTGTAGTAATCCGCCGTAAGACTGATCCGTTGCCTGAAAAAACCCAGATCAAGGCCTATGTTGGTCTGTGCTGTTTTTTCCCATTTCAGATCAAGATTAGCAAGACTGGAAAAATATACTCCCTGCTGAAGACTGTTATTGTAAGAATAATAGGCGTTGTAAACGCCGCTTACATTATCAAAGCTCAGGCGGGCATAGGTAGCATAATCGTCCACCCTGTTATTCCCGGTAATACCCCAGCCAACCCTCACTTTGGCATCCGAAAGAAAGTCTGCCTTTTTAAGGAAAGCTTCATCCTTCACTCTCCAGGCCAGCGCGGCTGACGGGAAATAACTCCACCGGTTATTGTCTCTGAACTTGGAAGAACCGTCGGCCCTGAAAGATGCCGTCAGCAGGTACCTTCCTTTATAATTATAATTAACTCTTGAAAGAAACGACATCAGCGACCAT
>JAATFW010000190.1 GCA_015654985.1 Sphingobacteriales bacterium | reverse complement strand
GCCCTTAAAAAAGGCTGGAGGCGCAAGGGTAGTCAATGTTTCTTCCTGGGGACATCATTTCTCACCCGTTATTTTTCACGATCCTGATTTTGAAAATCGTGAATATGAAACCTTGCTGGGCTATGGACAGTCTAAAACGGCAAATATCCTTTTTTCATTAGAATTAGATAACCGCGGGAAAAATTTCGGCGTGCGCTCTTATTCCCTGCATCCGGGTGCCATAGTCGAAACCGACCTGGGAAGACTGCTTTCTACAGAAGACCTGCAAAAATTGGGTGTCTACGACGCTGAAGGAAAAGTGGTACACGACCCTTTGACCGGCAGAAAAACCATCCCGCAGGGTGCGTCCACAACCGTGTGGTGCGCAACAAGCCCGCTACTGAATAATATTGGCGGGGTCTATTGTGAAAATACAGATGTGGCCGAATTGGACCTGGATAATGTTGATGTGCGTAATCGTGTGCATGGTATTACAAAAATCGCAGGTGTAATGCCCTATGCAATAGATGAAGAAAATGCCGCCAGGCTTTGGACGCTGAGCGAAGCATTAACAGGCGTATCATTTCTATAAAAATTTCTATACTTAATTATATATATATTTATTTAAGATCATGTCATTACAATCATTCAGAATATTAGGAAGATCAGGGTTAAAGGTGAGCCCGCTTTGTCTGGGCGCTATGACCTTCGGCGACGACTGGGGCTGGGGGGCAAACGCAGATGAAGCAGCCAGGATGATCAATACCTATGTGGAAAAAGGCGGCAATTTTATCGATACCGCCAATGTTTACACCAATAATCATTCAGAAAGGATCATTGGCGATGTGATCGGGAAAAAACCGTCGTTACGGACACAAATGGTAATTGCCACCAAGTTTGCCAATAACGTATTTCCCGGCAATCCCAATACGGCCGGTACAGGTAACCGGTCATTGTTGACCAACCTGGAACACTCGCTGCGAAGGCTGCAGACCGATTACATTGATCTGTACTGGATACATTCATGGGATTTTTTAACACCAATGGAAGAGACCATGCGTTCGCTCGACAACGCTGTTAAGAGCGGAAAGGTGCGCTATATCGGCATCAGCGACGCTCCTGCCTGGAAAATAGCACAGGCACAAACTGCCGCCTGGTTTAAAGACTGGACGCCATTTATCGGCCTGCAGATAGAATACTCGTTACTGCAAAGGACCGTGGAAGATGAGCTTGTACCCATGGCTTTGGAACTGGGCCTGGGTATCACGCCCTGGTCACCTTTAAAAGGCGGGTTATTATCGGGCAAATATAACCGGGCGAACAATGGTAAGGTAGACGGCAGGTTTAAAACCCGGAACGGCGATGTTGAGTTAACGGAAAAACAGCTTGGCATCATTGACGAACTGGATCGTATAGCTAGTTTATATAACACCACCCCGGCATCCGTTGCTTTATCATGGGTAAATAACAAACCGGGAGTTACATCAACCATAATAGGCATAAGAACTGTACAACAGTTGGAAGATAATATTGCCGCGACAGACCTGCATTTATCTGCTGATGAGATCGCTTCGCTCGACAAATTGTCTGCTCCGCCAATAACCTTTCTTTCAGAATACAAAGACTTAGTTGCCATAATGCAGCATGGCGGTATCGAGATCAATGGTTTCAAACCGGCATCCGCCCCTCTTCTGGCAAATATGCAGCCGGGAAAGTATTAACTTTGCAGCATGATCACCCATACAACGCAAGCGGTTTCAAAAGCTGATATTTTCCTCACCTGTACCGGGGAAAAATATTACAATAATGACCTCATCGTGCAGGACAATACACTGATCAGGATGCTGTCGGGCGAAATGAAGATCATTTTACCCGACAGTGCCGTAGTGCTGCATGCAGGTGATACTATTTTTTTCCCGCGCCTTGAACTGGCGAAAGTAATGAAGGCGCCAAAAGACGGGCAGCCCTATAAATCGGTGGCGATATACTTTACACCAGAAGCAGTGCAGCATTACTTCATCAAACATCACTTAAAGCCTGTTCATAACGGCAGGAAAACAGGCATCATGCAACTGGATAAGCACCCTTTGCTTGAAAGCCTGTTCAGTTCATTGCTGCCCTATTTTGATCTGCAAAATGAATTGCCCGAAAACATTGCCGAAGGCAAAGTAGATGAGGCCATTTCCATCATGCAAATCATTGACGACAGTCTGTTCCTTGCGATCGGTAATTTTGAAGAACCCGGTAAGATAAACCTGAAGGAGTTTATGGAAAAGCATTTTATGTTCAATATGCCGATGGACAAATTTGGCTACCTTACCGGCAGAAGCCTAACGACGTTCAAACGGGATTTTAAAAAAACTTTTTCCATCACCCCGCAAAAATGGCTGACCAAAAAACGGCTTGAACTGGCGCACTACCAGCTCACTGAAAAGAAACGCAAAGCAACAGATGTATACCTGGAAGTTGGTTTTGAGAACTTATCTCATTTTTCTTATGCGTTTAAAAAGCAGTATGGATATCCTCCCAGGCAATTTGCAGAAAGGCCAATTAGTTAAAAACCGTGCTAAACCAAGGCTGGGTTATTTGGTCGTGATCGTGCCCAGTTTGGCATATTCTACATCATTAGGTTCCCATAATTCGATCTTATTCCCCTCCGGGTCCATCAGATGGACAAAGCTGCCATAACTGACTCTTTCCACCGAATCCGTGGGGAGAATGCCCGCTGCTTTCAGCTTTACCAAAAGCGCATCCAAAGCTTCCACCCGGTAATTGATCATGAATTGTTTTTCTGAGGGCCCGAAGTATTTGGTTGTTTCCTTAAAAGGTGCCCATAGTGTAAACCCTTTTTTCGTACTGTCAGTACCCTGGTACCATTCGAAGTTGGTACCGCTTTGCACCATGCGCATCCCCAGGTTTTTTTCATACCAGGCCTTAAGCGCCGCCGGGTCTTTAGATTTAAAGAAGATGCCGCCCAGGCCGGTTACACGCGGGCTGCTGATGACAGGGCTGGTCAAACGGCTGAAACCATAGCCCAGCAAGAAGGAAACAAGCAGCAATACAGCGAGGGTAAATTTTGTCATAACGTGTTGATTTAAAGCTTAAATATAATAAACTTAATTTTCTAATTTTAGCGATGCAATTTATTCCTTTGTTCAAGGTCAGCGATATGAGTGCCGGGATCCGGCATTATACGGAAGTACTGGATTTTGCCATAAATCTGGATTATGCATCTTTGTCCTCTTAAGTAAAAGAAGCGGCGAAATGTCAAACTTTTTTGCCGATTTGCAAATTCTGGAAATGGCAATTGTGAAATTTTCTAATTTTGCTAAAAATTACGTTTTTAGTTGAGAGCGCTTAATTTTACTGATGAGATAATGAATTGCCAGGGCGAGTATAGTCCAGTAGAAAGCAAACCCAATAACCAAAAATGGAGGTGGCGGATCCGGCAAATTGATAAGAGGAAGCATGGGACCTACCAAAACAATTTTGATAGGGTATAGAATGGTGGATACTATGCTCTTCCATCCTGTTAATGATTCCGTTCCAAGAAAAGACTCTCCGCTTTCGGGAATGAGTCGAACGACTGACCGAAAAATTACGTTAAAAATAAAAAGAAAGGCAAACCCGGAAATGAGGAAGACGGAAACAAATTTTTTTCTTGAAGTTTTCATGATCTTAATTTTTGTGATTGAGAAAAATACTTTGAAATACAAAATAAATAAAAAGTACTTTGAAGTACAAAGTTTATTAAGAAAAATAACCCGGATTGGTTCAGGGCTACGGCGGTATCTCTTTGGGACACCGGTCACAACATAAGGCACAAAAAAGTCACCCTGCTCACCCGGCAAAACTAAGCTGATTAATCAAACCATGATTAATCCTATAATTGCAGGTAATTGTGTATTGTGGGATGCAAGTTGAATATGTTCTTTTGTATTGCTAAAACAGTTTTAAAATTATCATAATGAAAACAGTACTGATCACCGGTGCTAACAAAGGCATCGGTTTTGAAACCGCCAAACAACTGGCAAAAATGGAGTATTTTGTTTATTTAGGCAGCAGGAATAAGGAAAACGGAAATGAGGCTATCCAAAAATTGAATGCTATGGGCATAACTAACGTGGCTGTTTTAGTAATTGATGTGGCCGATATTCATTCTGTCCGCCAGGCCAGGCAGGAGCTGGAGTCTAAGATTAGTTCTTTAGATATTCTGATCAATAATGCGGGTATCTCCGGCGACCAGTCCCAGGATTTTGCTACGGGGAACGTGGAAAACCTGCGCAAAATATTTGATACCAATTTTTTTGGAACTATACAAACCACGCAGGAATTTCTCCCGTTGCTAAAAAAATCGGGCCAGCCAGCGATCATCAATGTTTCCAGTGAAGTTGGTTCTATCAACATGCGTTTAGAGCCGGGAAGAAATACCAACCGCGATAAATACAATGCTTACGGAGCTTCTAAAACAGCCTTAAACGCTTTTACGGTTATGCTGGCTAATGAATTGCGTGGTACGGGTATTATCGTTAACAGCGTTACACCTGGTTATACGGCCACCGATCTCAACCAATTCCAGGGCGCAAAAACTGCGGAGCAAGGTGCAAAACCCATTGTTCAATTGGCCATACAATCCAATCCGGACATGACCGCCAAATTCTTTAAAGATGGAGGTGAGGTCTCCTGGTAATTAAAATATACTCTTCGTTAAAGGACTACCTGTCTTCCGATAGCGAAGCCTGATCCTATTATCGTCCTTGTTTTGCATACAACATTCAGGGATTTGCAAACTTACATGCTGCTCTTCCTGCAGACCTTTGTAAAAACAAAGATCGACACTATGGGCATAAAACAAATCGCATTGGGCCGACAGGGTCTGGAAGTCCCTGTTATCGGGTTAGGCTGTATGGGCATGACCGGCTTCGAAGAAGGCCATATGTACGGGCCGGCTGATGAACAGGAAGCTATCGCCACGATTCACCGTTCGTTAGAATTAGGCGGCAATTTTTTAGATACGGCGGACTTGTATGGTCCGTTAAAGAACGAGCAGCTTATAGCAAAGGCTATTGCTGGAAACCGTGATAAGTATATCATCGCT
>JAATFW010000100.1 GCA_015654985.1 Sphingobacteriales bacterium | reverse complement strand
AGCCGCCCAGGAAAGCATGGTGTTGCTTCAGAACCGGAAAAAGGCGCTTCCCCTGTCGCGTTCAGTAAAGACCATCGCAGTAATGGGTCCGTATTCTGATGATTATGATGTTTTATATGGCAATTACAATGGGATTCCCTCTGCTCCTGTAACATTCTTAAACGGGATAAAGAATAAAGTTGGTCTATCTGTTAACATATTATCCAGCAATTATATCCGCAAGCCGGAAGACCGGTACAGCAGCGACCGGAGCAGGGATGATAGCATTGCCCTGGCCGTAAAGGCTTGTGTGGATGCAGAAGTGGTGATCTTTTGCGGAGGGATTTCTGCCGCGGTAGAAGGTGAGGAGAGCCCCCTGGAGATCAAAGGTTTTTACCACGGCGACCGCACCGATCTGACACTTCCTGTAGAACAGTTGCTTGCCCTGAAAGCGCTGAAGGCCAGTGGAAAAAAGGTTATCCTTGTGCTCACAAACGGCAGCGCCATGGCGATAAACTGGGAAAATGAAAACCTGGACGGGATCATTGATGCCTGGTATCCCGGACAGCAGGGAGGCAATGCCCTGGCGGATGTTTTATTTGGCGATTATAATCCTGCCGGAAGACTCCCGGTGACCTTCTACAAGTCGGTAACAGACCTTCCTGGTTTTGAGGACTATAATATGGAAGGCCGGACCTACAGGTATTTTAAGGGGCAACCCTTGTACCCCTTCGGTTATGGCTTGAGTTACTCTTCATTCCGGTATGAACCAAAAATGAACCTTTCTGCGACGGAAGTATCTGCCCGCGATTCGGTATCTGCAGTGGTGACCATTAAAAATGTGTCTGACAGGGACGGAGATGAAGTGGTTCAGATCTATGCTTCTGCGAGCGGGATCAAACAGTTCAGGCCGGTAAAAACATTAATCGGTTTTAAAAGAGTGCATATAAAAGCGGGTGAATAAAAAAAGAGTACAGTACGTTTTGCTGTGAGCGGGCTTCGCCAGTTTGATGAGGCTAAAAATGATTATACTGTATATCCGGGTGAGTATCTCTTACAGGCAGGCAGTTCTTCCGGCGATATTAAATTAAAGGGAGTACTCAAAGTACTGTAGCCATATAAGATGAAAGTAAGCGCAAACATGCAAATTAAATATATAGGGATTCTTTGTCTTCTGCTATTGACGGTAAAAGGATGGTCGCAGTCGTTCTCACGCACCCCTAACGGAATTAAAATCAGGATAAATTCAACGGAAATAGAGTTGCAGGTTTATGCTGCTGCAATGGTGCGGGTATTAAAATATCCCGAAGGATCTCATCCTGCAAAGAAAAGTTTCAGTGTGACGGCCACGCCGGCAGGAACACCATTTTCCCTGAAAGAGGAAGATGGAGCCCTGATGCTGACTACCAAAGAACTGACGGTCAGATTAAATCTCAAAACCGGGATAATACATTATTTCGATGCCGCAGGGCGATTGCTTCTTTCTGAACAGGATGGCGGTACCGGACGGGTAAAAGAACAGGAGCATGATACTTACCAGGTAGGGCAAGACTTTCAGGTCCCTGCGGGAGAGGCCCTTTACGGATTGGGTCAGCACCAGGAAGGTATTATGAATTACCGCAACCATTCGGTAACTATCCGTCAACGGAATATGGAGATTGCTGTACCGTTTATTCTTTCTTCGGCGGGGTACGGGATTTTCTGGGACAATTATTCGGAAACTACATTCAGCGACCGGAAAAATGGTACTTCGTTTGAATCGGTGGCCGGAACCTGCATCGATTATTATTTTATGAACGGGCATCATGCAGATGGAGTGATCTCGGATCTCAGGGCTTTAACCGGGCAGGCTCCTATGTTTCCAAAGTGGGTGTTTGGGTTCTGGCAAAGCCGTGAGCGTTACCGGAGCCGCAGGGAACTGCTTGATGTGGTGAAAAAATACAGGGAGCTGAAAGTTCCCCTGGATGGTATTGTGCAGGACTGGCAGTACTGGGGTGAAGGCGACGAGGTCTGGAACTCTACAGAATTCGGAAACCCCCTGTTCCCTGAACCTGCAGGGATGATGGATAGTGTCCACCGGATGAATACCCATATGATCATTTCAGTGTGGCCCAATTTTGGTAAAAACACAAACATATACCGCGAACTGGACGCAAAGGGATTTTTATATGGCTTTAAAACATGGCCGGAAAGCCCTTCTGTAAAAGTTTATGATGCCTTTAACCCGGCGGCCAGGGATATATACTGGAAACATATGAATAAGAATTTATTCTCTGCCGGGATTGACGGATGGTGGCTGGATGCGACCGAACCGGAACAGCAGAATGCAGCTCAGAGCGACAGTGCGCGGACCTTTGAAGGGAGTTTTAAGTTCGTAAGAAATGCATACCCATTGGTCACCACAGGAGGAGTATATCAAAATCAGCGTAAGACCAATCCCGGCAAAAGGGTTTTTATTCTTACCCGTTCAGCGTTCGCTGGTCAGCAGCGGAATGCAACGATGACATGGTCGGGCGATATTCAGGGTACCTGGGATGTTTTTCGTAAGCAGATCTCAGGAGGATTGAATTTGTCATTGTCCGGCATCCCTTACTGGAATACAGATATCGGTGGCTTTTTTACTTCTGAGAAATATCCCAAAGGTGTAAACGATCCGGCATTCCACGAAATCTATACCCGCTGGCTGGAGTTTGCTGCCTTTACCCCGATGTTCCGTTCTCACGGAACGTCCACTCCCCGTGAAATTTACCAGTTTGGTAAAAAGGGCGATTGGGCTTTTAATGCACAGGAGAAATTTATAAACCTTCGTTACCGTTTCCTTCCTTACATCTATTCGGCAGCATGGCAGGTCACCAATCATTCTTCTACAATGATGCGGGCACTGGTGATGGACTTTGCTGCAGATTCGAATGTTTATTCTATCAATAACCAGTATATGTTCGGCAAATCGGTATTGGTAAGCCCCGTTACTGATTCCATGTATACAGAACGGGTAAAAGGCGAAACCCTTACCGATTTCAGTAAGATTAAATCAATAAAAGTGTATTTGCCCAAAGGGGCGGGCTGGACGGATTTCTGGTCGGGTAAAACATTTGCAGGGGGCAATGTTGTGAACTGTGAGGCGCCGATCGACCAGATCCCATTGTTTATAAGGAGTGGTTCTGTGCTTCCCCTGGGGCCTTTTCAGCAATACACCTCTGCAAAAACTCCGGATACTCTCGAAATAAGGGTTTACCCGGGCGCTGATGGCCGGTTCCTGTTATATGAGGATGAGACCGACAATTATAATTATGAAAAGGGTATCTACAGTACCATTGAAATGGTTTGGAACGACGGGAAAAGGGCTCTGACCATTCAGGACAGGAAAGGTTCTTTTCCCGGAATGCCGGTGAAGCGGTTGTTCAACGTGGTGCTGGTAAATAGTACAGCCGGTACAGGGATAGAACCATCGTCAAAGAATAACAAGAAGGTTAACTATTCCGGGAAAAAACTGGAGGTTGTTCTGTAAAGATAAAATAATCATCTTCCATCTACTAAATCGATTTATTTATATATTTGCTTCTAATTAATCAATTTTTACCCTGATAAATGAACCAGCGGGATTCGGTTTTCTTATCTGATTGAGAAGTTTTTGGTTTGATGGTTTCGAACAGGAAAAGATTGAATTTTTAAATCATTAACAGTGAAGAAATGATCTTTAAAATCAGAAGTTTTTCAGCTTTAGTTCTTGTGTTTTTAATTGCAGGATATAAGGCTGCGCCGGTTTGTAATGCCCAGACTAAGACGGTGTATACGAAATATGTTAATCCTTTCATCGGTACAGCGCCTCTTACTGATCCGAAAATTTTAGGATATAAACTTCCTGATGGCTGGAGGTCATGGGCCGGACTGGTGTTTCCTGGCAGTTCGCTGCCAAATGCGATGGTGCAGCTTAGCCCCATCACTGAATTTGGTTCCGGTGCGGGCTATGAGTACGAAGATACAGTGATCTACGGGTTTACCCACACAAATAAAGGACATTGGAACTTGTGTAATATTCCGATCCTGCCTGTATCAAATTCTGCGACAGTTACAACTACATCGTGCTCGCGGTTTTCGCATCAGAAAGAAAGTGCTTCCCCTGCATTTTATAAGGTATTTCTCGAAGATTATAAGGTTAACGTAAGTTTGACCTCTACATTGAGGTGCGGGTATCATAAATACGAGTTCAGCAATAAAAAAGACAGGAGGATCGTATTTCAGCTTTCTAAAGCCAATAACAGGGTGCGGAACTGGGATATTGAAAAGACCGGCGATCACACCGTACAGGGATTTCAGGATATCGGAGAGGATAAAATTTATTTCTATGCAATACTCAACAGTAACATAGAGAAGCTGGAGAAAAAAGGTGAGGATCCCAAAAATAGTTTTGCGGTGTTGGAGCTTGACAGCCGGTCTGAAGGCCCGGTTGAGTTAAAAATAGGGTTATCATTTGTAAGTACCGAAAACGCCCGTCAGAATCTCAAACAGGAGATAGGTGATAAATCCTTTAACCAGGTTCTCAAAGAAGGAACGCAAACGTGGGAGGCTTTTTTATCCAGAATCCAGGTAAAGGGTGGGACAGAAAAACAGAAGCAGTTATTTTATTCTTCTCTATACCGGGCGGTTTTATGGCCGGCATTACGCAGTGATGTGAATGGAGAATATACGGATGTAAAAGGAAAAGTAACCAAAGCTGATTTTAACTATTATACAGTTCCTTCTTTATGGGATACTTATAGAAATAAGGACGTACTTTTAGAAATTCTGTCGCCAAAAGTGACGGTAGACGTGATCAAATCACTTAAAGATATGGGAGATAAGACCGGCTTTATTCCCACCTTTTTTCATGGTGATCACGCGGCGTCATCTATAGCCGGATCCTATCTCAGGGGCCTGGATAATTTTGATGTCAGGGGAGCCTACCAGCTATTGCTGAGAAATGCGAATGTAGAAGGAGGAACACGTCCGTTTATAAAGGAGTATATCGAAAAGGGATATATCTCTGAGCCTGATATTGCCGCCCCTCATGTTGAAACCAAGGCTAAAGCGGGTGTTTCTAAAACCCTGGAATATGCTTATGATGATTATGCGCTGGCCCAATTAGCAAAAAAGCTGGGAGACACTGCTAATTACAGGGTACTGATGCAGCGGTCAAAGAATTATAAAAATGTGTTCGATCCTTCTACAAGGTTCATGAGAGGCAGGTTGGAAAATGGTGAATGGGTTAAGAACTTTAACCCTCAGTATCCATATTACGAGTATATGTACCGTGAAGCAAATGCATGGCAGGTGTCTTTTTTTGCGCCGCATGATATGAAAGGACTGATCGCTCTATATGGTGGTGAGAAAAATTTCGAGGCTAAGCTTGATACTTTCTTTTCCCTGCCCTGGAACCCGCAGTATATCGCCAGAAATGTGGAGACAATGGTAGGACAGTATTGTCATGGAAATCAGCCCGACCACGAGGCTCCCTTTGCTTATCACTTTGTTGGAAAGCCAGAAAAATCGCAGAAAATAATTGATTACATCTTAAATAACTTATATGGGATAGGAGAGGATGGTTTAGCCCTTTGCGGGATGGACGATGCCGGTGAAATGTCTTCCTGGTATGTATTTTCCTCATTGGGGCTGTATCCTTTTTCGGCTGTTGACCCGGAATATATAGTAACCGTGCCGATTTTCGATGAGGTGAACTGGCGATTGAATAACGGGAAAGTTTTAAGTATAAAGAAGGTTGGAAAGGGCAGGAAGATGACCGCTATTACAGTAAATAACGTAAATAATAAAGGCTATTTTGTTCCACACGAACTGTTTAAAAGCGGCGGGGAGATTGATATCAGAACTGTTGACTGATCTGTAGGCCTGTTTCTGCAATTATTCCATTCTCCGAAGCACAGTTCCTGTGCTTGTATTAGCTTCTTCATTAGTATCCGCTGCCAGGGAAAACTTCAGGCGGTAATTATATTATAGATTATCATCTGTAAAATCATTCTTAAAAGATCAGACTTATTCAGGCCTGATCTTTTGACATGAAAGGGCACGCTGTAATCTGCCTTCCTGCCGTTAGTACTACTATTTACCGGCCCGGCGTACTTTT